>JBEVJD010000134.1:0-58442 GCA_040510435.1 Pyrinomonadaceae bacterium | reverse complement strand
GCCGCGCTCGTCATGATGTTGACGGTCGGCGTCGGCGTTTGTCTCGGGCAGACGTTGCGCGATTACGCAGACCGCGCGGGCGTGTTGGTGGGGGCGGCCGTCGAGCCGCGGCTGCTGGACGAGCCCGAGTACGCGGCGACGCTGGCGCGCGAGTTCAACATGCTGACGGGCGAGAACGCCCTGAAGTGGGGCGCCATCCGGCCCACGCGCGAGCGCTTCAACTTCGCGCCGGGCGACCGCCTCGTCGCCTTCGCGCGCAGGCACCGGATGAAGGTGCGCGGGCACACGCTCCTCTGGAGCGAGTACAACCCGCAATGGCTCGCCAAAGGAAACTTCACACCCGAGCAGATGTCCGGGCTGCTGCGCGAACACATCACGCGCGTGATGAGGCATTACCGCGGGCAGGTCTTCGCGTGGGACGTGGTCAACGAGGTCTTTCTGGCCGACGGCTCAATCGAGCCCTCGGTCTGGTACGACCAGCCGGGCATCGGGCTGAAGGGGAAGGGGACGGCCTACGTCGAGCAGGCGTTCCGCTGGGCGCGCGCGGCCGACCCCGGCGCGCAACTCTTCTACAACGACTACGACACCGAAGGCGTCAACCCGAAGTCGGACGCTGTCTACGAGATGGTCAAAGATTTTAAGCGCCGCGGCGTTCCCATCGACGGCGTCGGCATCCAGGCGCACATCGTTGACCTCGAAGCCAAAGACCTCGCCACCATCGAGCAGAACATCGCGCGCCTCGCGGCCCTCGGGCTTGAGGTGCACGTCACGGAGATGGACGTGCGGCTGCCCGCGGGCCGTCCCGACCCGGCGGCCTTAAGGCGTCAGGCGGAAATCTACCGGCAGGTCGCCGACGCGTGCCTGCGCCAACCGAAATGTACGGCCTTTCAGACATGGGGCTTTACGGACAAGTACACGTGGATTCCGAAATTCACAAAGGGCGCGAGCGACTCGCCGCTGCCCTTCGACCGGAACTATCAGAAGAAGCCCGCCTACGACGCGCTGCTCGAATCCTACCGCGCCCGCGCGCTCGGCCGCGCGGCTCTGACTCCTCCGTTTGAGCTGACCGCCGAAGAGGATCACCGGCGGATGATGGGACTGCTCGGCATCGAGCGTCTGCGGCCGGGCGTGGACGGACGCAACCCCGGCGCGCCGAACGGGGTCAACTACGACGAGTCGAAGGCCGGCCCGCACACGAAGCTGCCCGACCCTCTGTTGCTCAGGAACGGCCAGCGCGTCACGACCGTGCGCGCGTGGCGGGATAAACGTCTGCGGGAGATCGTCACGGACTTCGACCGCGAAATCTACGGGTACGTCCCGAAGAGGGTGCCCGGCGTGAAGTGGGAGGTGTTGAGCACGAGCAGGGAGAAGAACGGCGACGTGCCCGTCGTCGTCAAGAAGCTCCTGGGGCGCGTGGATAATTCCGAGTATCCGCTCGTCAAGGTTGACATAGACTTGACTCTGACCACGCCCGCCGACGCACAGGGGCCCGTGCCGGTCATGTTGGAGCTGAGCTGGGTCTTCCCGCCGAACTGGCGACCGCCGCCGGGCTTCACCCCGCCGCCGGGGCCGACGTGGCAGCAGCAGGTTCTGGCGAAGGGCTGGGGCTACGCGAGCTACGTCCCCACGAGCGTCCAGCCGGACAACGGCGCGGGGCTGACGCGCGGCATCATCGGCCTCGTCAACGAGGGGCAGCCGCGCAGACCCGAAGACTGGGGCGCGCTGCGCGCTTGGGCGTGGGGCGCGAGCCGCGTGCTCGACTACTTCGAGACGGACAGGGACGTGGACGCGCGGCAGGTCGGCATCACGGGGCACTCGCGCTACGGGAAGGCGGCGGCGGTCGCGATGGCCTACGACCAGCGGTTTGCCATCGCCTACGTCAGCTCGTCGGGCGCGGGCGGCCTCAACCTCTACCGGCGCAACTTCGGCGAGATGTTGGAGAACGTCGCCGCCCCCGGCGAGTACCACTGGATGGCCGGCAACTTCCTGAAGTACGCGGGCCCGCTCAAGGCCGCAGACCTGCCCGTGGACTCGCACGAGCTGATCGCGCTCTGCGCCCCGCGCCCCGTCTTCGTCGGCGCGGGCGCGACCGAAGGGGACGGCTGGGTGGACGCTAAGGGCATGTTCCTCGCGGCCGCGGCCGCCTCGCCCGTCTACGCGCTCCTGGGTAAGAGGGGACTGGGGACGGACGTGTTCCCGCCGATAGAGACGGCGCTCGTCGAAGGCGACGTGGCCTTCCGCCAGCACGCGGGCGGCCACTTCCCCGGCCCGAACTGGCCGACCTTCATCACGTTCGCCAGCCGTTATCTGAAAGTCACCGCCGCGGAGCGGCGCATGAGCAAGGCGCCCGCCGCTCCGCAGCGAACGCCAAGGCGAACGCCGACGGTCGGCTTACTTCAGCTTTAACATCTCGCCGCCGGCCAGCAGGAAGGCGCCGGAGCCGTACTCCTGGTTGTCGTCGGCGGTGACCTTGGCGGGGGCGAGGCCGATCTGCTGCACCCAGCCGAGCTTGCCGTCTTCGCGCACGTGGGTCAGCAGACCGCGCCACCCCTTCCTCACCACGGGCAGGTAGGTCTTGCGGTCGAGGTGGCCGTTGTTGATGCCCCAGGCGAGCGCGTATGTGAAGAAGGCCGTGCCGCTCGTCTCGGGGACGGGCGCCTCCGTCGGGTCGAGCAGGGAAGGACGCCACAGCCCGTCCTCGCCCTGCACGCGCGCGACCGAGGCCGCCATCGTCTTTAAGAGCTGGACGTAGCGCGCGCGCGTCGGGTGGTTCTTCGGCAGGTGTTGGAGCACGCGCACCGTGCCGCCCATGACCCAGCCGTTGCCGCGCGACCAGAAGACCTTTTTGCCGTTCGCGTTCGGCTTGCCGATGAAGTTCTTGTCGCGGTAGTAGAGCCCCTCCGCGGGGTCGAAGAGGAAGTCGGTCGTGTCCCACCACATTGCGTCGAGGTAGTCGAGGTACTTCCTCTCGCCCGTCACGCCGTGCAGCCTCGTGAGGACGGGCGGCGCCATGAACAACGCGTCGCACCACCACCAGTCCTCGCGCCCGGGCCGGGGGCTGGCGACCATCGCGTCGATGACCGAGCGCGTGTGCTCGATCATCCGCGGGTCTTTCTTCAGCAGGTAGAGTTCGAGGAACGCCTGACCCGGCGCGTGGTCGTCGGCGTGTCGCGGCCGGTCGCCGAGCTTCCATTCGCGGCTGTCGGCCCAGCGCGTCGCCTGCTCCGAATACCTACGGTCGCCCGTGGCCTTGTGCGCCGACATCACGCCCGCGTAGAAGGCCGCGCGCGCCCACAGGTTCGCGTTCATCGAGTTGATCCCGACGGGGTTTGCGACCTGCCACTCGAAGACCTTCTGCATGGCGGCCCGCACGGACTTCTTCGAGTAGATGTCGCCGCCGGTCTTCTGAGAATTGGTCTGCGCCGGCGCGGGCGCGCACAGGACGAAGGCGGTTAGAAGCAAGAGGACGGGGGACGAGAACCTTTGACGGAGAAGTTTCATCGCGCGCATGACTCCCTATTCGCCCCTCTGGGCGGAGGTTCGTGGTTTGAGTTAGACGAAGAGCGCGGGCATTATACATGGCACACAACGCGTCGAAAAAAAGATTGAGCCGGGCTTTCAAGACAAGGAGGGAAGTGTGTTGAAGAAGACGAGGAAGACGTTTCTGGCGGCGGCCGTCGTGCTGACCGCGGCGCTCGCGTGGGCGTGCGCGGGCGACGAGACGGGCGCCTTCGCGCAGCAGAAGCGCGCCGAGGCCGCGGGGCGCGAGGGCGTGCTCGCGGGGCAGGGCGCTCTGGGCGACTGGACGACGGACGCGCCGGGCGTGCGCCGCCGCATCAACGCGGCCGACATGCCGAAGCCTTACGCGACGCGCTCGGTGGACGCCGGCTCGCGCGTCGTCCCGCGACCCGCGGGCGCGTGGCCGAAGGCCCCCGCCGGCTTCAAGGTCGAGGAGTTCGCGACGGGGCTTCAGAACCCGCGGCTCATACGCACGGCCCCGAACGGCGACCTCTTCGTGGCCGAGAGCCGCCCCGGCAGAGTGCGCGTGCTGAGGGCGGCGGCGGCGGGCGCGGGCAAGGCCGAGACCGTGGAGGTCTTCGCGGAGGGCCTGCAACGCCCCTTCGGCATCGCCTTCTACCCGCCGGGCGATAATCCGACGCACGTCTACGTCGCCAACACGGACTCGGTGGTGCGTTTCCCGTACCGCGCGGGCGACCTGAAGGCGAGCGGGCCGAGGGAGGTCGTCGTGCCCAACCTGCCCGGCGGCGGCCAGCTCCGCGGCGGCGGGCACTGGACGCGCGACGTGGCCTTCTCTTCCGACGGCCGGCGGATGTTCGTCTCGGTCGGCTCGCTGACGAACGTCTGGGAGAACCCTTCGGACAACGAGGATCGGCGCGCGACCGTGCTTGAGTACAAGCCGGACGGGACGGGCTATCGTCTCTTCGCGTCGGGGATACGCAACGCCGTCGGCATCGCCGTCCACCCGCGCACGGGCGAGCTGTGGGCTTCGGTGAACGAGCGCGACGGGCTGGGCGACGACCTCGTCCCCGACTACATCACGCGCGTGCGCGACGGCGGCTTCTACGGCTGGCCCTGGTACTACATCGGGCCTAATCAAGACCCTCGACACCCGGGCGCGAAGCCCGAGCTGCGCGACAAGGTGATCGCGCCCGACGTGCTTTTGCAGTCGCACTCGGCGTCTCTGGCGCTGGCCTTCTACACGGGCCGGCAGTTCCCGCGCGACTACGAGCACGACGCGTTCGCGGCGCTGCACGGCTCCTGGAACCGCGCGAAGCGCACCGGCTACAAGGTCGTCCGCGTGCCGCAGCGCGACGGCGTGCCGACGGGTGAGTACGTTGATTTCCTGACC
Organism: Pyrinomonadaceae bacterium; assembly: GCA_040510435.1. Classification (GTDB taxonomy): domain Bacteria; phylum Acidobacteriota; class Blastocatellia; order Pyrinomonadales; family Pyrinomonadaceae; genus QHXN01. The sequence continues at coordinate 53,572 of JBEVJD010000134.1, read as the reverse complement.
GGCTTCGTCACGCCCGAGGGCGACGTGTGGGGCCGCCCCGTCGGCGTCTCGGTCGCGCGCGACGGCGCGCTCTTCGTCTCCGACGACGGCTCGAACACGGTCTGGCGCGTCTCGTACGCGGGGAAGTGAAACGACGGGCCGTGCGACTCGGGTCTGGAAAGTTAAGCCGGTTGAATTTCACCGCAGAGACACGGAGACACGGCTAAAGCACAGTTAAGACGAGCTGTGCCTCTGTGTCTCTGTGGCGAATTCTCGTCTACTCAAGACACAACGCTGATTTAACCGGAGTCCGACCTGGAAGAAGATGACAAAGAGAATCTGTCGGAAGGTCTCCTTCATCGTCGCCGTCTGCGTCGTCCTGTCCCAAGTCGTCTCTCCATCAATGCGCGCGCAGGTTAACGACGAGGCGGCGGGGCTGCGCATCAACGAGCTTGAGTACCTTGAGATGCCGGGCCTCAACGTGATGCTCGCGCACGACTATTACCCTGAGAGCCACCAGGGCGGGGTCGGGATAATCCAGAACGGGCTGCGCGTGGCGACGAACGGCGACCTGCGTCTGGAACCGACGCCGGGGCAGTGGGAGCCCGTGCCGAAGGTTGGCAAGCGCATGGTTGACCGCGGGCGGCGCGAGATCAGCGTGCGCATGCAGTACCCCGACCCCGAGAAGAACCAGCGCGGCTTCAACCCCATCGTCTACCCCGACCTCGAACTGAGCTACACGCTCAAAATTAAACCCGACGGGAAGTCTTTCCGCGTCAGCGTAGACCTCGACCGGCCGCTGCCCGACGAGTGGGTCGGGCGCGTCGGCTTCCAGATAGAGCTGTTCCCCGGCATCCTCTTCGGCAAGTCCTTCTACATGGACGAGCGCCCCGGCGTCTTCCCGCGTCAGGCCAACGGCCCCTTCTTCCGCGACCGCGAGGGTCGGTATCAGATTGAGCCTCTGGCCGCGGGGCGCCGCCTGACCGTCGCGCCCGACGACGAGCGGCAGACGTTGGTCGTCGAGCGCCTGCGGGGCGGCGACCTCCAACTCATAGACGGACGCGCGCAGCACACCAACGGCTGGTTCGTCGTCCGCTCGCTCGTGCCGAAGGGCGCGACCGCGAACGCCGTCGAGTGGCTCGTGACGCCGCGCGCCCTGCCGGGCTGGAAGCACCAGCCGGTCGTGCAGGTCTCGCAGGTCGGCTACCACCCCTCGCAGGAGAAGGTCGCCGTCGTCGAGACCGACCCGTCCGACCAGCGCCGCCCCGTGGCCGTGCTCATGCGTGCAGGTGAGGGCGGCGGCTTCGAGAACGTCCTTGAGGCCGCGCCCGCCGAGTGGGGGCGCTTCCTGCGCTACCGTTACTTCCGCTTCGACTTCACGAAGGTGCAGAGGCCGGGCGTCTACGTCGTCCGCTACGGCGACTACCAGACCGAGCCCTTCCAGATCAGCACGGAAGTCTACAAGCGCCACGTCTGGCAGCCGACGCTCGAATACTTTCTGCCCGCGCAGATGTGCCACGTGCGCGTCAACGACCGCTACCGCGTCTGGCACGGCGCATGTCATCTGGACGACGCGCGGATGGCCCCGGTCAACCTCAACCACATCGACGGCTACGCGCAAGGGCCGACGACGCTGACGAAGTACGCGAGCGGCGAATCGGTTCCCGGCTTAGACCGCGGCGCGTGGCACGACGCGGGCGACGACGACATAAGGGTCGAGTCGCAGGCGGAGACGCTTCAAGGGCTGGCGCTGCTCTACGAAGCCTTCAAAGTCGATTACGACAACACGTCCATCGACCAGCAGAGCCGCGTCGTGGAGATACAGAGGCCGGACGGCCGACCCGACGTGCTTCAACAGATCGAGCACGGCGCGCTCTCAATCGTCGGCGGGTACAAGGCTTTGGGCCGGCTCTACCGCGGCATCATCACCCCGACGCTCCGGCAGTACACGCTCCTCGGCGACACGGCGAACGTGACCGACAACGTCCCGTTCGACCCGAAGCGTTCGCCAGGTAAAGAGGAGCCGCGCCTCAGCCGCGCCGCCGACGGCGTGTCGGTGACGGACACGCGGCCGCCGGGGCCCGCGGGCGTGCCGTTCGGGCGGACGGGCGAGCCCGACGACCGCTGGGTCTTCACGGAGGAGAATCCGGGCCGAGAGTTACAGGCGGCGGCGGGGCTGGCGGCGGCCGCGAGGGCTTTGAAGGACTTCAACCCGCGGCTTGCGGCCGACTGCCTGCGCATCGCGACGGAGCTTTGGGACAGGACGAAAGAGAGGGAGGCGCTGCAAAGAGTGGAGCCCGCGGTCGAGCTTCTGCTGGCGACGGGCGAGCGCAGGTACGCGGATTTTCTGAAGGGCGCGACCGGAGAGATCGTCAAAAACTTTCCGCGCGTCGGCTGGGTCGCGGGGCGCGCCGTCGCGCGCGTTAACGACCGGCAGTTCACGAACTCTCTCACCGAAGCGGCGCGGGCTTTCAAGTCGCAGGTGGACGAGCGCGGCCGGAAGACGCCTTACGGCGTGCCTTACGAGCCCGACATCTGGGGCGCGGGCTGGGGCATCCAGCGCTTCGGCGTCGAGCAGTATTTCCTCCACGCCTCTTTCCCCAAAGTCTTCGGCGCCGACTACGTGCTCCGCGCGCTCAACTTCATACTGGGGTGTCACCCCGGCCCGAACACTTCGTCCTTCGCCTCGGGCGTCGGCGCGCGCTCGCTGACGACGGCCTACGGCTTCAACCGCGCCGACTGGTCTTACATCCCCGGCGGCGTCGGCTCCGGCACCGCGCTCATCCGTCCGGACTACCCGGAGCTGCTGACGTGGCCCTTCCTCTGGCAGCAGACCGAGTACGTCCTCGGCGGCGGCACGACCGACTATCTCATCCTCGTCCTCGCCGCCGAACGCCTGACGGGTGCACAGACCGGGCGACGTTGAAGTAACTTCAGAATTCGAGCCGCTTGAGGTATTCGATGCTCGTGCGGAGGCTGTCGAAGGGCGAGCCCGCCGGCTCGTCGTTCTCGACGAAGTAGTGGCGGACTCCCGCTCTGCGTGAGTGGGCGAAGATGGACTTGAAGTCGATGACGCCCCTCCCGACATCCGCGAAGAAGCGCCGCGGCGTCGAGTCCATGTCCTTGACGTGGAGGAGTGGGAAGCGGCCGGGGTGGCGCTCGAAATATTCGACGGGGCTCGCGCCGCCCTTGACCGTCCAGTACAAGTCCATCTCAAGTTTGACGGCGCGCGGGTCTGTGCGTTCGAGCAGGAGGTCGTAAGGAATCTTCCCCTCCAGCGGCGCGAACTCGAAGTCGTGGTTGTGGTAGGCGAACTGGAGCCCCTCGCGCCGCAGCGCCGCGCCGGCCTCGTTGAAGAGGTCTGCGTGGCGGCGGTAGTCGTCGAGCGTCCGGCGCTCCACGTCCCGCAGGTACGCGACGAGCAGGTACTTGTGGCCGATTGTCTGCGCCGCGTCCATCAACGGGCGCAGGTCGCCGCGCAGCTCCGAGAGCTGCACGTGCGCGGCCGGGGCGTCGAGTCTGTGACGCTTGAGGAGCGTCTTCACTTCCGCGGCCCCGTGTCCGAAGTAGCCCGCGAACTCGACCTCCCTGTACCCGAGCGCCGCGACCTTCCGGAGCGTCCCCTCGAAATCCTTCTCCAAATCCCTCCGCACGGTGTAGAGCTGCATGCCGATGCGCGACAACCTGCCCCTGCCGGCGGCTCGGGCAAACGTGTCCGCGTCGGAAAGACACAAGCCGCCCGCGGCGGCGAGCGTCAGGCGGTTGATGAAGAGGCGTCGGTTCATCTCGTCTGCCTTCAAAGGGACTGAGCAGGAAAAATATCTTGACAAGGGAGCGAGCCGAGTAATAGAAACCTTTTGTCTAGTCTTACAACAAAAGGCCCGCCTGAAATTATCAACACGGAGGTCGGGTTGTCGAGCGCCGCTCGTCCGGCGCGGCCGCGTCGTGGTCTGGCGCGCGCCGCACGCGGACGGTGACGCCGCGGCGGCCCTCTTTAAAAGCTCTGCCGACGCACATGAGACGAGGAGGGAACTCTAACTTGCTCACACCCGAACACACGCGCCGCGCGCGCAGGGGCGCACGTATCCTGAAGGCGGCCGTGCTCGCCGTGCTCGCCTGCGGCGGGGCGGCGGCGCAGGTGCTCAACGACCCCGTGGACGTTGGGCAGGAGTTCCAGCGCATGGAGCAGGTCTACTTCGTCGGCTCGAAGGTCGCGAGCTTCGACCCCGCGTCGGGGCGCGGCACGCTCCAATGGGATCGCTACCTGCGCGGCTCCACGCTCTCCTTCAACAAGATAGACCTGACGCTCGGCAAGGGGCGCGGCACGGAGTTCCCCGGCACCGAGTACGACCAAGACCCAATCCTGCCCTTCTCAATCAGCTTCGTCAGCCCGCGCGCCGTCCGCCTGCGCTTCTCGACGCGGGCGGAACTGCCGCGCGACGGCGACTCGATGATGCTCGCGGGGCCGGTGCCGGCCGACCGCTCGTGGCGGGTCGAGCAGACGGCCGACGCCGTCACGTGGACGAGCGCGTACGGGCGCGTGAAGTTGGTGAAGAGCCCGTGGCACTTCGAGTTCTACGACGCGGCGGGGCGGCTCCTGACGCGCACGCAGAACGCGGGCGAGCCCGCGACCTACTTCACGCCGATACCCTTCTCGTTCGTGCGGCGCGCCTCAGACCTCGCGCGCATGACGGCGGCGACGTTCGAGCTTCAGCACGACGAGAAGATTTTCGGCTGCGGCGAGTCGTTCACGCGCCTCGACAAGCGCGGGCAGCGCGTCCACGCCTGGACGCGCGACGGCATGGGCGTGCAGAACGAGTTCATGTACAAGCCGATTCCGTTCTTCCTCTCGAACCGCGGCTACGGCATGTTCGTCCACACCTCCGCGCCCGTCACCTTCGACTTCGGCAAGACCTTCGACAGCCACAACGCCATCTACACGGGCGACGAGAACCTCGACATCTTCGTCTTCCTCGGCGAGCCCAAAGATATCCTCTCCGAGTACACGGCCTTAACGGGTCGCAGCCCCGTTCCGCCGCTCTGGTCGTTCGGCTTCTGGATGAGCCGCATCACTTATAAGTCAGAGGAAGAGGTGCGCGACGTGGCGGCGAAGCTCCGCCAGCACCGCGTCCCGGCGGACGTGATTCACCTCGACACCGGCTGGTTCGAGACCGACTGGCGGAGCAACTACCAGTTCTCGAAGACCCGCTTCAAAGACCCGGCGAAGATGATCGCCGACCTGAAGAAGCAGGGCTTCCGCGTGAGCCTCTGGCAGTACACGTACTTCACGCCGAAGAACGAGCTGTACCCCGAGATCGTGTCGAAGGGCTACGCGGTCAGGAACCAATCGGGAGGGCTTCCGTTCGAGGACGCCGTGCTCGACATGTCGAACCCGGAGGCCGTCAAGTGGTATCAGGGGAAGCTCGCGGCGCTCCTCAAGATGGGCGTCGGCGCCATCAAGGTCGACTTCGGCGAGGGCGCGCCGGTGAATGGTCAGTACGCCTCGGGGCGCTCGGGCTGGTACGAGCACAACCTCTATCCCCTGCGCTACAACAAGGTCGTCTCGGACATCACGCGCGAGACGACGGGCGAGAACATCATCTGGGCGCGCGCCGCGTGGGCGGGCAGCCAGCGCTACCCTCTGCACTGGGGCGGCGACGCCGAGAACACGGACTCGGCGATGGCGGCCGAGTTGCGCGGCGGGCTCTCGTTCGGGCTCTCGGGCTTCACCTACTGGAGCCACGACGTGGGCGGCTTCGTCAATAAGGCGCCGCGCGACCTCTACCGGCGCTGGCTGGCGTGGGGCGTGCTCGGCTCGCACACGCGCGCGCACGGCGCGCCGCCGCGTGAGCCGTGGGAGTACGACGAGGCGCTGACCGAAGATTTTCGACGCGCGCTCGGGCTCCGCTACTCGCTCATGCCTTACATCCTCGCGCAGTCGAAGGAGTCCTCGGCGAAAGGGTATCCGGTGCTGCGCGCTCTCTTCTTCGAGTACCCAAATGACCCGACCTCCTGGACGATTGACGACCAGTACATGTTCGGCTCAGACCTTCTGGTCGCGCCCTTGATGGAGAGCGCCGACGCGCGCCGCGTGTATCTTCCGCCGGGCGACTGGATTGACTACCAGACGGGAAAGTCTTACGCGGGCGAGCGCTGGCACCGCATCGAGGCGGGGCAGATTCCGGTCGTGCTGCTCGTGCGTAACCACGCGGCCATCCCGCACGTGAAGGCGGCACAGAGCACGGACGACATCGACTGGAAGAACGTCGAACTGCGCGTCTTCAGCACAGACAACGCGGCGGCCTCGGGGCGCTTCGCGCTCCCCAACGGCGGCGTGCAGACGCTCAACCTGACGGGCTCGGCCGCGGGCTACGCGCTGCAAGCCGACCCGCTGCGCGGGCAGGTCAAGTGGCAGGTCACGCGCTTCCCCGCGCGATGAAAAGCGAGGAAGGGATTTGAACCACAGAGACACAGCTAAGAACACAGCTTCAGGTCTTGACGGGATACACAATAACTCAACTCAATGAAACACGATAACGGTGGGAATTTTGGTACGCGTTAAGGACATTTTGGGAAGGAAGTTTTGATTAGGTCAAAACTGAGTTCCGCGCGTTACGGCGTTTCGGAGAGTTAGAGTCAAGTCCCGCCAACCTCTTTTCCGCCGCGAAAATTTTTCCGACCGGCCTGCCGCCCGACCATCAATCCGGGCGGCAGGCCGGTCAACCGTTATGCGGCGCTCGCCTTCCTCAGCCGGTTCGCCGCGATCTCACAGTAGCGCTCGTCCAGCTCGATCCCGACCGCGCGCCGGCCGAGTTCCTGCGCCGCCTCCATCGTCGTGCCCGAGCCGATGAATGGATCGAGTACCAGGTCGCCCCGGTGCGAGTAGGTGCGCAGTAGCCAAGTGACGAGAGCCAGAGGCTTCTGTGTTGGGTGCAGAGACTTCGAGCCGCGAGCGTTCTGGAAACGCAGGATGCTCCGCGGGTAATACTCGTTTGAATACTCACCTGCGGTCAGGCGCTTCGCCTTGTAATGCGCCGTATGCGAGCCCGCGTGGCCGCGCATGTGCATGCGCCCGACAACCATCTGAGGATTATAAGCGCTCCCCTTAAACTTACGGGCGAAGACCAAGATGTTTTCGTGGGCGCGCAGGGGGCGCCGCCTCGCGTCTAGGAAGCCAGTCGGCATCGGCTTTTCCCAGATCAACTCGTAGCGGTAGTTTTTCGGGTTGGAGTTGATAAGCTCAATGGTGAACTTGCCCGAGCTGAAGAGAACCATCGGGGCGGAGGGCTTGCAGAGTCTGTCTGCCTCGCGCCAGAAGAATTTCCAATCGACAGGCTTATCCCACGCCAGATTAGTTGTGGCATAGGGCGGGTCGCTTACGATTGCGTCAAACTTAGAGTTGATGGCTGGTAGCACTTCGCGGTAGTCGCCGTGGTAGATTTTGATTCCGCCTTGCTCGAAGTAAGCCCTCATTTGTCCCTCGCAGAGTCATCAAGTTTACGAACACAGAAACGCGAAAAGACGTGGATGCTGGCGTGGCTAAAAGGTGGCCTGGTCTTTTGCTCTCTGGGCTCATTTGTTGACGTGCTCGGGAGGGCACATCGGAACCACTCAGTTATTTACCAAAGTCGTTCTGTGTCTGTATAGCAATTAGTTTGCCCTACGGTTAAGTGCTGCTCGGCGAGCTGCTCGGCGCTTCCGCTTAATCATCGGGAGGCGCTTGCGGCAGTTGAGGCCGGGGAAGATTTGGTCGAAGTAGGAAGCCCCGCAATGCGGGCACGGGTCGCAGCCGGACTCGTCGAAGTAGTCTTTGTGGCAGCGGGCGCAGTGTCCGTTACTGGCGTCGTGCGGGCGAGAGATCATCATTACCAGCTCGTCTGGGTTGGCGCCGAGTTGCTTTGCGAGAGCGCGGCGTAGCTCGTCGAAGGCTTTGACCGTTTCCGCTTTCATTAGCTCCTTCTCCTTCTAATCGCGCGCCCGTCGAGGCGAAGATGCGGCTCGACGTATTCGAGGCCGAGCAGCTCGAAGACACGCTCCTCGTCGGGCGTGCAGACTTTCTCTGCGCCCTTCATTAGCCAGCCGCCTTCTACTCGATAGGGCGTCTCGTTCTTTGCGTAAGTCATCAGGGCGGCTGAGAAGTCCGCCGAGCCGGTACGAATTAAGTAGATGAGGCCGTAGGTTTCGAGGGAAGTTATGAAAAGGTCGAGCTTAATGCCGGCGGGCAGGAGGCCGCGCCAGTATTTACCTGTGGGCTGTGGTTGCCAGTCAATGACCTCGGATGTTCCCGGCTTTATCCAGCGAATGCCAGAGGTATTGACAGCCCATCGAAAGAGGAGATTAACCTTCTGCTCGGCGAATAGGTCGTACTTCTCCCAATCCCAATCGGCGACGGCTACGATCTCAATATCTTTGACCTCAGCCTTCTGGCGGCGGATTGAGCCTCCGATCTCACAGCGAACGCAGTGAGGAGTCATCTGCTCAACTAACTGGCGCGCGAGTTGTACTGCCTGCGCTAAGAGCATCGTTCATCCTTCCTTCTGTGCGAGGCGATCTGCCCAACGCACCTTCGCGGGGTCTACGTTGAATTCCGGGTGCAGTCCCTTGTGCTCTTTCGTCGGGTAGAAAATGACGAGGGAGTCTTCCGTCCAGGCGCCGAGCTGCGCCGAATTCTCAGCGCCGGGGGCGGCCGTCCAGATAACGCGCCGGCCTATGTCTTCGTCGCTGAGCTTGTCGATCTCAATCATTGAATGAGGTTATGGATAAGCCGTGGACGCTCTCGCACTTCGGACAGGGGGCAAACCTTCCATCGACCTGCAAGTCGGCTCGCGTGCCTTTCCAACCGCAGGCGCAGGTGACGCGCTGTCTGGCATGCGCTTCCTGTACTGTGCAGAGGCATGAAGCGGCTACGGTACGGCGGTTGCGGGGGGGGGTAAGGTGGAACCATTCAACAAAGGCGGTCTGGTGATCGGCGCTGATGGCGATCAGCCGGCCTTTGTAGTGGCCGTATCGGGCGGGATGTCTGTAGCAGACCTCTTTGTTTACGTCTGAAATCGTAAAGCTCATACCTGCGCTCCGGGTCTACGGATGGGGATGCGGCGCTCTGAGTCGTTGGGGTCTATGAGGCGGCCGGCGCGGATAACACGGTCGAGCAGCTTCTTCGTCAGGTGTACGTCGCCGAGGCAGTAGTCGATGACTGTGCCGACCTGACCGCGCTGCCACTGGACGGGCGCGAGCGCGCCGGCCCCGACCTTCCGCGTGCTGAGGTTGGCGGCGGCGAGATCGTCGAGCCTGTAGCCCTTCGCATACTCGCCGGGCGCGAGACCGAGGCCGCGGTAGACCTCCTGTAGTAGGTCGTAAGACTTCGCCTGCGGCAGCTCGCAGCCGTGGGCGGCAAGTATGAGGTCGTCGAAGCGCCAGTTGTTAAATCCGACGATGATGTCGTGCCGCTCGATCAGCGCGCCGAAGTCGGCGAGGTTGTCTGAGCAGAAGACGCGCATGCGCTCGCTCGCGTAGTCGTAACAGCCGATAACGGCGATGCCCATCCCACGGTGATCGTTCCAACCTTCGCAGTAGCGCACTTCAGGGTCGCGCTCGCCGTTGCGGTCGGGGATGGCGTTGTGGATTTCGATGTCGTAAATCAGCATCGGGAGACTTCTTACCTTTCACTTATGGCCTTCGAGCAATTTGTAAGCGCGGAGCCTGCGGCCGAGGGTGCTCAAGGAAATGCCGAGAGAGCGGGCGGCGCGGGTATGATTGCCGCCTTCTCTTTTGAGTGTATCGAGGATGAGTTCACGCTCGACCTCGGCCAGAGTGAGAGAGGTAAGCGGCTTGATGTTGAGAAGGGACGTGATGCCCCACTCTTCGAGGTGTGCCTGTATGGCGTCTCTGGCCGCTTCGGGCGCCCATCCACCGCCGTTCCTGCCGCCCTCTAGTTCTAACTCCAAACGGACAGCCTTCTGATTGGCTCCGTTGGTGAACAAGTAATCTGTGATCTTCTCGGCCAGTTTCATTCAGGAGTCCCTTCTCAATGCTCAGGCGTCGTAGGTCGCGCGGTAGCCGCCGCCCTGCCTGGGCGTAACAACTATCTTGCTCAGCACGGCCTCACTGATCTGCGCGCGGTGGTTGTGTCCGACGAAGACCTTTATGGCTAGGTTCTCCGCGGCGCCGTAGGCGCTGCCGGTCGAAGTGGATTTGACGTTGGGCTTATCGGCGAGCCACGCCTTGAAGCCGTCATTAGTGCGCTCTGTCTTGATTGTGAGTATCTGCATTAAAGTACCTCGACAGTTACTCGGTAGCAGGGCGCCTCGGCGTCGCTCTGGTCGCGTATAGGCTCCTCTGTACGGACGTGGAAGTGACCGAAGCCGATGGCACCTTCCGGCGCCCCGACGTTGACGACGGGCAGGTTTTGGAGAGCGCGCACGCCGGGGTTATCGACCGTGGCGAAGAGTTCGCCCGGCTTCAAATCGGCGGCTGTAACGCGCTCGTATTTCAGGTTAAGCAACGTTCCTCCTTTCAGCTCGCGCGGCGGATGGTGCGCGCCTGCGGCTCGCCGTTGTTGCCGGCGATGAAGGCGGCGCGGACTTTCGTTTCGTTTAGTGAGTAGGCTTTGAGAAGGGCGGCGGCGGCGAGGTTCCCGAGCGCGAGCGGCGTCTCGGCCTGCGTGGCGAGATGCTCGACGGCCTTGCGCTCGAAGAGCTTCTCAATGTCGCCGCCGGCCAAGCGAAGGCGGTGCGCGAGGTAGTCGTAAGAGTGCTTGCCGAGGCCGGGCATGTCTATGACCTCAACGCGCTCGGCGATCTCGCGGAAGCGAGCGGTTTCGAGGCGGCTCTTAAAGAGGGGCTGGCCGAACAGAATCACGCCGAGGTAACGCTGGTAGCCGCCGCTGCCGAGTTCCCAGAAGTTCTTGAGCGCGGAAAGCTCGTCGTCGTTGAGGCGGTGCGCCTCGTCGAAGACTAGGGCGACGCGGATGCCTTGATCGGCGAGGTGCCCGAGATGGCGGCGCATAGCCTCGTAAGAGGCGACGAGGTTGCGGCGCGGACGCTGCTCGAAGTGCTCCAGGACGAAGTTGACGACGGCGCCCGAGTTGACGCGCTTCATCTCACTGAAGTCCGGGAACAGGAGGTGAATGCGCCTGTCCGACTGGATGACCTTCTCGACGAGGCGCTTCTTGATTTGCGTCTTGCCGCTGCCGACGTTGCCGATGATCGCGGTGAAGCCCTGGTAGTTAATCGCGTCTTCGAGCGAGTTCATGACGCGGTCGAGCGCGGGGCTGGTGAACACTTCGGAGGCGTCGCGCGGGTCGCTCCTGGACGGGTCGAAAGGGTCGCGGCGCAGGCCGAAGAATTGTTGGACGTTGAAAGGGATTGCCGTTCTTAGGACTAACAAGTTGCCCTCCTCTGGGAAGATTGACTGAACCTCTCTATTGATGGCGTCGGCGGTGAGTCCGCGGAGCGCGAGAAAATCGCGGAGGTGTTTGGCGACCTGGACGCGCCGCTCGGGTGTGAGCCGGATGCCTGAGACGCCGCGCATGACGCGGTCAAGGGTTGACCGGCTGGCGCCGCAGGTCGCCCCGCCGCAGGCGCGGGACAGGTCGCGGATGGACAAGTCATAGCGCCGGGCGAAGTCGGCGAGCGCGATGGCGCTCGTCGTCTCCTGTGTCGCTACGGCCTGCAAGATCGAAGACTTCTTTTTCATTGACGTTAAGCCCTCTTAGCGTATGGCTGCTGCGTGCGGTGAGAAGCGACGGCGTCGAGCAGCTCTGAGTCGAGCAACTCTTCGCGGTCGCCGAAGAGACGATGGAGCCACGTCTTATCGGCGGCGGAGACGGGCGTGCTGAAATGGCCTTCGCGCTGTAGCAGCTCGATTGCCTCCCAACGGTTGACGGGACGCCCTTCGACGAACGCGGCGGCGGCGGGTGCCAGCTCGGCGAGCTGCGCGGTGTCGGCCTCGACACGCTGCTTCGGCAGCAGACCCGCGCGCGCTCCGCGCCTGCGGAAGGGTGCGTCGATGCCGGGAACGAGGTCGCGCGTGCCGTTCTCTTTGTGCTGGCGCTTGCGTTCCTTCGCCGAGGCGTCGAGGTCTTTCCGCGCGCGGTCAGCCCTTGTTTCAGGCAGGCTCTTGAACTCGCCGGCAGTGTCGGCGCGAGCTTCGACCATCTCGATCTCGAAGACCGTCCCGTCGTCCTCGGCGATGAAGAACCGGTCGGCGCCCTTCATGCGGATGACCTTCACCTTGCGTCCGGCGGCGGCATACTCGCCGAACGGGAACTCGTCGCGGCGCGGGAGCTGGTAGCGCCGGCCGTCGAAGGCGACCGTCACGTCGGCGTTGACCTTCACGAAGAACTCGTCGGCGGTGAAGACAGAGTCGAGCACGGCCGGCGGCGGGATGCGCTGAGCCGTAGAGACGCGCTGCCAGCGGAGCATGGGGATTTCGTTGGTCGCGCGATGCTTCGTCCAGTTGAGCTTGTCGCAAAGCTCCCGGGCGAAGTCGTTGAGGCGCTCAAGGGTCGCGCCGGCCACGCCGACCGAGGTCTCGTAGAGGTTTATCAGCGGCTCGTAAAGCTCGACGGTCTGGTGCGTGCGCTCAACCTTGCCTGTAGCCTGCGGGTTGTGCGCGCGGTGTTGCTCCATGCGGAAGCCGCCGTCCTCTTCAAACAGGCGGTTGAGGATTTGCCCGGCGCGCGTCATACGCTCGCCGACGATGATTTGGTCGCGGTCGGTGTAGAGCATGCGGGGGATGCCCATCTCGCGGAACGCTTCGAGCAGAAATTCAATGCAGTGCGTCGAGTTGGGTTTGCCTGTGACGGGCGCAAAGAAGCGGATAAACCGGCGGCGGGAGTGGTCGTCGATTAGAGACGCCTTCCACAGCTTGACGTGGTTCGGGCGCTCATACGGGTGGTTGCGCGAGTCGTCGAGCACCGAGAGCTTAAAGAGGCGGCGTGTGCGCAGATCGACCCAGCGGTCTTTAACGCCGCTCAAGTCGAACTGATAGATGTCCATCGGCGCGGCAGCCTCGAAGGGTCGGTAGGCGCGTGAGGTGCTGCGGCGGCGGGCACGGTTGAGGCCGTGCTCCCTCAACTGGCGGAGGAACGTGGCGAGCGAGACATCGACCTCGACGCCGGCAGACAGCTCTGCCATTTCGAGCGCGATCTCGGGCGTCAGGTTTGAGCCGGTGACGAGTTCGGCGGCGTGGCGCAGAGTGTCATTCTCGAAGATGGAGACGGTGCGCGTGCCCTTGTCGGCGCGTGCGTTCCTCGCGGGGCGCACGCCGCGCGAGAGCGAGTAGACGCGGTCGATTGAACAGCCGTAAAGCTTCGAGAGGCGTAGCGCCTCAGTCGCGGCCTGCGCGCCTGTGAGCCCGCGCATGGCCTCGCGGATTTCTTGAAGGGCCAGAGAGCCTAATTTAGAATTCGGCATAACCGAACGCCTTTACCCCGTAGGTTGGTAGAGCTTCTGGTGAGTGAGAGGCCGCGCCCGAGTGCTAGTCGGGCGCGGCCTCTATCGTTGTTATGAGGCGCGCTCCCGCGCCGACTTGATGCCGCGCAGCAGGGCGATGAACTGTGCGCGCTCTTTGGCGCTCAGTTCGCCAGCGGACGACACCGCGGGGAAGAAGACCTGAAGCTGCCTGTAGTAGGCCGACTTGTCTTCAAGGGCGCCGGGCGCGTTGACGATGAGACCGGCCTCGGCGGCGAGGGCGTGAATCTCGGCCAGTTCCTTATTGCGCTGCTCGGCCTCTGGCGAGATGACAGTCTCTTCGCCTTTTTCGCCGCGCTTGCTCTGCTCGTGTCTCTTCACCGGGTCGAAGCCCGCGAGGCGCAGGGCGGAGCGGAGGGCGCGGGCGCGGGCGATGTCGAAGGCCGTCTGAAAGTCGTTGACCTCCTTGCCGGGGATGGTGTCCCCGACGAAAGACGAGCCGAAGTTCCTGACCACGCGGCCATCGTCGAGTGTGAGCGCGGCCTCGCATGTGGCGTTGCCGTTCCTCTCGTCTATCTCGGGATGGGTTACGGCCACCTCGCGGAAGTTGCCGAGCGCGCCGACGATCTGAGCGAGCGCCTCGAAGAGGAAGAACGGGGCGGGCGTATCGTCAAAGAAGATGACCTGGTCGGCGTCGATGCCGTAGGCCGTGACGAACTCGCCGACGAGGGACTCCTGCTGAAGGTTAAGCTTGCGCGGTTGCTGTTGCGGTGATGCCGCCGGCTGCGATCCAGCGGCGGCGGCGTTGGCTGCGAGTGCAGAGTCTGCTGACATTACCTTCTCCTCTGGTGAAAGATTGCTGGTTACATCTCAGTGAGTTCTTCTAGCTGTTCGGCTCCGATGTGAGCCGTGAGACCCGAGAAAGCTCCCGGTGTGGTCTGGTAGCGGAGCGCCGCGTGTAGGGCGTCCCACTGTTCGGCAAGCGGTGTGAGAAGACTCTCGCGAAGGGCGAGCGCTTCTTGCTCAGGGAGCTTGCCGGCCGCGGTCGTCAAGAGACCGAGGGCGGCAAGCGCGTCGAAGGCGAGCTGCTTGACGGCGGCGGGTGTAGCTTTGAAGGGCGCGGCTCCGTTGGGCGTCTGCCGCTGGAGGTTTTTGTAATCATCCTCGCCCTTCTTGAGTTTCTTCTTCTGGCGTTCAATCGTGCGCCGCTGTTCTTCGGTCTGATCGGCGAGCTTTGAGAGCGTGGAGAGCAGCACGCCGCGGTCGCTGATGGCGATGCGCTGCTCGTCTTTATCATGTCGGACGACGATCTCTTCGCCTTCGACGGTCAACGTCCCTTTGCCGAGCAACCGGCGACGAGCCATCGGCGCGTTAATGGCGTTGAGGTAGTTGAAGAGTTCGTCCCCTTCATTCAGAAGCGCCGTTTCGAGTCGGTTGAACTTCTTATAGTTCATCGGCGAGAGCGGCGATTCGTCGAGAAAGGTGTCGAAGCGTGTGAACCCTTCGGCCCTGTAAAGCTCCTCGTCGCGGATGCGTTGAAGGGCTCGGATCGACTGAGCGCCGAGGGCTTCGGCGACCGAGTTGACGGCGCGCACGCCGCCGAGAACCATCAGGAATGAGTCGCGCGTGACGGCTGCTGATGCCTCCGCACGTTCGACTATCTCTTCCTCGACGTGCGCCTCGTGTAGCGCGACGACCTTCTCCTTGAGGGTCTTTTTCTGTCTCATTTAACTCCTCTCAGAATTCCCAATGTGGGAACTCAAAACAGCCGTTTAAAGAATCGAATCGGCAAAAAAAACCGAAAAAGCGCATTTCGGTCTTTTTTAGAGTTCCCAAATTTGGGAACTCTAAACCTCAATTGGAGCCTCCGCCGCGCGCCGGCTGAAGGCGATAAAGCGCGCCGAGAGCGTCCAGCCGCGGGCGGTCTCGACGGCGAGGCCGGCGACCTTGAGCGTCTTCATGGCGCGCATGCAGGTGTCGTAGGGGAGGCGCGTGCGCTCCTGGATGCGCCGGAGTTTGACCGGCTCGAAGTTGGTTCCCTCAAGTGCTTCGAGCACCTGTAGCCCTTTAAGCAGGGCGTCGATGGTGTAGTCGTTGTCGGTGCGAGGTTCACGGCTCATGGCAGGTGCTCCGTTTGTTCGGCGACGAAGTACAGACTGAGGAGGCCGTGACGCTTCGTGACGACGAAGCCGCAGGTGCGCAGGGAGTTGTCTTTTGCTATGCCCGCGACCTCACGCAGCATCCGGCCGGCGAGGATGCGCATGTCTTCGACGGTCGGAAGGAACGTCTCGGCGCCTGTCACCTCGTCAACGCCGGCCCACTTCAAACCTAAGAACTCCATCACGCCGCGCGTCTGGTCGAAGTTGAACGACTCCATGATTTCGTCGATCTGCTCGTCGAGCGTGGGCCTCGTCTGTTGTTGCGCTGCTCTCATACCCATGCTCACTTAATTGCCTCCGTTAGATCGCGCGAGAAGTCCTCGGCGAAGTCGAGCGACTCCTGCCCGGCGAGTTCGGGGTAGACCTCGCGGTAGAGCCTGTAGGCCGTCGAGAGTTCGCGCATGGCCTGCGCGCGCATCGTGCGCAGCCAGTCTTTGAACTCTTCCGGCGAGTCGATCCAGTAGTAGCCGTAAGGCGGCACGCGGCGGGAGCCGATTGGAAGAACCCACTCGGCGCGTAGCGTTTCGATAACGCCCTTCAGGTCGCGCTCCATCATGTCGAAGTGAGAGCGGAGCTGCTTGCCCTGAAGCGGGCGGTCGAAGGTCGCGTGCGCGAGCAGGCGTGCGATGCGAACCGTCCGCGCGTCCACGGCCTTCTGCTGAGAGACCATCAGCCAGAGGCGCACGGAAAGACGTACCGCCGCCTCTGAGAATTCAAAGGCGTCGTCGTGCGCGTCGCATCGTATGGGGTGCCCGGCCCTGTCCAGGGCGATGCCTGTGTCGAGACAGTTGCGGCACGCGGAGCTGATGATCTCGACAACCGGATTCGGGGGCGGCAGTGCTACGCCCATACTGCCTCCCTCTTGTTCATCGCCTTGAGCGCCTCGACGACACTGTTCGTCTCGCTGGTAGTGCGCGGCGGGTAGTGTCCGCACTGACGGATTGAGAGCTGCTCCAACCCCTCGTCGCCCATGCCGCGCCGCCGCGCGAGCGAGCGCATGAGGTCGAGGTGCGCGGGGCTGGCGATCTGAGGAACGCCGGCCTGACGGCGGCGGTGCTGGACGGTACGTCGCGCGGGCGGGGCCGACGTGCCGTTGAGGCGGTTAATGACCTTTAAGGCATCGCTCCGCGAGAGCCCGGAGATGGAGCGCGAGCCGGTCTCCTCTTCGACGATGCTACGCAGCTCGTCGTCGTTGAGGTCACGACTCTTAGCAAGGGCGAAGATGGTGCGTACCTGCAAGGCCGTCTTGTCGCCCCGAGCGACCTTTGCTGTTGAGCAGAAGAAACGTTTAGGCATTAGTTGCTCCTTTCGGCGGTAAGCTCGTTTTCAAGTTCGTTGTTGAGAGTGCGCACCGCCGTCGTGCAGCGGTCGAGGAACTCTTCGGGGGAGAGTCCGACTTCGGTGACGCGCTCGCGCTCGCAGGCGTGGATGAATCGCGCCCAGAGTTCCGGGAACTGCTTTGCCGTCCGTTGAGCGAAGGGGCGCAGATGAAGGTCTGAGTTTCCTAGAAGGGGAAGTTCAGTTGGTTCGACTGACATGTGCTATCCTTTCGTTGGTTAAGTCTGGTTCGACTGACCGAGAGAGCCGCGCGGCGTTCATGCGACGAACGCCATCAGCGCGGCTCTTTTCATTTCACCGAAATTGGAAGTTGCGTGGCGATGCACATTTCTTTTTGCCCGCGGGCAATCACCGCCCGTAGAGCTGGCGCGTGCGCGCAGTTGTCACCTGGTAACTGTGGCCGGCTCCTCTTCCTGAACCTGCCGGTCATCCTTCCGGATGAACTGGATCACCAGCTCAAGGCCGAGCGCATCAGTAACTTTCTTCAAGGTGGGGAGCGTGACGTTGGGGTTGCCGTTTCGGATTTTAGAAACGGTGGCGGGGTCAATCTCGGCTTTGTCTGCGAGCTTTTCATTTGTGAGTCGCTCGCGGCCCATCGCCTCGTTAATTGCCTCTGCTGGGTACATAAGCCTCCTTTGCCGATGTGCAAGCCGTCACTGCACATATGCAACGATATAGGAGTGGACTAGGAGTGTCAACGATTCTTTTCAATACATCATTGAACATATACAGCGCTGCATATGTTAATCATTTCGCTGTGGGTAGTCAGCGCTCCGAAAATCTCGCCGAGTATGTGCGCCGCGTTCGGGTGCAGGTGCGAGACTTTTCGCTTTCAGAGGTTGAGAGAAATAGCGGGGGCGGTATTGACGGGAGCTACGTTTCGCGCATTGAGAACGGGCTCGTAAAGAATGTCACGCCTGAAAAATTAAAAGCCTTAGCCAAAGGATTAGAGGTATCGGAAGAAGAAATCTTCGCCGTCGCGCGCGGCAAGCCGCTCGACTACGAAGACCCGCTCGACGAGCTGAAGGTGCTCTTCCACGGATGGGATGAGGCCACCGATGAAGAGCGCGCCTCGACGCTGGACGATCTCAAGATGATCGCAGAGAGGTTCCAACGTAGGCGGAAACAGCGACCGGCAGAGAATGGGCAAGGCAGGGACAAGGGGAAGAAGTAATTTGTTTTCGCTCCTCGCGCAATTTGAAAAGCTAGGGTGGAATAAACGTCCTCTCACAGAGGATGACTTCTTCCGCATCTGCCGCCGCGAGCGCATCGCCGTCCAGGAGATGCCGCTGAGCGTGCGCGGCTTCTACGGTGTGTGCAAGGGCCGGCGCTTCATCGCGCTTGATTCACGTATGCGCGGGGTCGCGCGTCTGTTTACAGCCTTTCACGAGTTGGGACACCACTTCCTTCATGCGCCGAAGGCTACCGCTCAAGTCAATTACTTTCACCTGCGCGAGGAGCCGAAGGTTAAGCTGGAGGCTGACACCTTCGCCGCCGTCGCGCTACTACCCGAGCCGAAGTTACGGCGACTACTCACTCTGCCTGTTGAGGAGTGGGAGCCCGGCTTCACGGACGAGATGATGGAGTTCAGGCTGAAGGTGCTAGAGCTATACGGGATTTGAATTCTCACGCTCGGAGGTCGCTCACATGAATAAGAATTTTATTTGGCGTGCCTTCCTTCTAACGTTCTGCATGTTGGCGTTCAACGGTTGTGCGCGAGAGATAAAGCCCGTAGAGCCAGCCACTAAAATCGAAACCCTCGCGGACTTTGAACGTAGCAGCTTCCATTACACCTATGGTCTCGTTAAAGAGAAAGGATGGGCGCTCAATACTGGAGAGTTTAACAACCCCTATAAGTCTCGGGTTATTCCGAACGTAACAATTGATGTGCCGTCGAGAGGGGATAAGGTAGGCCATTACGGCTTGTCATTTTACAAGCGCCAAACTCTAAGCCAGACAGACTTGGATTTTATTTACGCATTACTTCACTCAATCGACACTACTATGCCCATCTCGACAGAGTTGAAAGAATACATAAAGACAAATGCAGAGAGACGTGTATTTCAAGTTACGGAGGCTGAGCCGACGACATTCTCCGGCTACAAAGTTTTCGCCGGTAAGGTCGGAGCCGAACAGGTGATCTCGTTAGATAGCGGTAAATAAAAGCTGCGCGTCGGTATAGAGGCGAAACAATAAGAAGGGCGGCTCGCTGGAGATATAACGCTATTCGTATGAAGCCCCTCTGTTGATTTGATGGGCGCTCACCATCGCGCAGACGGATAAGAATTTCTCCAAAGATACGCGCCCCTTAACCTCATTTACAATCCATAAAACAACCGCAACATTACCGCGCGTGTATCCCTTGCGACTATCAATCCGGTCAAGACTCGGGCAGTGTGGGTGCCGTTGCATTTTGGATAAGCCCTCACGCTCAAGCGCGAAAGGCAATCCGGTGTAAGCGCACACGCCGCCCTGCTTTTGAAGCACTGCTATCAAGTTCTCATAGGTTATAGAGAACTCCAATCCCCTGCGCGCCGCCTGTTGTTTGGATTTGCGCCAGATGCGCCGCAGACGAGATTCGAGGTTGGTTTCTGACCTCGGTTTGCCTTCACACGCTTTTCTCCTACAGTAAGAACATTTGTCTCTGTAGCCGCCTGCGGGGATGCATTGGCGCTTACGAGGCTCGGGCGCGGGACTGTTTGTCTTTTTGGGGCGGCCTACACTGCGCCCGGTGGGCGCGAGCCTGTATCTAAGCTCACGCTGCCTGACACCACATACTACGCACAAAGGTTTCTTGTCAGTGGTCATAACAAATTAAATGGCGGGCCGCACCCCGCCCGCTGTGCCTACTCGTTAGCGGCAACGACGGCCGCGTGTTCGTTCCAGTTGATGCCGACTTCGGGCTTCTCATCCCTCGCCAGCTTCAACTCGTCTATGTCGCCCACGGCCATTTCGAGAAGCCGCGCCACGTCCTCAAACTTCAGAAGGCCGTAGCTACCATCTTCGACAATGGCGAGCGCGGTACTGACGCGGACGTACAGGCGCGAGAGCGGGTCTTGTCTGAAGGGTGAAATAGTCGCTTCGGTCGTGCTCACTGCGCACCCCCTTTCTCCCCCTCCGCCTCCCGCTTTAATCTGCGCAGGTGGCGCTCCAAACGCTCCCTGTAGTTCATAAAGTCGTTGACGAAGATCGGATTGTTCCGGTAGGCGTCGAGTGTGATGCCGAACAGGATGGTCTTCGCCGCTGTAACCTGCCCCGCCTCTAAGGCGTCTTCCACGGCCATCATCAGCATGACGAACGAGTCTGCGCTGCCGTTGTCACCGAGGGCTTCGATTGTCAGTTGTCTGTGTAGCTCGCCTAGTGACGCGCTAGTGTGGTGGTTGGTCGGCGCGTGCTTCCGCTTCCGCTCTCTGCGCTTTCTGGAAGTCATGCCGCCGCCCTCCCTTCCGCACCTTCGCGCCGCTGCCTGTACTCTTCCGCTCCGTCCGCAATCTCTAACTCGCGGAACTGTCTCTGCCGCGCGGCGTCGTCTATCGCCTCGGCAAGCTGAAAGGCTCTCGACTCCTCAAGCCCCGGCGTTAGTTCGTGGCGCTCGCGCTCGCACGTCTCGACGTACTTGCGCCAGAGTTCCGGCCGGGCTTCGGCCACTTCGCGCGCGAAGGGTCGGCCGTCTAAGTCTGTGTTTCCGAGAAGCGATTGCCTCTCGTCAGGTAGGTTTGCTACGCTCATAAATGTCCCTTCCATTCAGTCTGCTCGATTGGGTTGAAGGACAAGGGCGGCGCGGGTGCTCTAACACCCGCGCCGCCCGCTTCTTTAGTTGGCGGTTTCGTTGTACCGCTCAACCAGTCTCGCCGCCGCGCGATGCCAGCAGGGGCGGCGGTTCTTGAACGCCTTGCACTGGCAGACGCCGTTGGCTTCGTAAATCTCGCCCGAAGAGGAGAGCATTAAGAGGGCGTGCCCGTTGAAGTGCATGTAGGGGTTGCTCTCAAGCTCCTGTTTGGCCTTGACAATCGCCGTCTGCCAGCGTAGGTTGCCCGTAGCCTTATTGAAAGCCTCTTCAATCACCGCCTGCATCCTGTTCGCGTCCAAGTTCACCATCAGAATTCCTCCCGTTATCGTGTTTCAATCCCTGCCGACAAGAAACATTGTATACCCCTACAAAGATTCAGTCAAGGAAATTATTGTAGAGGTATACAAGAATTATCTTGCGTGCGGGCGAACGTTGTGTATAATTTCGGGAGGGGGCTACAATGTCCCGCATGGGGAAGGAAGAACGGATGCTGACACCACGCCAGTACGCCAACGAAACGGGCGTCGCCTACACCACTGTTATGAATTGGCTTAGTCGGGAGTTGATACCGGGTGCGGTCAAGGAACCTTTGCCTTACGGCGGTGGGTACTACTACCAGATTCCGGCGGATGCTCCGAAGCCTAAGCTCACGCCCGGCCCGAAGCCTAAAGCGGGTAAGGCCGCGAAAGGTAAGAAGTGAGGTCTAATCTAAAGCCCTGCCCGGCGTGCGGCCGGGACGTATCACCGGAGGCTTTAACTTGCCCTCAGTGTGGACAGCCGCTAAGCAGACCCGCGGGCATTAAGCTAGAAACTATCGGTGCGCTGATGGTTATAGTTGGCCTACTCACTTTCTGTGCGTCGCTCGGCAGTCGCGGAGGGTGGGCGGCTACGGTTAGCGGGCTGACTGTCGTTGCCGGTCTTGTCGTCTTCATCGTCGGGCGCTTCAAGTAACCTCAACCCTGCTCATCAGAAGTCACTCCCTATCGTGCGCACGCCCGGCGTCACGCCGACCAATGCGTCTTCCGACCTCGGCGCCGCGCCCAAGAAAGCTTTGTCGATGGAGAGACCGTCACCTACGTTTACTTGCACGTTCGACGGCGGCGCGTCTACCTTGATGCCCTGACCTTTGAGCGCCGCGTTAAAGGTGTCTATGAAGGCTTCTAGCTTCTCAGCGCGCCGCTCTGCCGTGGCCTCCTTCGCGTTCTCGATTTGCTGTGCCGCGTGCAACGCATCTATACGCCCCTGCCTTAAATCCGGGGTTAGCTCTTTCTCGCTAAGCTCGCCGGTTAATCTCAGATACTCCTTGACCTTATCAGCTTCACTAGCCCCGCTCTGCCGGACGACTTCCAGCGCCTCACGCGCGTCATCTTGAATCAGGTTCCCTATGCGCCTCCTCTGAATCTCATCTTCGACGTTGGCTTTCAGCGCGTCGCGCTGCACTTGGTATGCGCTGATGCCCGCCTGTCTGAGGTCGCGGAAGAAGGGGTCTGCGGAGGTTGCAACCTGCCGCGGGTCGAACTGACTTAAGAGGTTTAGCACCGCCTGCGCCTGCGCCTCGCGCCCCGCACGGCCTGCGCCCGACACGTCCAGCGCGAGTATCTGATTAAGCGTCTCTTGGTTCTGACGCTCGGCGTCGATGCGGTCGAAGCCGCGGTAAGGGTTTTCGAGAAACCGCCGCTTGCGTGCGAGGTCAACGTCCTTTTCTATCCCCGTGAGACGCGCGTCAATAACAGCGAGGTCGCGTTCCTGCGGCCCCGTGAGTCCGACGAAGCCAAGCTCTAACCTGCGCGCCTCCTGCTCATACTTGAGCGCCGACAGTGAAGATTGCAGGCGGGCTACGTTCATCTCGGCGTCAATCGAACTCTTCTTTACTTGCGCCATTGTGTTGGCGAAGTCCTCGCCGAAGATGAGATACGCTTGCCGGGTCTTTTCAACTTCATCACGCGCCCGAATAAAAAGTGACGTGAACGGATTATCCCGGTCTGCCTGCACAAGTGACTCGCGGAGGAAGTCGCGCGCGGCGTCACGCGCGGTGATTACGGTCTTCTCTATTTCCTTCCGCGTCCTCTCAAGCGCGTCATCGATCTTCTCCGACGCCTTTTCAAAGTCCGCGGGGTTGAGGGCTTCTTTAGCCAACACCTTCGCCTTCTCAAGTTGTTCGATTCTTCGGTTTAGATTCTCTTCGCCGGTCGCCGCCTTATACTCCCGGTTGAACTCGCCTAGTAGCTGTGACCTCTGGGCGCTGGCGGCAGCCCCCGCCTGCCTGTCTAGAAAGGTTTTGAGTTGATTGATACCGGCGGACATTGATTGCTGAAGGTCGTCCTGTAGTTGTTGGGTAAGTTCCTCGGTGCGCGCCTCCTCAGTGCGCTGGCCGGGGTTGAGGACGGCCTGTAGGTAGCCTTGCAGCCTTTGGTTGAATTCGTCTGCGCCCCTCTCGGTGCCCGCCCCGAACGCTCCGCTTATGAGCCACGGTATGCCAGTTACGGCGGCAGCGCCGCCCCTGATTGTGTTCCACGTCTGACTTACTTCGCTCTCGCGCTCTCGCCGCGCAATCTGCGCGGGTGTAAGCCCCTGCGCCATTTCTTCCCTAGCACTTCTGTGTGAAGTCCGGAGCCCTTCCAGAGAATCGGAGACAATGTCAATCCAGTCCCTAAACTCGATTGAGCTAGTGATGGTGTCGCCTATCTGAGTTTTAAGGTTCTCGTAAGAAGCCGCCGCGGTGTCGAGTCGCCCGGCGGTAGATTTAAGGCGCGCGTCGGATTGTCCGAAAGCATCGTTTGCGAGCTTCTGCACCGCCACGACAGCCGCCGCGGCCTTCTCCTGCTGATTTAACTCTTCGGGTTTCTTGCCGATGCTCGCCGCATACGCGGCGTTCAGCTTGCCGGGGTCGTCTGCGCCGAGACGATTTAAGCCCTCATCCTGCCCGCTCAAAATCGTACCGATAAGGCTTTGAAGTTCCGCGCCCCTGATTCCACGCGCGGCGGCGAGGTCGGCGAACTGCCTTGTCAGCGTGTCAACCTCTCCGACCTTACCCGCGCGCTCGGCGAGGCGAACAATGTCAGAGAAGGTGCGCGCGGCCTCGGTGTTTGAAGCGCCCACACGCTTGCCGAAGTCCTCGGCAAGCGTGGCGGCCTTCGCGTATGACAGGCCCGCCTGCGTCGCGGAAAATTCCAATTGACGGTTAGCATCGGAAGCAGCGGCGGCGGCTTGCACGGCCTGCGCGCCGAACTGGACGGCGGCAGAGACGCCGCGCTGAAAGAAGTCGGAGAGGAGGTTGCCGGTGAAAACGTCGCGGAGCTTTAAGCCTGATTGCCCTGCCTTGTCGGTCGCACCCGCGAAGCGATGCACGTCCCTTTCCAAGTCGCCCAACTTGACGCTCGCCTTGCCGTCCTCGTCAACTACCACTTCGATAACTAGCCGATTGTCTGCCATCTTAAACCCCTCCTCACTCTCTCGCGCCTACATCAAAGAGGACGTTTCATCAATAAGGCTTGGGTCGAACCGACCTTGTAAGATTTCGACGCGCGCCAACGCCGAAAGCCGCTTCGCTATCGCGTAGAAGTATGCCGTTGCTGCGACGAACAGATATTCGTCCGGGCATCGCCCCTCTCGGTGCGCGGTGTAAACATTGGTTGCTTCTTCCGCCGTTTTGAGTAGTTCGGCCTCGGACACTTCTAGCAAACGCTCCGCCTCGGCGAGTGTGCCTAAGTTGAGCGCGTCCCTTACCTCTGCCGCAACCGCTTCGCTCTTTACCATGCCCGACATACTAGCCCACTAGGGAGAAATGATATTCAAGAATTTTAAGAAGTGGTCAAATGGATAGAGAAAAGCCCGGCCGATTTTTGACCCTATCAAAAATCGGCCGGGCTTTTCTCTGATAAATAAAAAGGCTGTCGAGCCGCCCTTCTTACTTTTTGTGTTGAACTCTTACGCCGCTTGCACACTTCTCACACTTCTCACACTTCCCGGCTGCTGGTCTTCTTCGCGGCGGTGGTAGGGCGGAGGCGGGTAGGACTCATACGCCTCGGGCTGGAATGACTTAACCCACTTCTTGAATGAGTCCTCGTAGACCATCCAGCCGTGTGAGAGCTTGCGACCTTCGAGCTTGCCGCATTCGATCAGACCGATGAGTGTCGGGCGCGAGGGGACAGGGGTGATGACACGCGTGCGGCGCAGAATCAACTCGATCTCCCGCAGCCGCAGAGCGGGGCGCACCGTGAAGCCGAAGTCATATGTTCGGACGTTCTTCATAAGAGCATTACTCCTTATGTCAATAACAACATGGGGGACGGAGAGTGTCTGAAGGGGGCTTCGCGGCTAACACCACCTTGCGCCTGCGAGGTCTATGCGCCGGGGGACGAGCAGTTGGTGATTGACCCGTCTTGCACGGCTCTGGGACGAGCATCGGTGCGACAACGATTCATTCCCCGCGTGCTCGTCCCACGGACGAATTTAAAGACATCTTCGTGATAAATCAATACCCCGGCCCGTTAAATTCATAAAATCTGCAAAGACTGTCTTAAAGCGAAAAATTTCCGAAAGCTTACCTCACCCTTCAAAAGCACCGTCACGCTGGACGCGCGCCCGCACTTACTCTCTCGCCTGTTGAGAGTCGGGCGCGCGCGCAGTGCTGAGCGGCAGTCCGCATAGCGGCAATGAAGTCCGCAGCCGCGCATGTCGCGTCCGGCTCTCTCTCAAATATTTTTCAGGAGAGCCGCCATGTCACCACTCGTCACGCTCCTCGGCATCATCACCGCCGTCGCCTTCGCCGTCGCTCCCGAGATGACTCAGATCGACCCGACTGTCGCGCGCTACGTCATGCTCGCGGGCGTCGCCGCCGCCGCCGCAGGCCGCGCACTCGACCCGCGCAAGCTGCGGCGCGGCATCTCGCGGCGCGGCTCGTTCGCCCGCCGCAAGACGCTGAAAGTCGTCGCCGTGATTGCACTCGTCGGTGCGCTCGCCTCGGCGGTCGCGTGTGACGAACCGCAGCTCCGGGCCGGCGCGTCCGTCACGGCGCAGGCCGCGCGCGAGGCGCGCACCGAGATCAACGCTTCTCTGCGCGACGGCACGCTGACCCAGACCGAGGCCGACACGATCAATCCCGTCATCAACCGCCTGGAGAAGTCCGCACAGAGCATCAGCGAGAAGCTCGTCGGCTACGACCAGCTCGACGCCGCGGGCCGGCGCACTCTCCTCGCCAGCTTCATCGACGAGGCGACGGTGATCGCCACGGACTTCGACGCGCTCCATATCAAGAGCGAGAAGACGAAACGCAAGATCGGCAAGGTCGTCGCCAATGTCAGGCGCGGCGCCGCCGCATTCCGGGTCGTGCAGGCCGCCATCCCCCAGAGGTGAGAAATGCTGTCGCTGCTTCTTCTGTTCATGGAATCGCTGTCGTGGCTCGCCCCGCTGGCCGTCTCGACTCTGACGGGCGGCGTGGCGGGCTACGGCTCGTTCCGCTTCGGGCAGGGGCAACTGTCGGAGCGCGTCGCGTCGCTGGAGCGCGCCTCGATCCACGTCACCGAAGAGCGCGGGCAACTCGTCACGCGGCACGAGTTCGACATGCTGCGTGAGGACATCCGCGAGATTAAGGCCGACCTGCGAGAGCTGATGAAGAGGTAAGAAGCAATGCCTAAGAAGTACACGGACGAGGCGGTCGAATCTTGCTTCAAGCTCTACCTCCGCTTCCACGGCCAACAGCACGACAAGATCGAAGAGGAGATGCGGAAGGCCGGCTGGGTCGGCTGGTCAAAGCAGAACCTCTACACGCGCGGCAAGGATAAGAACCTGAAGGTCGGCTGGATTGAGAGGTACGGGTGGGAACACGCGCTCAAGCTGAAGCTCAGCACCAGCGATAAGGCGGCGGGCACTTCGGCCGAGGTGCTCTTCCTTGAGATTGAGGCGACGCGCAAGCGCATCAAGGAGACCCTCGACGCGGGCGGCGTGCTGGAGCGCGACCTGGTCTACCAGCATCGGGACTTCTGCAAGCTCTCCATCGACGCGCTCGCGCGGCTCGAAGCGGCGCGCGACAACCTCTCAAACTTCGTCGCCTTTTGGGAACGACTCTGCGCGTGGCTCCCGGAGATTTCACCGGCCGCGACGCGCGAGCTGCTCGCGGTCGCCGAGGAAGTTTTAGCAAAAGCCCAGAGCGAATACGGAGGCAAGTAGGTGAGCTTTTATTTTTGGAAGTTTGTGCATAACGCGGTGATTCACCCGCTGCTCGCACTGCCCTTTGAAGAGTCGCGCTATCGGCTCGGGCGGGCGGTGTTGAGGGCGCACGACTGGACGGCGAAGAAGTGTTGGGGGGCAGGCTAAATCATGGCGGCGAAGCGGCAGACAATCGAGCAGCAGATC
This sequence comes from Pyrinomonadaceae bacterium, assembly GCA_040510435.1. Classification (GTDB taxonomy): domain Bacteria; phylum Acidobacteriota; class Blastocatellia; order Pyrinomonadales; family Pyrinomonadaceae; genus QHXN01. The sequence continues at coordinate 26,540 of JBEVJD010000134.1, read as the reverse complement.
GAGCGCGCGCGGGAGGCGTCCCGCCGCGCGTTGTCTGTCGTCGAGCCAGAGCAACCGCTGGCCGGCAGCGTGAAGCAGCCCGAGGGCGTGCCCGCCTGGTCGAAGTACATCCCGCACGAACCTACCGAGAAGCAGCGTCAGTTCCTCGCGCTCATCTGCAAGGAAGCAATGTTCGGCGGCGCGGCCGGCGGCGGCAAGTCCGACGCCCTGCTGATGGCCGCGTTGATGTACGTGGACGTGCCCGGCTACGCCGCCATCATCTTCCAACGCGCCTTGACCGACTTCGCGCTCCCGGGCGGCTTGATCGACCGCGCGCATGACTGGCTCGGCGGTACTGACGCGCAGTGGGATGAAGGGTCGAAGACCTGGACGTTCCCTTCGGGCGCGACGCTTACCTTCGGCTACATCAAGAACTACAGCGATTGCCTGCGATACAAGTCAACAGAGTTTCAATTCGTCGGCTTCGAGGAGTTGACACGGTTCCGCGAGAAGGAATACCGCTACCTGTTCTCGCGCCTCCGTAAGAAGAAAGAGATAGCTAAGTCACTTCTAAAGAAGCTGGCCGGCGACGCGCAGGAAGTTATTGAAGCGCTGAAGCAGGCATGGAGACGCCTGCCGCTCCGGATGCGCGGCGTCACCAACCCCGGCGACATAGGTCATGAGTGGGTTAAGCAGCGGCTCATAGTTGAAGGCAAGGATGCGGGCCGTGTCTTCATCCCGGCGCTCGCGGCTGAGAATCCCCACCTCGACCAGGAGGAATACGAGGCGTCGCTCAATGAGCTTGACGCGGTAACGCGCCAACAGTTGAAGAGTGGTAATTGGGATGTGAGGCCGAGCGGCGGTTACTTCGACCGCGCGCAGTTTGGTCGCTTCAAGCTGGCGGAGGCGCCGCTGTTCCGCAAGCTCATCCGGTTCCACGATCTGGCGGCGACCGCGCCGGCCCCGGGCAAAGACCCGGACTGGACGGCGAGCGGCCTGATCGGCTTCCACGCGGGCCGCTACTACATCTTCGACGTGCGCCGGATGAGAGGCGGGCCAGCCGATGTGTACAAGTACCTGAAGAACACCGCGGTCTTCGACCGCCTGCTCTACGGGCGCAAGGTCGAGACCTATATCGAGCAGGAGCCGGGCAGCTCCGGCATCTTCACGATTGACCACATCGTTCGTGAGGTGCTCCCCGGTTACGCGGTGCGCGGGAAGCGTTCGACCGGCAGCAAGCTCGACTACGCCAAGCCCCTCAGCGCCGCCGCCGCGAACGGCAACGTCCTGCTGCTCGAAGGGGGCAAGTGGCACAACCTGTTTTTCGACGAGGCCGAGGCGTTTACCGGCGACGACGGGGGCGCGCACGACGACATCATTGACGCCGTCAGTAAGGCCGGCGCGGTGCTCTCGGGCGGAAAGAGTAAGAAGGGAGTCGGGTTCTAAGACCGCGCGCGAATTCGCCCGCCGCCGGGAAGCAAGGTCTTACCCTACATGGTCGCAAACAGGGACGCCCCTGGGACGCCGTAAAGCGCGGGAACGGGCATCCGAGGGGGTTTTTCAAAAAGTCCCCGACCTGCCGAAGGCAAGTTTAGAGGTGACAATATGACCAGCGAACAGATTATCGACAAGGCGCTGAAGGAACTGGCGGCACGCTCCAGCGCTTACCGTAAAGCGAGGGCGTATTACGACGGCCGGCACCAGCTCGCCTTTGCGACGGAGAAGTTTCAGAGCGCCTTCGGCAGCCTCTTCAAGAAGTTCGCCGACAACCTGATGCCGCCCGTAGTGGACGCGGTGAAGGACAGCCTCGTCGTCACTGGCTTCAACGTCGAGGCCGGCGACGGGTCGCTGGCCGACCAGGCGTGGAAGCTCTGGCAGGACGGGCGTCTGGCTCGGCGCGCGGGGCAAGTGCATAAGGAGGCTCTGCGCGCGGGCGACGCCTACCTGATCGTGTGGCCGGATCGTGAAGGGCGTCCTTCGTTCCACCCGAACAAGGCGCACCTCTGCACGGTCAACTATGACGACGAGGATTCCGAGCGCGTCTCTTCCGCGGTGAAGTTGTGGCAGCGGGGCGACAAGCGTTACCGCCTCAACGTCTACTACTCCGACCGCATAGAGAAGTACGTGACGCGGCAAAGTCATCCGGGCGGCATGCCGGAGTCGTCGAAGGCGTTCGACATCTTCGAGATGCAGGGCGAGCCCTGGCCGCTGGAGAATCCCTACGGCGTCGTGCCGGTCTTTCACTTCGCCAACAACGCCGACATCGGAGAGACGGGGCGCTCTGAGCTGGCCGATTCCATGTCGCTGCAAGACGCGCTTAACAAGGCCGTGCTCGACAAGATGGTTGCGATGGAGTTCGCGGCCTTTCCTCAGCGGTACGCCATCGGCCTGGAGGTTGAGACCGACCCCGTCACGGGGCGGCCCATCAACCCATTCCAGGGCGTCGAGCGTTGGGTGACGGTCGGCAACGACAACGCGAAGTTCGGCCAGTTCGAGGGCGCGAATCTTGAGCAGTTCCTGAAGGTGCAGGACAGCTTCCGCATGGAGATCGCCCGCGTGTCGGGGACGCCGCTGCATTACTTCTTTTTGCAGACCAGTGTGCCTTCGGGCGAGGCGCTGAAGACCATTGAGAAAAGGTTTGTTAAGAAGGTCAAAGACCGGCAGGGCAGCTTCGGACAAGTGTGGGAAGACGTGATCGCGCTGGCGCTAAAGATGAGCGGCGAGAACTCCTTCGGCGAATCTTCGGACGTGCGCCTGTTCGCTCAGTGGGAAGACCCGGCGCCGGCCTCGGATGGCGAGAGGCTCGACAACATTATCAAGAAGCAGGACATCGGCATCGACGAGGAGCAGGCATTGATCGAGGCGGGCTACGGCCTCAAAGACATCGAAGCCATGCAACTCCGCAAGGCTAAGAAGGTCGGCGACGCCGCGCGCGAGTTCGACGGGGGCGAGAGCTTCGAGGGCACGGACGGCGGCAACACGACCGGCCGAGCCGCTGACGATCTGACGAAGCGGGTGGCTGCCGCCGGGGCGTTGATTCGCGCCGGCTTCGTGCCCGACGCCGCGCTGAGGGCGGTCGGCCTCGATCCGATCAAGCACACGAACCTGCTGCCCGTTACGCTGAAGACTGATGAGTGAAGTGCTCAAAATAGTCGCGCGGTTCCGCGCCGCGCTGCTATCCCGCGAGGAGCGCGCGCAGGCTGAAGTCCTGCGCGCGTATGAGACCGCGTGGGTAGGTATCGCCGAGCAGCTCGCCGACCTGACCCGCCGACTGGAGGCGCCCTCTGACGGGGGCGCCTCTCCCTCCTTGCGCGTTGAGCAGCAGCGGCTGCGCGAGTTGGAGCGGCAAGTCGTCGAGGCGATTCTCGAAGTGGGGCGGACGGCAGCCGACGTGGTCGCGCGCGAGCAGGCCGCACTGGTGCTGGCGGCTGAGCGTCAGGCGGCGACGTTGACGGCAGCGCAGGCGATGGGGCGCGGCGCCGTCGTCGCCGTCAACTTCAACGGCCTGCCCGTTGATGTGATCGAGCGCCTGGTGGGCGTGTCGTCTGACGGCTCCCCCGTGCGCGAGTCGTTCGACCGGCTGGCGCGCGACCTCGGCCTTGAGACCGGCCAGCGCATTACGCAGGCGCTTGTGCGGGGCGCGGCTCTAGGGTCGAACCCGGTAGAGATCGCGCGGCGCGTCCGGCGTGAGGCGGACGCTAAAGGCGACAACGCCATGCGGCAGCCTGCGGTCGTGCGGCGTTTGAATCAGGCCGTCCGCACAGAGAGCTACCGTGCCCTGCGCGAAGCGACACGAGAGACGTACACAGAGAACGACCAGCTCGTTCAAAAGTGGCGGTGGGTCGCGGCACTTTCGCCGAGCACCTGTAGTGTCTGTTGGGCGATGCATGGGAAGGTGTTCCCTCTCGACGTACCGCTTCAATCTCACGTTGCGTGCAGGTGCGTGATGGTTCCTGTGCTCGACGTTGATGAGACCTTCGAGACGGGCGCCGAGAAGTTCGCCGAGCTGGAGCCGGGCTTTCAGAAACAGATACTCGGCAGCGAGGTTGCACACGAGGCTTATGTGAGCGGCGATGTCCGGCTCGAAGATTTCGTGGGCGTCCGCGACTCGGATCGTTGGGGTATCTCTCGATACCGCCGCAGCCTACGCGAGATCAGGGGCGCGCGGGTCGCTTGACACAACTCGTCAACAATTAGCCCGGCTCATTTTCAGACGAAGCCTCTGCCGATTTTGAGAGAGTCAAAATCGGCAGGGGCTTTCTCTGTCTCTTTGACTGTTTTTAATTCTTCTTGCCTACTTCTTAAAAAGCTTAAAGACCTTCCTCACGACTCGGCGACTACCGCTGCTACTTTTTCATCATGAGCACAATCAATGACGACGCGCAGGGCAAGCCCGGCGGCGGCGACGCGGGCAAGCCCGGCGACGACACCACTGGCAAGCCTGGAGCGGGCGGCTCTACCGGCGCAGGCGGACAAGCCAGCGGCGGAGCGGCGGAGACGCCCAAGACCTACACCGAGGACGATCTCAGAGCGGCCGAAGAGCGTGGACGTAAAGCCGTGCTCGCCGACGCGAAGAAGAAGGAGGACGAAGGCAAGCTCTCCGCAGAAGAGCGCGAGAGGCGGCGCGCGGATGAGGCCGAGACCAGACTGCGCGAGCGCGATGCGCGCGACCTGTTGGAAGCCGGGGCCAAAGAAGCAGGCGCGAGCAACCCGACCAAAGTCTACCGGCTCATCAAAGACGAGCTGGAGTTCGACGACAAGGGCAAGCCGACCAACCTGAAAGAGGTGGTCGCGAAAGCCAAGCGCGATTTCCCCGACGAGTTCGGCGTGAAGCGCCCACCGGGCAGCGCTGACGGCGCGGCCGGTCGGAGCAGCGGCACGGCCCGCACGATGAACGATCTGATTCGCGGCAAGCGGTAGTTTCGGCGCGCGAGGGGTAGCAGCCTCGCGCGCCTGTCCACAATTCCTTTTTCGACTGAGGAGAGTTTATGTCCACAGCAGACGATTCAATCACACGCGGGGATGCCGAGGCGTTAATCCCGGAGGAGACGAGCAACGAAATCCTCCAGGACTTGCCGCGCACCTCGGCGGCGCTGACGCTGTTCCGCCGGATGACCATGTCGCGCAAGCAGCGCCGACTGCCCGTGCTCGCCGCTTTGCCGTTCGCCTACTTCAGGCAGGGCGATACGGGCATGGCGCGGCCGTCGAACATGGCGTGGGACAAGAAGTTCCTCGAAGCCGAGGAACTCGACTGCCTCGTGCCCATACCCAACCTCGTGCTCGACGACGCCGAGTACGACATCTGGGGCGAGATCAAGCCGCGCATCGCGGAGGCCATCGGCGCGACCCTCGACGGCGCCGTCTTCTTCAGCGTCAACAAGCCCGACACATGGCCCGCCTCGGTAGTCGCGCAGGCCGTCGCCGCCGGCAACGAGTTCGTGCGCGGCAGCGTGGTCGATCAGAAGCTCGACCTCGACATCAACGCCGCCATGTCGCTGATCGAGGACGACGGCTTCGATGTCAACGGCTTCGCCGCGCGCAAGTCGATTAAGGGCGGGCTGCGCGGCCTGCGCACGAACGACGGCGCGCTGCTCTTCCAACCTTCGCTCCAGGCGGGCACGCCCGACATGCTCTACGGCGAGAACATCTTCTACGCCCAGAACGGGGGGTGGGATGAGGAGCAGGCCGACCTCATCACGGGCGACTTCTCGCAGGGCATCATCGGCGTCCGCAAGGACATCTCGTGGAAGATTCTCGACCAGGCGTCCATCCACGATCCTGTCACCGGTGCCCTCCTGTACAACCTCGCGCAGCAGGACATGAAGGCCATGATGGTGACTTTCCGCTGCGCCTACCAGGTGGCGAACCCGGTGACGCGCGCCCGGCAGGTCGCCGCCGACCGCAGCCCGTTCTCCGTGCTGCGCCCGGCCGGGTACGAGGAATAGCTTCATCTGCGCGCGCGCCAGCGCGCGACCAACTTGCAGGAGGTCAACTTGTCAACCGATCCCAGAGCACCGCTCGTCGAGCGGATTCAAGAGACCGTACCGGGCGAGGCCACGGCCGGCAGCGACAAGTCCGTCGCGGTCGGCCGCGCGTCGTTCGGCGCAACCGTCGAGTCAGTGACCTACGCGCCCAACGCCCTTATCACCGGCGCGAACACGAACACGCGCCGCGTGGCGCTCATCAACCGCGGGCAGAGCGGCTCGGGCAGCACCGTCGTCGCGGAGCTTCAGTTCAACAGCGGCGTCAACGGCCCGGCCTTCGACGAGAAGAGCCTGACCCTCTCGGCGACGCCGGCCAACCTGAAACTGGCCGAGGGGGACATCCTCGAATGGTTGTCTGACGCGGTCGGCACAGGGCTGGCCGATCCGGGCGGGCTCGTCGTCGTCAAGATGAGCCGGTCGTAACAGGTTGCGACACGAGAAGCGCCGGGCGGGTGGGGGCGAGCGCGTGACTCGCTCTCACCCGCCCGGCGCACTTATGGAGGAACGATGGCAGCAGAACGAGTAACGATCCTCGACCGGGAAGGCCGGAACGAGCAGACGGTGTCGAGGAAGGTTTTCAAACTGGTCTTCGAGCCGCTCGGCTACACCATCAAGAAGGGGACGGCTGATGGCGATCAAAACGACGGCCAAGCTTCAAAGCCGGCTGCTCCAGTCGGGGGCGCTGGTGGCGGCGCTGAAGGGGGTGGTGAGCCGGGCGGCGTTGGGGATCGAAAGGGAAGCAAAGCTCCGCGTAAAGGGCGGGCCTAAGACGGGGCGCGTCTACCGCCGCTCGTCGATCAAGAAGGCGGTGGGCGCGAAGCGGGCAAGCGAGTTCGGGCAGCTCGGCTTTCGACAATCCCGCATCAAGCCCGGTGCCTTCGTCGTCGGCTACAACATCCACCGCGCCTCGGCTCCCGGAGAGAGCCCGGCCGACGACACGGGCTTCCTGGCGAACTCCATCCGCGCGACCTCCGCGCGCGTCGTACGCGGCGGCGTGCGGGCCGAGGTCAGAGTGGGCGCGAGCTATGGGCGGCGACTCGAAGAGGAGATGAACCGCCCGTACCTCAAGCCCGCAGTCGAAAAGGAGCGTCCCCGGTTCGTCGCCGAAGTCAGCGCGACAATCGGCGGCCTGATCTGAGCGATGACCTACGCCACTCTGGACGAACTTATCAGCGACTGCCTGCCCGAGGTGAAGTCCACGACCGAGCGAGCCGCGCTCGGCCGATTCCTCGAAGCGGCGTCGCGCACGATTGACACCTTCACCAAACGCCCGGCCAACTACTTCGCCCCGGCGGCGGCGCAACCCTCGCCGCGCAGCTTCAGAGGCGAGGGCACGAACTACCTGCGCATCCCCGTCCACGTCGAGGGCTCTATCAACTCGGCGACCGGCGTCCAGGTGGGCGGGCATCCTCTGACGAACTGGATTGAGCAGGGCGGCTGGCTCTACATGACTCAAGGGTTCGGCAGTCTCGGCGGCGTGTGGGTGCGCGGCGCGCTCTACACGGTGTTCGCGCGTTGGGGTTATGAGGCGACGCCGGCAGACATTGTGCTCGCGTGCAAAGACCTCACGACCCATTACTTCAGTAAGCATCGCGGCGTGATCGGACAGACCACGCCGAGCGGTTTTGTGATCGAGCGAGACATGCCGCCGACTATCAAGCCGATTCTCGCGCAGTACAAGCGCAAGGAGTTTGAGCTTGCCTGAGTTCCCGGACACTGCCGCCGAGATCGAGGTAATGGTGCGCGGCCTGGTCGCGGACAAGGTTCGCGCCGTAGACGAGGCGAGGCCCGTCTTCACCCAGCGCTTCTATGTCAGCAGCAAGCTGACTTACGTCGAGAAGCTCGGCGTCGAGAACGAAGCGGACGGCAACGTTGAGGTGCGTTGCACGTTCGTCGAGTTCTTGGGCTTCGAGAACCTCAACAAAGGCTGTGATGACGCGCCGCACTACCACCTCGTCTACGGCCTCCGCGCCGTCCAGGAGTTCGTTGACGAGCGCGAGGACGGCAGCAGCTCCAGCGCCGAGTTCGCCGCCTTCGTGCTGAACCTGCGCACCGCCTTTTTAACGGGGCGTGATCTGGGATTCCCCCGGAGGCTCTACCAGGAGCATCTCGAAATGGCCGAGCGCATCCAGATAGAGGACGACGATCTGACGGGCGCGTTCGGCCACATCGCACCTTTTATTTTGAAAGTGGAGGTCGTTCCTAATGGCTGAGAAGAAACAAAGCCCGAACGTGCAACTGGCGACGGGCGCGCGCCCGCTCGGCAAGGGGCCGGTGACGGTCGGGACGGAAGTCATCTGCGAGCTGCCGAGCCCCGAAGAGCAGGCGGCGGGCTTCTACTGCGAAGCGGCGGAGAGGCTCACATCAATCTACCCCGGCCGCTTCAAGGTCATCGTTAAGAAAGGGAGCAAGTAGACTATGTCCACCCAAAGGGCTTCCACTTCATTTCTCGCTTTCTCCGGCACGGGCAAGCGCCAGACCAACTTCGAGACGGCGATGGCGCTCGCCTCGCTCAACGCGCTCCTGCCCGACACTGCGAAGACCTTCTACCGCAAAGACCAGACCCGTCAGGACGTGCCCGACTGTTCCGGGCAGGAGCTTTACAAGCGCATCCTGACGGGCGAGATCGGCGACATCTCGGTCGAGTTCTTCGCCACCGCGAAGCTCGTCACGCTGCTGGCTGTCTACGGCATGGGCGTGGTCGCGGCCCCCGTCGAGGGCAGCGGCGTCTACACGCACGACATCGACGAGCTGCCTCTCGACTCCTTCCAACCGCCGCCCTTCTCGCTCGTCTTCGGCTTCAAGGGCGGCCCTACCCCGCTGCTGCTGCGCGCCTGCACCCTCAACTCCATGACACTGCGCGGGCGCGCGCGGCAGACCGTGACGGGGCAGGCCAATATCAAGTTCGCCGAGGGAGTGCCGGCGACCGGCTTCAGCATCCCGGCCTGCGTGAACGAGATGCCCCTCTTCTTCGGCGACTGCGGTCTGAGCGTGGCCGGGGCTTCGCAGGCGGGCCTGTTCCGCTCCTTCGAGTTCCTCTACAACCTCCGGCTCCTGACCGGCGACCACGCACACACCGACGAGGGCGTGATCGCCACGCGCCTGGAGCGCGCCGACCAGCGGGAGCGCCGCCTCTCGTACGCGATCCTCGGCAACAACAGCGACGAGGCATACCTCGACGCCGAGGCCGGCGCCGAGAAGTCGTTCGATCTGCGGCTCGGCAAACCTGACGCGAACAGAGTCACCTTCAGCGCGGGGCTTGCCCATCACATCCTGGACGGCGGCGGGCTGAGGAAGGACGGGGAGGCGAACGAGACGAACATCGCCGTCGTCGCCACGCCCATGATGAACGGCGCGAACATGCCGCTGAGCGCGCTCGCCGTGAATAACCAGAGCACGGCCTACCTCATCACGGCATAAGCGGCGGCGGGTAAATTTTATGGGATTGGAAGGGGCGGGGCTCTCGCCCCTTTCCAACAGCAGCAGGAGCAACGCATGGGTTTCAATAAGCAGACCTCGCAGCCGGCGGTCGGGATAATCGTCAAGCACTCGTGGCACCCGGGCGCGGCATTCGTCTTCTATTTTCCGAAGCGCCTGCCGGAGACGGCGCTCAACGCCGAGCAGACTTACCTCGGCCTTCAGGACTCTGAGCGCCCGGACGAATACCGGCTGGCGCTCATCAACGTCGTAGCGGAGATGGCTTCGAGCGAGCCCGAAGAGTTCGACGACTTCCCCGGCGCGGCAGAGATCGCCGGCATCAAGAAGGCGCGGACGCAGCTCAAGGCAGAGGGGCTGAAAGATAAAGAGCGAGAGGAGATCGAAGGCCGTGTGGAAGAGCTGGAGCGCTCGCTTGCCGTCGTGCGTCAGGTGCCGCTGGCGAAGCGGATGCGTGACTACTTCGACGATCCCACTCAGCCGGAGCTGGAGATGATTCTCGCGGGCGCGTGGAGGGCGTACAAGGCTGCGGTGATTCCCGCGGCCTATATCAAAAGCCCAGAAGATTCTGGCGCGTCGGGTGATCTATCACTACAGGCGGCTGGCTGAAGCCGACCCCGACTTCGACGAATGCCCGGAGCCCTGCGCGAAGACGCGCGAAGACCTCCGCGACTTATGCGAGGGATGCCCGGTGCAGCAAAGCTTCGACCAGTACCGCGAAGGCTGCGTCGAGGAGGTGACAGAGCGGTACGGCGGCGACCTCTTCAAGCAGTGGTCATTCGTCACGCTGCACAGAGACCTTATGCGGGCTTTCAACAGCGATGCGGCGGTGCGAGGGCGAGGCTACTCCAGAGGCTGCTCGGCCCTTGAGGCCCGGCTGATTGATGTCGTGCGCAACGCTCGACACAAGGCGATGCGTGTTGACCGCTTCAACCGCGAACAGGAGCGGAAGGGGAACTCCTGATGGCTGAGAACCGGCTGATAGTAGAGGTAGAGGTAGACCCGGACGGGAAAGCAAGCGTCTCCTTAAAGAATCTGGAGGGAGATGTAAGTCGCTTTGCGAAGTCCACAGACAACGCCGGGCAGTCGGGCTTAAGACTCCGCGACGTTTTCGCCGGCAACCTCCTCTCCGACTTCTTTCAGCGCGGTCTCTCGGCTGCCCTCCAGTTCGGCGCGGCATCCGTGCAGGCTTCAGCCGCCGCCTCAGACGCAAACCGCCAGCTCGAATTCTCGGCGACGCAGGCCGGGCTCTCTTACACCAGGGCGGCTGCCGCGGCCGAGGACTTCGGCAAGCGCGTAGGTGCGTCGAACACTGAGGCGGCGCGCACTTTCTCAGACCTCGTTCGCCTCGCCGACCGCGCCGGGCGTTCGCAGGACATAGAGCTGATCGGCGCGCGCTTCGCCGACCTCGCTGCCGCGCGTGGGCTTAAAGGCGCGGAGCTGTCGAACCTCATCGGCACAATTCTTTCCGGGCAGGATGAAGGTCTCAACCGCTTGGGTCTGCCCGACCCTTCAAAACTCTACGCTCAATACGCGGCCTCCATCGGCAAGACGGCCGAGTCCCTGTCTGAGATGGAGAAGGCGCAGGCCGCCCTTAACGGCGTACTGAGTAAGGGTGCCGAGGCCGAGGGTGAGGCGGAGAAGCGCCTACGCTCGACAGCCGGCCAACTCGACACCGCATCTGCGGCCTATGAAAACCTGAAGACGCAGGCGGGCGATGCGATCTCAACCTCCATCGAATTCCGCGACGTGCTCGACACCATCTCTGACGCCCTCGGTGGGCTCGTCACGTCACACGCTGAGGCGCGGCGCGAGTTAGCTAAGGGGCTGAAGTCGCCCGAGCAGATCGCGCAAGAAGAGCGAGAGGGCTTCGGCCGCCAGTTAGTCAACGCCGGTAAAGGCGCACTCACTGTCCCGGCGTCCATCGGCGCGATCTTCCGAGACACGTTCGATTTAGCAACGGGACGCGCCACCCGCGACGAATTCAACACCAACTTACAGGGCAACATTGATGCCTTCGCCAACCCCGGCCAGCGGCAGTACGATGCGCGCGTCGAGCAGCTCCGGGCACTCAAAGAGGAGATCGAACGACAAGAGAAAGAAGCAGAGACAAGGGCTGCCGCGAACGCCGCGAAGTCCGCCGCGACAGCACAACGCTCTGTCCTGCAAAAGCAGTTCGGCGATGCGCTCGAAGGCGCGACGAAAGAAGAAAACCTCTCAGCGCGGCTCGACAAGCTCAAAGAACTGAAAGAGCAGTTGAAGGAGTTGCCGGGCGTGCTCGATGCCTCCGAAGCTGAGAAGCAGTCGAAGAAGATCGACGACGCTATCAGGGAGACATCGAAGCAGGTGGCAGCCGCGGTGCGCTCGGCGCGTGATGCTGTGCGCGACTTCCTCGGCGACTCGCTCACGCAGGCTGATAAAGATAACCCCTTCGTTAGCCTGTTCGTGCGCGCGCGTAACGAAGTAGAAGAGACCCGGAATAAGTTTCTCATCTTCGGCACCGACTTTGCCGACGCGATGGCGCAAGTAAAGAAGAATGCGATTGACGCCGAGATAGGCGTCGCGCGCCTGCAATCGTCACTACAAGCGCTCAAATACGAGCAGGAGGCGCGGCGCCTTGACTTGCCCCTCGTCGGCCTCTCCGGGCCTCAAGAACGCAACCTCGCGGTCATCGACGCGCGGATCGCAGGGATAGAGAAGGATGTTGACCTCGCGAGCCGGCAGCGGTTTCTCGAAAATCCTTACCGCGGCTTTGACCGCATCGACGCTGAGCGTCAGAACCAACAGACGCTTGACCAACTCCGTGCCCTCGACGTGTCCGGCGCGGGGCGGAGCGGGCGCGAGTCGCAGGCGCAGGCGATCCTCAGTCTTCTAAATCAGTTCGACCCGCGCACCGTCGCCACCTCCGCAGACCCTTTCTTTCAAGACCTCCGGCAGGCGGGCATTAGCGCTTATCAGGTGCAGCGAGACGCGCTGAAGGCGAACGTCGAGGACGCCATCGCCCGCGAGCGCGCGGGCAACCTCATCCAGGAAGACGCGCGCGAGCTGCTCACTGCGGTCGGCGCCGCACAGGGCTTAACGCGCGACCAGAGGCTTAAAGAGTTTCTGGCCGTCTCGGGGACACTCTCAGAAAAGGAGTTGACGCCCGACCTTCGCCGCGCGCGCGCGGACTTATTGCGCGAGGCCGCGCAGGCTGAGAGCGGCAAAGAGGAGCGAGCCGAAGAGCGGGCTCGTTTGTCGGCAACCGTAATGGAGAAGCTCGACCGCCTGATTACCAGCCGAGGTATCAAAGTGGACGCGCCGCCCTCGAATGTGAATCTCAACCTGAGCGACGGCCTCGCGGTTGATAAGACTTTGCTGGGCGCGGCCCCCGCGGCGGAGGCGGACGCCGAAGGTGCCGTGCCGTCTGTCGGTTTCGCGCCGGGGTTCCGTTACTAATGAGCAGAACCGCAAAAGTACAGATCGGCACGACGCACCTGACGCACGACGGCACCTCTACGGGCAGGCCGTGCAAATGCACCGTGCAGAACGAAGGCGCCTTCGCCTCCGCCTTCGGCGCGACGCCGCGGCCGGCGGCGGACGGCACGGTCTACGTGCAGACCATCGACCGCGGCGTGCAGGGGATCGAGTTCGTCGTCGTCGCCGAGTATCTTTCGGAGGCTGTCCTCGCGCAGATCGTCGCGCAGCTCAACGCGGGGCTCTCGTCGGGTGACGGCGTGAGGGTCGTAGTTGACTCCCTGACAGACTTCGACGTGATGGCTATGCCACTGCCTGACGACGCCGGGCAGCTCTTCACATTCGAGTCTCGTTCCGGCGGGCAGGCGCAGGGTGTGAGGTTCAGATTTATTTCGACGGGAGCAGGAGCTTAATTCGATGAGTAAAACCAACTACGAAGGCAATCGCGCACTCGACGCGCGCTACGGCGACGGCACCTACACGAAGCCTGCCACCGTCTACATCGGGCTTTTTCTGGCGATGCCTACGCCGTCCACCTCTGGCACGGAAGTCTCGGCTGGCGGGTATGCCCGCGTCGCGCTAACGAACGACGCGACCACTTTCCCCGACGCGGTAAACCGTCTCAAGACTGTCGGCGTCGTCGTCACTTTCCCGCAGGCCACCGCGCCCGGCTACGGCTCGACAGTAGGCTTCGGGTTCTGGGACGCGCCGACAGGCGGCAACCTTCAGGACTACGCGCAGTACACCGGGGGCGTGCCGAAAGTCGTTGGCACCGGCGACGTGCCGAGCTTCCCTATAGGCTCGCTCACGTTCGCGGAGAATTAAAGCCATGCCCGAGCAATATGCCGTCTTGAAGAAAGATTTCCTCGCGGCGGGCGTGGCGGTGTCGTTCGGCTCAACGCCGCTCCCGTTCCCGGGGCGCATCCGGAGCATCATCGTCAAGCACGCGGCGAACCCTTCGGGCGCGAGCGTCTTCGACGTGAACCTCGAAGGCGCGAGCGTCTTCGCCTCGCCCGGCGATAGACCCTCCATAACCGCCGGGCAGACCGAGACGGTCATCGACGGCCTGAGCATCCCCCACGCGCGAGGCGCGACCCTGAGTGTTGACGCCGACGCCGTCCCCCTGGGTGGCCTGACCGGTGTGGCCGTCACCGTCATCAGTGATGACATGCTCGGCGACAAGCCCGCGCCGGTCGAATTCTACGTCCGCGCGTTCTATCTCGGCGCCCTGGGGCGCGAGCCCGACGAAGAGACGGAGCTTCAGCCGGCCATCGAAGACCTGACTTCAGCCTGCTATGACGGCGGCTTCTACGGCGCCGCCGTCGCGCTCGGGACGACGGTCTTCACCCACCCGGACTTCACCGGCCTGACGCTCACGGACGCCGAGTATGTCGGTCGCCTGTACGCGTCATACCTGAACCGCGACGCCGCCGAAGACCCTTCTGGCTTGGCCTTCTGGGTCGCGGAGCTTGGCGGTAAGACCCGGACGGCCGTCCGCGCAGACTTCGCCGTTTCGATTGCGTTCAGGAATCGGCTTCTCGTCTTCTGCCGCGAACAACTCCCGGCAGCCGACGCGGTCGCACTAGGCGGCGACGCGCTCCCGCCGAAAGTCGCAAACGGCTTTCTGAAGCGCAACGGCGCCAACAACGGCTGGGAACTCTTTCAGCTACTCGTCAGCGGGAAGATAGACCCGGCCCTCATGCCCCCGCTCGCGGTCAACGCGCGCGTCGTCGTCGCCAGCCAGGCGGCGATGCTCGCACTAACCGCGGCGGACGTGCAGCCCGGCGACGTGGCGTTCCGCACCGACAACTCGGAAGTCTACCTGTTGATGGCCGACGACCCGTCAGTCCTCGGAAATTGGGTGCTGTGGCAGCATCCGGCCATTCCGACGACGCTTCCGCCTTCCGGCGCGGCCGGCGGCTCGCTGGCCGGCACCTACCCTAATCCGACGCTCGCCGCCTCCGGCGCCGCCGCCGGCACTTACGGAGACTCCGCACACGTCCCGGTCTTGACCATCGGCGCGGACGGACGAATCACTGCCGCGACGACGACGGCCACGTCGAGCGGCATCGTCGCTGCCTACGGGCCGGACGCGCTGCCCGGCTCGCCGCACGCCTTGAACGAAGAGTTCAACTCCGGCGTCTTGAACGCGGCGTACACGAAGACCGTCGTCAACTCGACGGTCGGCGCGGTCGCCCCGGCAAACGACACGAACAACACCATCGCCTCGCACCTGTGGACTAAGTTCACGCTCGCCGGTCAAGGTCTGAACTACCGCTTCGCGACGCCGAGCGCCACGGGCGACTTCTCCGTCACGGCGAAGTTCACGGCTGGCCTCCGCGGCGCCGCCGGCAACCCCGGCGTCCACATCGAGGCCGACGACGCGACGGTCGCCAACTCGATTCGTGCGTACTGGCAGGTCAACAGCTCGAACAGTTTCTCCATCGGGCTTGACCAGCAGACCGCAAGCTCTTGGAGCTTCTTCGCCGCCGGACAGCGCGAGTCGGTCGCCGCGTGGCTGACCGGCGTAGTGCTCCACCTTCAGCGGGTCGGCAACGTCTGGACGTGCTGGTTCTCGACTGACGGCGGTCGCTCCTTCGTGCGCGCGAACGACTCTTCGTTGACCAAGAGCTTCACGGTCTCGACCGTCGTCATTGCCCTGACGCAGTCCACACAGGCGACGCCGCAAATACTGACGATTGACTGGATACGGGTGAACTGGCTCACGATGTAGCCCCGCTATGCCGTTCCTACTACCGATACAGACTTTCGACGAGCCGCCGCCCGTGGCGGGGGTCGTCGTCGGCTCGACCGAACTGACGGGGGAACTCACGGTCACAATCGGCGCGCGCGCCACCTTCGCCGGCTCGACCGAACTCGTCGGGAGCCTCTCGGTCACGCTCGTCCTCGCGGGAGAGGTGCAAGGCTCTACGGGACTGGCGGGCAGCCTCCGGCTAAACGACGAGGCGAACGTCTTCCTGGAGGGAACCGTCTCCGGCTCGACGACCCTCGAAGGCGCGGCGCCTTCCCTGGGCACATTCCTCGCGGGGCAGGCGGCGGGTGCAACGGAACTGGCAGGCGAGCTGCGGGTGAAGCGGGCCGAGGAGTTCGGCCTCACGATCTTCCTCGACATCGTCGGCGAGGGGATGCAAGGCGAGAGCGTCGCGCGTTACCGCGCGCGCCTCTTGGCAGACGGCACTGAAGTTCCCATCTCATCCTTCGACTTGAACGCGCCTGAAGGTGCCCTCGGCGTCTCGCTCTCCGTCTCGCTCGCGCAGCCCGACGTGTCGCTCGTGTCAAATGCATCGGAGCTGCAATTCGACCTCGGCGTCTGGGACGGCTCCGCATTCGAGTGGGTGACGATGTTGGCCGGGGGGAAGCTCGCCGGGCGTGAACTCACCATCGCTTTTGCGCGCGGCGGCCCGACCGACGCTGTAACTCTCACGCTGATCGACACGGTCGCCGACCGCTGGACGTTCGCGCCCGAACAGCCCGAGACGCTCTACGACCCCGACCAGGTTGACGAGCCCGCACCTCCCGACAGCCGCAACCTGATAGTGAACGAACGGGGCGCCGGGATCGAGCCAGTCTCTACACCCGTCTACGATCTGACCATGCGCGAGGTCTTGCGCCGCGCATACGTCGAGGGCTGCGGCTTCGACAATGTCGTGACGAACATCCCGGACTTCCCTGTGAGCCAAGTTACCTTCTCGCTCGAAGGCGGCTTCCACGAAACTGTAAAGCCCCTGCTCTCGCTCTTCGAGCCTCTCTACTTCGCCGAAGGAAACGACCTCTGGATCATCGACGCGGGCGCGGCACTCCCGGCAGGGCTTCAGCCGCGGGGGTTGCCGCTCTCGGCCGTCGTGAGTGTTACTGATACCGCGCCCGCGCGTCAGCCGCTCTCCTCTCTCATCGTCGCACACCGCTCGGACGGGCGAGCGGGCGGCGACT
Organism: Pyrinomonadaceae bacterium; assembly: GCA_040510435.1. Taxonomy (GTDB): domain Bacteria; phylum Acidobacteriota; class Blastocatellia; order Pyrinomonadales; family Pyrinomonadaceae; genus QHXN01. Next base: position 9,735 of record JBEVJD010000134.1, on the reverse strand, counting down.
ACTTCACGGAGCGCATAGATCAGGAGTCACAAGAGGCCGGCACCTTCGGCGTGCAGGGCTACACCCGCACGGAGACAGAGCGGCGCGTGCGCGAGTATCGCGACTTCGACGCCCCGGAAACGATTGTGCGAGAGGAGGTCGCGTCCGTGAAGGTGACGACGAGGGATTATCAATTCAACGTCGTAGGGCGCGAGACCCAAACCGATACCTTCGACGCCCTGGGCAGGAAGGGCAGTCACAAGCGCACCGTCGAGGCGCTCGTCCCCGACCTCGATAACGACGGCACGCTTACACTCCAGACAGTCTCCGAAGAGACTTACACGCTTCTTTATCGCGCCGGCCGCAGTGCCGGAAGTGATGAGATCGCGACGACGATCAATGAAATTTCAGGGCTCATCCTCGTAGACTCGGGCAGGGAGTATCTCAGCAAACCTTACGAGATACCCTTCGTGGACGCGCACCAGAGCGGTTACATAGACCCGGACGGCGACCAATCTGCCGAGTTCGGCGCGATCCGCACAGTCACAGAGATGTACGTGCGTGAGGGCGCCTCGTCGGAGGTACGCCGCCAAGTCGTGAATCACTTGAACGGCGGGAGTGTCGAAAACACGACGGCGCAGACACGCGCGGGCTCGACGGCTGTGAGCAGGAGGGGGCAGGGCGTCGTGCGACGCAAGCTTACGCTTCCGGGCGCGGGATCGGGCAGGGTCGTTCCCACGTTCGGCACGGGGGATATACCGGGCGACATGGCGATAGCGCTCGGCTGGCGGAGGCTCGCAACACTCAACAGCCCGCCGCGACGACTCTCGGCGCAGCTCCCTCTCGTCGCCTTCGACATCAGGCGCGGGACGCCAGCGATGCCGCACTCGCGCTCGGGCGTCTTAGGGACTTACCTCGTAACCGCGACGCGCGTCTCGGGACAGAATCTCGGCACGCAGAAGCAGCTCATCACAATGAGCGCGTCAGGCAAGGAGTTGAAGGCGTGACGAGGTCGATTACCGACAGCGCGGGAGCCGCGATTACCGTGCTCTCAATGAGTCTCGCCGCCGCGCAGGAGTCGGCTGTCCTGACGGTGCGCGTGCCTTGTTTGGCGGGGCAGTTCCTCGCGGCCGATAGCAACCCTTCGGCCTCGGTCTTAGCAAGGCGTACAGGCAGCGGCGATGCCTTTGCCGATCTGGCGGTCGCGCCTATATCACTCACTCCCTTTGACGGGCAGACTGTTGAGTTCGATCTGAAGGTGAGCGCCTCGGCCCTGACGGGCGTCCGGCGCGTTGCGATTCCTGTGAGGGTGACTTACTCGACGTGACAAAAGTCCCACCCGGCTCAACGCTCAACGTAGACCTGCGCCGAAAGCAAAAGCCGAAGGCGCAGGCTCCCGCCGCCCCGGACGATGATAGAGGCATCATTGAGGCCGAGAGCATTCCGACCAGATACGTTTTCCGCGACTCCGGCCCTCTCACCTTTTACGATCTCGGCACGCGCCTGCGTAGCGTCCCGCCTTCAACCAACTTCAACGACTTCTCGCGCACGCGCACGTCGGAGCCGCCGCCGGTACCCGACGACGACGCCGGCCGCGTCAACGAATACCTCGAAATTGATTTTGACGGCGCGGCCGAGAACCTTCGCCGTCTTATCCGGACGCCTTATGACGAACACACCTTCGATGATTACGGCTTAGGCTCTCAGCACGTCCAGGCCGACATTCCCGCCGCGCTTCAAGCCGAGTTCGACGCCGCCTGTCTCGGCTCGCTTGTCGAAGGGAGCGCCGACCCCGTTTCCCCGCTCGACAAGTTCAAAGCCAACGGTTCGGAGCGCGAGCTTCCCGCGTGCGCTCCCGTCCCTTACGTCCCGACCGTCTTCGAGCGTGCGGACTATCACGAAGCGGACGGATACCCGACCGAAGCCTTCGACTTCATCCTTTACAACGAAGCGACGACTTTGAAATTCCCGAACACGACTTTCCGCGAGAGCGTGCGCGACCTTCGCAAGTGGGCAAACGATGAAGAAGACCCGACCGCCGACATTGACGTGCAGGCCGTCTTCAACGGAATGGAATTTTTAGACGACGCCGAGCGTTGGAAGGAGCGCGAGCACAAAGACGGAGAAGGCGCCGAGCGTTGGAATGCTAACAACCTTGCCGGCGGCGAAGCGAAGCGCGGAGCCGAGCACAGTCAGAAGGGACAAGGCTCGGGATTCAACCTGAAGATTGATTCGCGCCTGATTTATGAACCCTTCGACACTGGCGACGCCGAGAACTTCAAGGTCACGAAGGAGCCGAGCTTCGAGGCCGACGAAGCGACGTTGAAGTTGACGGGCAAGCCGACGCGCGTCTTCCTCCGACCGCAGCTCCTCGCGTTCGGCCGCGCCGAAGAGTTTGGCGCTGGCGCGACCGTCTCAGTCGAGACGCATACGTTTTGGGAAGACGACAGTCAAACGCCGTGGGTACATCACAAGTCGGAGAACTATTCGGACAATTACGCGGGCGGCCTGTTTATGGACTTGTCGCTTTTCAACGTGTACGACCCGGCGGCGGCTCCGCTGACCTTCACGGTCACGGTCACGAAGACGCCGGCCGGCTTCGGCATGGTCAGCGCGACCGTCTCGGGAACGCCGACCGGCGACGGTTCATATACGTGGTCGGCCGGCGGCGCGCAGACGGTCGCGGTCGCTCCCGGACTTGAAATTTCAATCTTCTTCGACTCACTGATTCCGAACGGAACTTTTATGTCTTACGACATCGTTCCGAACTGGCAACCCTTTTCAGTGAACCTATCAGCCGACGCCGCGATTGTCCGCGGGATGCACGTCGGCCGCTGGCCGTTCCTTCCGCGCGCTGGCGTCGGCGGGTGGGATTCCGTTCTGACCTTCGATGGCGAAGGCTTCTATGAATACACGGACGTTTATAACGGCGTTCATTACGTGTACGACCCGGCCATTGCCGCGACGCTCTCGGGCCGCGCGGCCTTTCACAACGGGACGGCCGCGCAGATGCGGCAAGTGTACGACCGACACGCTTCGCGCGACCTGAACCGGCTCGCGTATCTTCCGAGCGTGTTGACCGCGCGCGCCTTCTTTTTCGATCATCCGGAACTTGGCATAGATGAGGCGACGCTGCTCGCGATTCGTGGGGCGAACTTCGTCGGCGGCCTGTTCGGCTCGGCGGCGACGGCCGACGCCCTGACAGCACAGGTCGAAGCCGACGCTCAGGCAATGGCCGAAGCCATCGCCGCGCTCGGAACCTTCCGCAACCCGACCGGGACAATCATCGGCTCCGGAATTTCCGGCGAGCAACTTGTCTACATACTCCCGCCTTTCACCGTCCCGGCCGGCGTGCTGTGCGGAATTGTCGAACACGGTTCGGCAGTCTTCTACGTGTGGAGACGGACTCCTGAGACGCGCGGCGGTTACGACGGGGAGCGCAATCAGGGAGCCTTCCGCTACCCATCAATTTCCCCTTACGTCTGAACTCTCATTTTCTGAAGGATGGTTTTTCGAGCGGATCGTGAGCGGGCAGAGTTTGCCCGCGAGCAGGGCTTTTCGCGGGCTCCTCTGTTTTGATAGAGTCAAAACAGAGTTCCGGCCGTTATTGCGTTTCGCGCCGGCCGATTATTGCGTTTGCGCGCATCTTAAACCGTGTCTCTGTGTCTCTGTGGTGAAATGCCTTTAACTCCGCGCGCAAGTGACACGGTCATAGGTCGCCGATGAAAAAGCTCCTTCGCTCGTTCTTCGCGCTTCTCATCATCATCGCCGCGCACGCGCCCGCGCTGCCGCAGCCGCGCGGGGCCGAGACGGGCGCGCGCTACTTCCCGTCGAAAGACCTGATGAGGGTCGGCGTCTACTACTACCCGGAGCACTGGCCCGAGTCGCAGTGGGACAGGGACTTCGCCAACATGCGGCGGCTCGGGTTGGAGTTCGTCCACATGGGCGAATTCGCGTGGGCGTTCATGGAGCCCGAGGAGGGCCGTTTCGACTTCGCGTGGCTCGACCGCGCGGTGGCGCTCGCCGCGAAGCACGAACTCAAGGTCATCCTCTGCACGCCGACGCCGACGCCGCCCGCGTGGCTGGCCGAGAAGTACCCGGCCTCCTTCCTCGTCGGCGAGGACGGCCGCCGCCGCGAGCACGGCTCGCGCGGCAACAACGCGCTCGCAGACCCCGACTACCTGCGCCTGACCGAGCGCGTCGTCAACGAGTTGGGGCGGCGCTACGGCAAGAACCCCGCGGTCTGGGGCTGGCAGCTCGACAACGAGCCGAACTCGCCGCCCGACTACAGCCCTTCGGCGCAGGGTGCCTTCCGCGAATGGCTGCGCGCGAAGTACAAGACCGTGGACGTGCTGAACGGCGAATGGGGCTCCGCGTTCTGGAGTCTGAAGTACAACGACTTCAACCAGGTCAGGCCGCCGAACCCGACGTTTCTCTACGGCGTGAGCCCGCACGCGATGCTCGACTTCCGGCGTTTCACCGCCGACCAGACGGCGAAGTTCCTCAACTGGCAGGCCAACATCCTCCGGCGCAACACCGCGCCCGCGCAGTTCATCACGACCAACTTCATCTCGACCATCGGCAGCTCCGACCCGCGACGCCCGAACGAACTCGACTTCATCTCCTACACGATGTACCCGGTCGGGGGCGGCGGAGGATTGGGCGAGGACGGCTTCCGTCTGGGTTGGAGCCACGGCATCGCGTGGTCGAACGCCTTCTACAAAAAGATCAAGGGCGCGACGGGCGTGATGGAGTTGCAGCCCGGTCAGGTCAACTGGGCGCGCATCAACCCGCAGCCGATGCCGGGCGCCATACGCATGTGGCTCTGGCACGCCTTCGCGGGCGGCCTCTCCTTCGCCTGCACGTACCGCTACCGGCAGCCGCTCTACGGCAGCGAGCTTTATCATTACGGCATCGTCAACACGGACGGCGTGACGGCGACGCCCGGCGGGCTCCAATACTCGCAGGTCGCGCGCGAGATGCGAGAGCTGCGCGCGAAGTACGACCCCGCAGCCAAGCCTCCCGCCGACTACAACGCGCGGCGGACGGCGATACTTTGGAACCACGAGAACCTCTGGAACATCGACTACCAGAAGCAGACGGCGTTGTGGGACACCTTTGGGCACACGTTCCGCTACCTCGAAGCGGCCAAGTCTGCGGGCGCGCCGCTCGACGTGATTGACGAGGCCGCCGACTTCAACTCGTACAAGGTTCTCGTCGCGCCGGCCTATCAACTCGTAGACGAAGAGCTGGTGCGTAAGTGGACGCGCTACGCCGAGGCGGGCGGCCACCTCGTCTTAACTTCCCGCACGGGGCAGAAGCGGCGCAATGGCTGGCTCTGGGAGGCGGCGTGGGCCGCGCCCGTCCGCCCGCTCATCGGCGCGGAGGTCTCCTTCTTCGACCTGCTGACGGATAACGGCAACGGCGAAGTCTCGATGAACGGCGCCAGCTACCCCTGGAACGTCTGGGGCGACGTGCTCAAGCCCGCGGAGGGGACGGAGACTCTGGCGAAGTACGCGAACCAGTTCTACGCGGGCGAGGCCGCGGTGACCTACAGGCGCGTGGGCCGCGGGAGCGTCACGTACATCGGCGTGCACACGAAGGACGGGCGGCTGGAGAGGGAAGTGATGCGCGAGGTCTACAAGCGCGCGGGGCTGGCCGTGGCCGACTACCCGCAGGGCGTCTACGTGGACTGGCGCGACGGCTTCTGGGTCGCGGTCAACTACTCCTCTCGTCCGGCCGACATCCCCGTGCCGGCCGGCGCGGAGATTCTATACGGCGCGCGCCAGCTCAGGCCCGCCGACGTTCTCGTCTGGAGGCAGAAGTGATGACTAAGCTCGGTCGCAGAGAGTTCGTCGGCGGCGCGCTGGCGGGTGGACTCGCGTGCCTCGCGGCGCGCGGCGGGCAAGGACCCGGTGCGAAGATCGAAGTCCTGATGAATGAGCCGCTGGGCACCATCTCGCCCGACATCTACGGCCACTTCGTCGAGCATTTGGGCGGCGTCGTCTACGACGGCATCTGGGTCGGCGAGAAGTCGAAGGTGCCACATGTGGGCGGCGTCCGCCGCGCTCTGGTCGAACACCTGAAGCGGGTCAAGCCCTCGGTCATACGCTACCCCGGCGGCTGCTTCGCAGACAGCTACGACTGGCGCGACGGCGTGGGCCCGCGCGCGCGCCGGCCGCGGCGCCCGAACTTCTGGGGCGGCACGGAGTCGAACCACTTCGGCACGAACGAGTTCATACGCTTCTGTCAGGCCACGGGCGCGCAGCCCTACATGGCCGCGAACCTGCGGGGGCTGCCGGCGCAGACCTTCTACGAGTGGGTTGACTACTGCAACGCGCCCGCGGGCAGCACGACGCTCGCCGACCTGCGCGCGACGGGCGAGGCCGCGAGCCGCGAGCCCTTCGGCGTCAAGTACTGGGGCGTCGGCAACGAGTCGTGGGGCTGCGGCGGCAACTTCACGCCCGACGAGTACGCGATGGAGTTCCGGCGCTTCACGGCCGCCGTGCCCGGCCACGGCATCAACCCGCTCTTCATCGCCGCCGGCCCCGGCAGCGACGACCTCAACTGGACGCGCGGCTTCTTCTCGAAGATGGCCGAGAAGCGCCACTTCAATTTTTACGGCTGGGGCTTGCACCACTACTCCTGGAACGTGAGCCGCGGCGCCACGAACGATTGGGACAAGGGCAAGGGCGACGCGCTGAAGTTCGACCTCGAAGAGTGGTACGAGATGTTCCGCGAGGCCGACAAGATGGAAGGGCTCATCAAGTCGAACTGGGCGGCGATGGGCGAGTTCGACCGCGAGCACCGCGTCAAGCTCTGCGTGGACGAGTGGGGCTCCTGGTACAGGCCGGGGACGGAGGTCAAGAAGGAATACATCCTCAGCCAGGCGCAGACGCTGCGCGACGCGCTCGTGTCGGGCGTCACGCTCGACACCTTCAACCGGCACCCCGATAAGGTCTTGATGGGGAACGTTGCGCAGCTCGTCAACTGCCTCCACTCGCTCTTCCTCGCCTACGAGGACAAGTTCGTCGCCACGCCGAACTTTCACGTCTTCGAGATGTATGCGCCGCACCAGGGCGCGCAGAGTTTGCGCACGATCTTCGAGTCGGCCGAGTTCACGCTCCCGCGCGCGGGGAAGGTCGCCACGTTCTGGGCCTTGAACGGCTCGGCGTCGCTCGCGGGCCGGACGGTGACCCTGACGGTCGTCAACCCGCACGCCACCGAGCCGCGCGAGACGGAGGTCTCGGTGCGCGGCTCGGCGGTACGCACGGCGCGCGCGCGCGTGCTGACGGCCGCGGACATCCACGCGCAGAACAGTTTCGAGAACCCGCGCGGCGTCGAGCCGCGTGACGACGTGGAGGTCGCCCCGCGCGGCGCCTCGCTCTTCTTCCGCTTCCCGCCCGCGTCGGTCACGCGCTTGCAGTTGAGCGTCTGAGCGGTCCGGCACTTCTTTTCAGCGGCGGTTCGGAAAGTGGCCGCTCCGGAGGAGCGGGATGTTTATAGCTTACGGCAGTTATTAATTTTTCAAGCTCCGGAGGCGCGGCATAACGCATGTCGCCCCTGACGGGGCTCGGGTTCATTTGTAACCTTGGGGCTATAAACATTGAGCCCCTCCGGGGCTCTATCAAACGGGCTCCCCACCTTAAAGAAGGAGCACTCAACAATGTCTAATAAGTTCGACCGACGCGACTTCATCAGGTCGGCGGCGGCGGCAGGTGCGGCGGCGCTCGTCGTGCCGGAGTGGGTTGAGGCCGCGCAAAGACGCGGCGGTCGCCGCGGTGGCGGCGGGCGTGCGGCGCGGGGCCCGCGCGCGCTCTCGTCTTACGACCCGCAGGCGCGCGAACTGCTCGGGCAGATGTCGCTCGAAGAGAAAGTCGGGCAGATGACGCAGGCCGAGCAGGACGCTTTGAAAGAGCCCTCGGACGTGCAGACCTACTTCCTCGGCTCGCTCCTGTCGGGCGGCAGCTCAGACCCGAAGGCGGGCAACAGCCTCAACGCGTGGACTGACCTGTACGACCGCGTCCAGACTTTGTCGCTCAAGACGCGGCTCGGCGTCCCCATCCTCTACGGCATCGACGCCGTGCACGGCCACAGCAACGTGCTCGGCGCCGTCATCTTCCCGCACAACGTCGGGCTCGGGTGCACGCGCAACGCGGGGCTCGTCGAGCGGATGGCGCGCGTGACGGCCGAGGAGGTGCGCGCCACCGGCATCAACTGGACGTTCGCGCCCTGCGTCGCCGTCCCGCGCGACGAGCGCTGGGGGCGCACCTACGAGGGCTTCGGCGAGTCGCCCGAACTCGCGCGCGACCTCGGCGAGGCGGCCGTGCGCGGCTTCCAGGGGAACGATTTGAGCGACCCCTTGAGTCTGCTCGCCTGCGCCAAGCACTACGTCGGCGACGGCGGGACGGCCTTCGGCTCGGGCGGCTTCGAGCACCCGGTCACGAAGAAGCGCGTGCTCGACCAGGGCGACACGCGCGTGAGCGAGCAGGAGCTGCGCCGCATACACATGCAGGGCTACATCTCGACCGTGCGCGCGGGCGTCGGCACCATCATGCCCTCGTACAACAGTTGGAACGGGACGAAGCTCTCGGGGCACAAGTACCTGATGACGGATGTGTTGAAGGATGAGTTGAAGTTCGACGGCTTCCTCATCTCCGACTACAACGCCATCGACCAGATCACGAAGGACTACAAGCAGGCCATCGAGATTTCCATCAACGCCGGCATGGACATGGTGATGGTGCCGACGAAGTACCGCGAGTTTCACACGCTGCTCGTCCAACTCGTCCGCGAGGGGCGCGTTCCGCAGTCGCGCATCGACGACGCGGTGCTGAGGATTCTGCGCGTCAAGGTCGCGATGGGCTTGACCGAGCGCGGGCGCTCCGTGCTCGCAGACCGGCGCCTGCACAGCACCTTCGGCTCGGCCGCGCACCGGGCGGTCGCGCGCGATTGCGTGCGGCAGTCGCTCGTGCTGCTGAAGAACGAGCGGCGCACTCTGCCTCTGCGACGCAACGCCGGTCGCATCCACGTCGCGGGCAAGTGCGCCGACGACATCGGCAACCAGTGCGGCGGGTGGACGATTGACTGGCAGGGCAAGAGCGGCGCGGTCACGACGGGCGGCACGACCATCCTGCAAGCCGTCAAGAACACCGTCTCGCGCCGGACGCGCGTGACGTTTTCGAAGGACGGTTCGGGCGCGCGCGGCGCGGACTACGGCGTCATCGTCGTCGGCGAGACGCCTTACGCCGAAGGGACGGGCGACCGCGAAGACCTCTCGCTCGACGCAGAGGACGCGGCGGCGATTGACCGGATGAAAGAGGCGGGCATCCCGGTCGTCGTGGTGCTCATCTCGGGGCGGCCGCTCATCGTCAACGACGCGCTGGCGAAGGCGGACGCGTTCGTCGCGGCGTGGCTGCCGGGCACCGAGGGGCAGGGCGTCACGGACGTGCTCTTCGGCGACTACCGCCCGACGGGCAAGCTCTCCTTCACCTGGCCGCGCACGAACGCGCAGATGCCGATCAACGTCGGCGACCGCGGTTATAATCCGCTCTTCCCGTACGGCTACGGCCTGACGTTCTAGGCTGACGGCACGCGCCTTTTAGCGCCTCTTGAGTGCTGTGGGGAACTGATTCAACACAGAGACACAGAGGCGCGGGGACACACCGAGTGCGCAAATAAAAAAAAAAACCAAGAAACAAACCAACGTGTTTTGTAGTTTTTTTTTGTTTGAGATATAGGATAAGAAAAACAACA
>JBEVJD010000133.1:0-22712 GCA_040510435.1 Pyrinomonadaceae bacterium | reverse complement strand
CGTCGCCGTAGACGAAGGGCGCGAAGAACTCCGCGCGCACGTTCACGGTCGGGAAGCCCAGTCGCCGCTCCGACATCAGCCGCGCGTAACTCGTCCCGCACCGCGCCGCGAAGAACTCCTCCATCGCCGCGTGGCAGTAGTGGAACAGCACGGGATAGTAGACGAGCCCCGCCGGGTCGCAGTCGCCGAAGCGCACCTTGATGAGGGTGGAGAAGGGCATAACGAAGTAGACAGTAGTCAGTAGCCAGTAGTCAGTAGAAAAACCCTTAGTCGCTCGAACCGTGCGGTTCTCATCGTCAGTGACCGCTACGCGGAGCGCTACTGACTACTGACTACTGACTACTGCTCTTTCAGCTTCTTCCGATCAATCTTCCCGCGGTCGTTCTTGGGGAGCGAGGCGACGAACTCGACCCGGCGCGGGTACTTGTAGAGGGCGAGGCGGGACTTGACGAACTCTTTGACGGACTGCGCCAGCTCTTCGCCGGGGGCGTGGCCTTCGCGGAGGACGAGGAAGGCTTTGGGCTTGATGAGGCCGGAGCCGTCGTCGTGGCCGACGACCGCGGCTTCGAGCACGGCCTCGTGCTGGAGCAGGCAGTTCTCGATCTCGGCGGGCGCGACAAAGACGCCCGAGACCTTGAGCATGTCGTCGGTGCGGCCGTGGTACCAGAAGTAGCCGTCCGCGTCCACGTGGAACTGGTCGCTCGTCGTGCACCAGTCGCCCGCGAAGGTCTGCTTCGACTTCTCGTGCGCCTGCCAGTAGCAGAGCGCCGCCGAGTCGCCGCCGACGCGCAGCGTCCCCATCTCGCCCGCGGGCAGGGGCCGCCCCTCGCCGTCAACCACCTGCGCCTCGTACCCCTCGACGATGCGGCCGAGGCTCCCGGGCTTCACGTCGCCGGGGCGGTTCGTGATGTAGATGTGGAACATCTCGGCCGAGCCGATGCCGTCGTAAATCTCGACGCCGAAGGTCTCGACCCAGCGGCGGTACAACTCTTCGGGGAGCGCCTCGCCCGCCGACAGGCACATGCGGAGGGAGGATAAGTCTCTCCGCGCCGAGTCCTCGACGTTGAGCATGCCGTTAATCATCGTCGGCACGCTCGTGAGGATGGTCGGGCGGTAGCGTTCGACCATCTCGAAGAGCTTCTCGGGCGTCGAGCGCTCGGAGAAGAGCGCGGTCGCGCCGCCCGCGGCGAAGGGGAAGAGGAGGTTCGTGCCCGTCGCGTAGCCGAAGAAGAGCTTGGGGACGGAGACGGTCAGGTCGTTCTCGCCGACGCCGAGCACGCCCTTCGCGTAGCACTCGGTGTTGAAGGGCAGGTCGTGCTGCAAGTGCACCGCGCCCTTCGGGTGTCCGGTCGAGCCCGACGTGAAGAGCCAGATGGCCACGTCGTCGCGGTGCGTGTCGGCCGGCGTCAGTTCGTCCGACTGCGCGCCCAGCGCCTCGGCGAACGAGAGAAAACGCCCGCGCTCTTCGCCCACGACGAGGACGTGCTGCAAGTGCTGCGCGCCGTCGGCGGCCTGCGTGAAGTTGTCGAGCAGCGACTCGTGTATGACGGCGACGCGCGCGCGCGTGTATTCGAGGTAATAGCGGTAGTCGTCCGCGGGCAGCAGAGGGTTGACCATCGTGATGACGCCGCCCACGCGGTTGACGCCGAACCACGTCCACACGAACTCGGGGCAGTCGGGCAGCACGATCAGCACGCGGTCTTCCACCCGCAACCCCAACTCGCGCAGCGCGCGCCCCGCGCGGTTCGACCGGCGCGTCGCGTCGCCGTAGGTGTAACTCTCGTCGCGGTAGTACAGGCAGGTCTTACCCTCGCGCCCCTCCTCCACGTTGTGGTAGAGGAAGTAGTCGCCCATGTTGAAACGTTCGGGGAACTCGACTCTCATATCATCTTCAAGCGGGACGCCGGCCGGACTTTTTCGCTGTCACGCGTTTCTATTCGCTGCTACTGCTACCGCCGCCGCCACCACCGCCGCTGTCGCCGCCGCCGCCAAAGTCTCCTCCGAAGCCGCCGCCGCCGAAGTCGCCCCCGCCGCCGAAGTCGCTGCCGCTGCTGTAATCGCCGCCGCCAAAGTCTCCGACGGAACTGGCCTCGTAACTGCTTGAGCTGCTGTCGTAGCCGGACGAGTTGACGGCGTCGGAGGCGGCCCACGCCGCGCCGCCCGTCGCGCTCTGATCGTACGTCGTGTGGGTGTGACTGCCGTAGATCAGCGCGTCGTGCGTGTGCATGTACGTGTGTGGGGGCGTGTGCGTGTGTCGGCCTTGCGGTGGGGAGCGGTGAGCTTGATGATCCGACCCCTGCCCGCGGAATATGCGGGCGATGATGACGACGACGGTGACCAACATGATCGAGACGACCAGCGCTTCCGTCATTCCAGTCCTCCTTGTCAGCCGCGGCCGGCGAAGGGGCAGCCGCCCGTGCCGTGCGTTGAGTCGAGGTATGTGCGCGCCTCCCAGAGTTCGGGGAAGAATTTTTTGTCGAGCGTCGTCCTCAGATAGCCGACGCCCTCGCTGCCGCCGGTGCCCTTCTTGGTGCCGAGCATGCGCTCGACCATCTTGACGTGGTGGTAGCGCCAGAGCGAGAAGAACTCGTCGTGCGCGACGAGCGCCTCGGAGAGTTGGTACTCCTCGTAGCGCTCCTCGAAGTGTGTGACGACTTCGAGCGCGGCGCGCACGCGGCGGCCGTAGCGCTTGCGGCGCTCCTCTTCGTTCTGCGTGGCATCGTCGGGCGGCGCGTCCAGCCCGCGCCGCGCGAGCAGCGCGAAGAACTCCTCGCCGAGCGCGGGCGCGTCCATGCGCGCGCGCAGGCGCCCGGACGCGAACTCGTCAGCCTGAAAGGCGCGCAGAATCGAGTCGTCCTTGAGACCCGACGAGAACTCTATCTCGCGGAACTGCATCGACTGGAAGCCGCTCGCCGGGTTGAGCTGGTCGCGGAAGCCGAGGAAGTTGATCGGCGTCATCGTCTCAAGGATGTGTATCTGCGTGACGAGCAGCTTCTCGATCTCGACGACGCGGGAGATGGCGCGCGCCGCCACGGGCGCGCGGTCTTCGCGCATCGCGGAGGTTGCGGCGTCTATCTCGTGGAGCACCTGTTTGAACCACAGCTCGTACGCCTGGTGGATGGTGATGAAGAGCAGCTCGTCGTGGTGCACGGGGTCGGACAGGCAACCCTGCAACCCGATCAGCTCGGGCACGCGCAGATACTTGTTGTAGGATAAGGGCTCGGCCATAACAGATTCGGTAAGCGCGGACGTTTCTTCGATTGGGATAGGACTCAAGCGTAACGCCTGCCCCGGCCGCACGTCAATTTACTCCGATGATGAAAACACTTTTCCGGTGCGCGCCCCTGTTGCTGTCTGCGACCCTCCTGCTCGCCGGCTGCGACCGGCGCGGCGCAAACACGAACGCGCCGCAGGCCGCGTCGGTGCCGGCGCTCGCGGTGCGCGAAATGGATTCGCCCGCGGGCGCCGACAGTCGAGAGCCCGAGCTGTTCTCGACGGCCGACGGCCGCGTCATCCTGAGCTGGGTCGAGAAGAAGGGCGAGAAGAGCCACGCGCTGCGATTCGCCGTGCGCGATTCTTCGGGATGGTCGGAGGCGCGCACGGCGGCCGAGGGCGACGACTGGTTCGTCAACTGGGCCGACTTCCCGTCGGTCGTCGCGCTCGCGGACGGGTCGCTCGCCGCGCACTGGCTGGTGAAGAGCGGCGCGGGGACGTACGCCTACGACGTGAACGTCGCGCGCTCGAAGGACGGCGGGAAGAGTTGGGGCCGTGCGGTAGTCCCGCACACGGACGGGACGCAGACCGAGCACGGGTTCGTCTCGCTGCTGCCGCTCGCGGATGGGCGGCTCGGCGCGGTGTGGGTGGACGGGCGCGAGCTGAAGGACGTGAAGGAGGGGCACGAGGAGGAGGGGCCGCTGCCCGTCAGCATGCAGCTCCGCTACGCCGCGATTGACGAGGACGGCAAGCTCTCGGACGAGGCCGTGCTCGACGAGCGCATCTGCGAGTGCTGCCAGACCTCGGCCGCGCTGACCTCCGACGGCCCCGTCGCGGCCTACCGCGACCGCTCCGAGCGTGAGGTGCGCGACGTACATTTAGTCCGCCAGCGGCCGGGCGGTTGGAGCGCGCCGCAGCCCGTCCACGCCGACCGCTGGGAGATCAAGGCATGTCCGGTCAACGGGCCGCAGCTCGCGGCCGAGGGGCGGCGCGTGGCGCTCGCGTGGTTCACGGGCGAGGGCGACTCGCCGCGCGTGCAGGTGGCTTTCTCAGGCGATGCGGGCGCGAGCTTCGGGCGGCCCGTGCGCGTGGACGACGGCGGGGCGTTGGGGCGCGTGGACGTTCTGCTGCTGGCGGACGGGTCGGCGCTCGTCTGCTGGATGTCGGGCGGCGCGGAGGGCGGCGCGAACAAGGTCAGGCGCGTCGCCACGGACGGCGCGCTCGGGCCCGTCGCGGTCATCGCCAACACGGACGTGTCGCGCGCGAGCGGCTTCCCACGTATGGCGCGGCTCGGCGACACGGTCGTCTTCGCCTGGACGCAGTTCGGCAAGCCCTCACAGGTGCGCACGGCGGCCGCGGACGTGGGCGCCTTCAAGTAAAGCGGCGACCGTCCCCACCTGCTTACGGTCTGTTTGCGAGCCCCGGAGGGGCGGGATGTTTATAGCTCAGGGCTGGTTATGATTATGACAAGCTCCGGAGGAGCGGCATGGAGATGTCGCCCTTGCCGGGGCTCGGATGTAGTTAAATCTCAAGAGCTATAAACATCCCGCCCCTCCGGGGCGAAGACTCCCAAACCGGCTCTTACAATACACCCCGACCATCTCGCTTGACTCTGTACTCGGGTACAGGGGTTAACATGCCTGTGGTCTGCCTTCGTCAACAAAGGGGAGGAACGTCATGAACCATTTTCGGCGCTTCGGGGCGCTGGCTCTCAAGCTCTCGTGTGCGCTCGTCTTCATACTCCTGCTCGCCGCGGCGGGCCCGCGCGCGCGCGCGCAGCACGAGCACCACACGACACCCGCGCAGCAGCCGACGCCTCGGCCGTCGCCCTTGAAGCGGAGCGCGCGCGCCGGGCTCATCCCGGAAGGGCCGGTCTTGACGCTCGAAGAACTTGAGAGGATGGCCGGCGAGCGTAACCCGACGCTCGCGCAGGCCGAAGCCTCCGTCCGCGCGGCCGAGGGGCGCAGGCGACAGGCGGGTGCCTTCCCGAACCCGACGGTCGGCTACTTCGGCGAGGAGCTGGCCTTCCGCGCGTTGGGCGACACGAGCGAGCACGGCGTCTTCGTCGAGCAGACCATCCCGCTCGGCGGGAAGTTGGGGAAGGCCAAACGCGTCTTCGCGCGCGAGCGCGAGCAGGCCGAGGCCGTCGCGCAGGCACAGCGAATGCGCGTGACGAACTCAGTCCGCGTGCTCTACTTCGAGGCGCTCGGCGCGCAGCAGTTGGTCGAGCTGCGCGCAGACCTCGCAGACCTCGCGCGCGAGGCCGTCGAGATCACGAAGGAGCTTTACAACGTCGGGCAGGCCGACCGCCCCGACCAGTTGGAGATAGAGATCGAGGCCGAGCGCGCGGAGATAGAGCTGCTGCGCGCGCAGGGCGACTGGGAGCAGACGTGGCGCGCCCTCGGCGCGATGGTCGGCCGGCCCGACCTCAGCCCCGCGCGGCTGGCCGGGAGCCTCGACGCGAGTGAAGCGCCGCTCGAACAGGAACAGTTACTCTCGACTCTCCTGCGCGACAGCCCCGAGCTGAAGGCCGCGCGCGCAGGTCTGGAGCGCGCACGCGCCGAGGTCGCGCGCCAGAAGGCCGAGCGCGTGCCCGACCTCTTCGTGAGCGGCGGGGTCGGCTACAACAACGAGATTCTCGAACGCGACGGCCGGAAGACCGGAGCTGAGGGGCGCATCGAGGTTGGCGTCAACGTGCCCCTGTTCAACCGGAACAAGGGCGGCATCGCCGCGGCCGAGGCGGAACTCGCCATCGCCGAGCGAGAGTTGGAACGACTCCAACTCTCTTTGCGCACGCGCCTCGCCTCCTCGTTCCGCGCGTACCGCGGCGCGCGGACGTTGGTCGAGAAGTACCGCACGCAGGTCATCCCGCGCGCGCGGCAGGCTTACGAGATGTACCTCGGCAACTTCCGGCAGATGGCCGCCAGCTACCCGCAGGTGCTCATCGCGCAACGCACGCTCTTTCAGGTCGAGGTCGAGTACGCGCGCGCGCTCGTCGATTTGCGGCGCAGCGCCGCCGGCCTTCGCGGCTTCCTTTTGGAAGGCGGGCTCGACGCGGTCGGCCGCCCGGGCGAGTCGGGCGCACGCACCGAAGGGTTCAGGCTGAGGTCTGCGAACGACGCCTCGGGCGACTCCGACGACCGCTGACGCCGAATCATCGAGCAGAGAGTTTTTTTACAAGGGACAGGAGTTTGAGAGATGGACAACAGCAGACGAAATTTTTTGAGGCGCGCCTCCATCCTCGGGGCCGCGGGCGCGGCGTCGGCGTCCGGCACTCGGGTCGCGCACGCGCAGCACGAGCACCCCACGCCGCAGCCGCCGCCGAAGACGGACGACCGGCCGCAGGCGTCCGCGGGTCGGGTGGTGCCCGTCGAAGTGCCCGACGTGAAGCGACTGCCGTGGACGTTGGAGGGCGGCGTGAAGGTCTTCCGACTCGTCCCCGAAGTGGTCAAGTGGGAACTCGTCCCCGGCAAGGAGATCATCGGCTGGGGCTACAACGGGAGCGTCCCTGGCCCGACCATCGAGATCGACGAGGGCGACCGCGTCCGCATCCACGTCACCAACAAGTTGCCCGAAGGGACGAGCATGCACTGGCACGGGCTCGAAGTGCCGCCCGCGATGGACGGCGTGCCCTTCCTCAATCAGCCCATGATCGAGCCGGGGCAGACCTTCACCTACGAGTTCACCATCAACCAGAACGGCACCTTCTTCTACCACTCGCACATGGCGATGCAGGAGATGATGGGGATGATCGGGTTCTTCATCGTCCACCCGAAGCGGCCCTACGCGCCGAAGGTGGACAGGGACTTCGGGCTCATACTTCAGGAGTGGGCGCTGCTGCCGAACAACCCCATCCCGAACTCGCTGGCGATGGAGTTCAACTGGCTGACCATCAACGGGCGCTCCGGCCCGCACTCGACGCCGATGCTCGTCCGGCAGGGCGAGCGCGTGAGAATCCGCATGGTCAACCTCGGCATGGATCACCACCCGATGCACATCCACGGCAACCAGTTCTACGTGACGGGCACCGAGGGCGGCCGTGTCCCCGAGACGGCGTGGTATCCCGGCAACACGGTGCTCGTCGGCGTCGCGCAGGCGCGCGACATCGAGTTCGACGCCGTCAACGCGGGCGACTGGATGCTGCACTGCCACCTGCCGCACCACATGATGAACCAGATGGTCTCGATGGTCGGGCCGATGTCGCACGCGGGCCGCGGCCCGCAGACGGGGAAGGGGATGGAGGAGGGCATGGGCATTGTTAACGGGGGGCACGCTCTCTCCGAAGACCTCGGCCCCGGCATGGGTCGCGGCATGGGGATGGAGACGCAGGAGCGCAACGTCTCGAACATGGTCGGGCCGCAGGAGCAGCAGCACCAGGGGCACGGGCAAGACCCGACGCCCGACGAGGCTGCGCGGCGCAAGCGCGTGCCCGGCTACCCGCAGGACATGGTGATGTTCATGGACAAAGAGGTCGCCAAGCCGCAGACCTACGGACTGCCGCCGGGCTGGACGGGCTCGTTCATGGGCATGATGACGATGGTGCGCGTGCTTCCGCCCGCGATGTACGACGAGGTCATGCGCCGCGTGCGCGCGGGGCTAGTGGAGCCGCCGCAAGCCCCCGGCGCACAGCAGCACAGGCACGAGTGAGAAAGTCTGAACATGCCGGTTGACTCTGTAGCCGAGTCGAGGGTTTATACTTGAGTCATCAAAGGACGGAGGGACGAAACGATGCGGGAGCCGAGGCGTGGCGCGAGGGTGGTGGGCGAGGCGGAGGGGCGGCGGATGCTGAAGATCGGCGAGGTCTCGAAGCGGAGCGGCATCGGCGTCGAGGCGCTGCGGTTCTACGAGAAGAGCGGCCTGCTCGACCGGCCCTCGCGCACGTACAGCGGCTACCGCGTCTACGGCGAGGACGTGCTCGAACGCCTCGCCTTCATCAAGCAGGCGCAGGCGCTCGGCTTCTCGCTCGACGAGATCAGGCGCATCGTCGATGACGCGCGCAAGGGGCAGAGCCCCTGCGACGAGGTGCGCGAGATCGTCCGGAGGCGAATGGAAGAGTTGGACGAGCGGCTGCGCGAGCTTCAAAAGTATCGCAAGGAGTTGAAGCACACGCTCGAAGAGTGGGACAAGGTCGGCCGCGCGCCGGGGCACATCTGCGGACTGATTGAAGGCTCGGAGATCGGCCACGCACACCACGACCGGACGGAGGGGCTGAAGCGCGCGAAGCGCAGGGCTTGAAGGGCAGGGAGGTTGAAGATGCGGGCGACGGCGTTGAAAGAGGAGTTCGTCGATCCCATTTGCGGGATGACGGTTGACCCGGCGCGGGCCGCCGGGACGAGCGAGCGCGACGGCGTGCGTTACCACTTCTGCTCGCACGGCTGCAAGCAGAAGTTCGACGCCGCGGGCCCGGGCGAACCCGTGTCACAAGCCGGTTGCTGCGGAGGCGCCGCGGCGGAGGCGCCCGCGCAGTTGTCCGCGGCGCCCGTTCAGTTAACGTCAATTCGTAAGTCGTCCGCCGACCAGACACACACGGCCGTCGCCCGGCACACCCACGCAGACCACGCCCGACACGCCCACGCCGTCAGCGCGCCGGCAGAGCACGGACGCGCCGCCGACGCGGAGGAGGCGCAGGAACAGAGCTACCGCACGATGATGCGCAAGTTCTGGTTCGCGGCGGCCGTCGGGCTCCCGATGCTCCTCTCGATGTTCGCGGAGTTCGTGCCCGCGTGGCGTCACGCGCTCATGCCGTATCACCGTCCCATCGGCGTCGTCTCGGCGGTCTTGACGCTGGCCGTGCTCGCCTGGTCGGGCCGCCAGTTCTTCGAGAGCGCGTGGAACGGTCTGCGCAACCACAACACGAACATGGACACGCTGGTCGCGCTCGGCACGGGCGCGGCCTGGGTCTATTCGACGGTGGCGGTCGTCGCGCCGCGGCTCTTCCCCGAAGGCACCTCGGGGATGTACTTCGAGGTGGCCGTCATCGTCGTCGCGCTCATCCTGCTGGGTCAAGCTCTGGAGCTAAGGGCCAAGAGCCGTTCGAGCGCGGCCCTCAAAAAACTTCTTGAGTTGCAGGCCAAGACCGCGCGCGTCGTCCGCGGCGGTCGTGAGTTGGACGTGCCCGTCGAGGAGGTCGTCGTCGGAGACACAGTCCTCGTGCGCCCCGGCGAGAAGGTGCCGGTGGACGGCCGCATACTCGAAGGCGAGTCGGCCGTGGACGAGTCCGTCGTCACGGGCGAGTCGGTGCCCGTGGACAAGCGGCCGGGCGACTACGTGACGGGCGCGAGCGTCAACAAGACCGGGGCCTTCACCTTCCGCGCGACGAAGGTCGGCGCTGACACGGCGCTGGCGCGCATCGTCCGGATGGTCGAAGAGGCGCAGAGTTCGAAGCCACCGATTGGTCGCTTGGTTGATAAGGTCAGTTCCTACTTCGTCCCCGTGGTGATGATCGTCGCCGTCCTGACCTTCCTCGCGTGGTTCAACTTCGGGCCCGAGCCCGTCGTCAACCACGCGCTGGTGACGATGGTGGCCGTGCTCGTCATCGCCTGTCCCTGCGCTTTAGGTCTGGCGACGCCGATTAGTTTGATGGTCGGCGTCGGCAAGGCCGCCGAGCACGGCGTGCTCATACGCAATGGCGAGGCTCTGGAGTCGGCCTCGAAGCTCAAGACGGTCGTGCTCGACAAGACGGGCACGCTCACGAAGGGCCGGCCCGAACTCACGGACGTGCTGCCGCTCGGGGGCTTCGGCGAAGAGGAACTGTTGCGACTGGCCGCAGCCGCCGACCGCAGGAGCGAGCACCCCCTGGCCGAGGCCATCGTGCGCGGCGCGCGCGAGCGCGGGGTCGAGTTCGGCGAGCCCGCGCGGTTCGAGACCGTCCCCGGCCACGGCGTCGAGGCGGTGGTCGAGGGGCGCGTCGTGCTCGTCGGCAACCGCAGGCTCATGGAGCGCGGCGGCGTCCCCTTCGACGAGTTCGAGCGGGGCGCGGCGCGGCTCTCCGACGAGGGGAAGACGCCGATGTTCGTCGCCGTCGGGGGAGTGCCGGCGGGAATAATCGCCGTCGCCGACACGCTCAAAGAGGATTCGGTCGAGGCCGTGCGCGCGCTGCAACGGCTGGGCATCGAGGTGGTGATGATGACCGGCGACAACGAGCGGACGGCGCGGGCCGTCGCGCTTCAGGCGGGCATCGAGCGCGTGCTGGCGGAGGTGCTGCCCGAGGAGAAGGCGCGCGAGGTCGAGCGTCTACAGGGGGAACATTCGGCGCGCGGCCGTCGTCTCGTCGGCATGGTCGGCGACGGCATCAACGACGCGCCCGCGCTCGCGCGGGCCGACGTGGGCTTCGCCATCGGGACGGGGACGGACGTGGCGATTGAGGCCGCGGACGTGACGCTCGTCGGCGGGAGTTTGAAGGGCGTCGTGACGGCCGTCGAGGTGTCGCGCGCGACGCTCAGGAACATCAGGCAGAACCTGTTCGGTGCCTTCGTCTACAACGTGCTCGGCATCCCCGTCGCGGCCGGGGCGCTCTACCCCTTAACGGGGATGCTGCTCTCGCCGATCATCGCGGGGGCGGCGATGGCGGCGTCTTCCATCACGGTCGTGACGAACGCGAACCGCCTGCGGTTCTTCGAGCCGCGGGGCGCGGGGGAGGTGAGGTCTTGAACACGACGCAGATAGTCGTCACGCTCGTCGGCTTCGGCATCATCGGGTGGATCGTCTGGTACTTCTGGCTGTGGAAGGGCGAGGCGGTGTCGGCGTCCTCCGGCGCGGGCGGCTTGCAGGAGGTGGACGTGACGGTGAAGGGCGGCTACCAGCCCTCTTTAATCGTCGCCGAGGCCGGCCGCCCGCTGCGTCTGAACTTCACGCGGCGCGAGGCTTCGCTCTGCGGCGAGGAGGTCGTGCTGCCGGACTTCGGCCGGCGCGCGCACCTGCCCGAGAACCAGCCCGTCTCGCTCGACATCCTCCCGCGCGAGCCCGGCGAATACGAGTTCACCTGCGGCATGAACATGTACAAGGGGAAACTGATCGTGCGTTGAGGTGAGACAAAGAACTATAGCGACTTGCATTTGACTGCGAATATTTGTCATCCCGTTTAGAAGGCGGGCATAGCCCGCCGGCTCTGCTTGGGCCGGCGAGCTATGCCCGCCTCTCAACGGTCACACTCAACTGCCAACCGCTATAGGGGCTATTTGCAACATTGTCGCCCCGGAGGGGCGGGATGTGTATAGCACCGAGTCATCATCTTACCCTGAGCCCCGTCAGGGGCGACATATCAGATGTCGCCCCTGACGGGGCTCGGATTCTATTAATCTTTGGAGGCCATAAACATTCCGCCCCTCCGGGGCGAAGAATTTGCAGACAAGGGTTCGCTACTTTAAAACGCCGCGCCGGCCGCCTCGTGCGCGGCGTAGGCGCGCGTGTCGAGGATGGCGCGCATCTCTTTGACGACGTGCTCAAGCTCCTCGTCCTTCGTGTAGAAGTGGGGCGAGATGCGGACGCCCGCGCCGGGGCGGTAGTCGACGATGATCTCGCGGCGTATGAGTTCGCGCGTGACGGCGGGCGCGTGTTCGACGGCGACGGTGATGGTGCCGCCGCGCCTGGAAGGGTCGGGCGGGCTCGTCACGCGGAAGCCCGCCTCTTCGGCCAGCTCGATTAACCTTTGCGTCTGCCGGACGCTCTTCGCGCGAATCCGCTCGACGCCGATCTCGTTGATGACTTTGTAGCCCGACTCCGCGGCGTAGAGCGCGGGCACGGCCGGCGAGCCGTGGAGGAAGCGCGCGGCCCCCTCCGCGTAGGTGATCGTCTCCTCGAACGCGAAGGGCGCGGCGTGCGCCATCCAGCCGGTCACCTTCGGCTCCAAACTCCCCCGGAGCCGCGGCGCGACGTAGAGGTAGCCCGCGCCGGGCCCGCCGCAGAGCCACTTGACCGAGCCGCCCGTGCAGAAGTCAACGTCCAAATCCTTCACGCTGAAAGGCACGGTGCCGGCCGACTGGTACGTGTCGAGCACGACGAGCGCGCCGACCTCGTGCGCGCGCCGCGTGATGGCGCGCGCGTCCTGCAACGAAGCGCTCTTGAAGAGGACGTGCGATAAGGGGACGAGCAGCGTCTCCTCGTCGATGGCGGCGAGCGTCGCTTCGAGCGGCGCGGTGATGCCGTCTTCGGATTTAATCTTCTCGATGCGGAAGCGCCCGTCGCGCGCGTGCGCCTCGTAGACGTACATGACCGAGGGGAACTCAAGCTCGGAGTAGACGATCTTGTTGCGGCGCGTCTCGGGCGTCGTGTCG
Organism: Pyrinomonadaceae bacterium; assembly: GCA_040510435.1. GTDB lineage: Bacteria > Acidobacteriota > Blastocatellia > Pyrinomonadales > Pyrinomonadaceae > QHXN01. The sequence continues at coordinate 10,227 of JBEVJD010000133.1, read as the reverse complement.
AAGCAGGAGAGGATGAGCGACTGGCAGACCGAGACGTTCTGGTGCATGACGACCGTGCCGGGGTCGGCGCCGATGATGCGCCCGACCTCGTCGCCGACCGTCTGCGGCATCTCCCACCAACCCTCGGCCCACGCCCTCACGCCGCGCGTCGCCCACGCGTCGGCGTAGTCCCGCAGGCGCTCGTACGCCCCCCGCGGCATCGCGCCTAAGGAGTGCGAGATCAGATAGACCGCGCTCTCCAGAATCGGGAACTCCCGCCGCCACTCAAGAAGCTCGTCCGTCAAACGTCCAACCTCCATCCTCAGTTCTGCAAGTCCGCCCTTAAGCGCGCTTCCTCATCTTGTCTTTCAATTCGGGGTGTCGCTTGAGGAAGCCGCCACGCTTCAGCTTGTAGCGACCCGGCTTGAGAGTCTCGTCTTCCGATATCCCGGCCTCTATGTCGCGCCTGTAATCTTCTTCCGAGACCTCGATGGTCACATTCTCCCCGTCGTCCTCGACCACGGAGAAAACGAACGGCCTAACTGTTTCCTGCTCGCTCATAGTTTTTGCGCTCAAGCTTACTGGCGCGCCGGGCCGAGATGATACGCACCACATCGCCCGCCCGCTCTGCGTAGATTACATAAAGAAGCCGCCGGCTCGACAGGCCGATGATAACGAATCGCGCCTCTTCGTCCGAGTGCTCCGGGTCATAATCACCGAACGCGTTCGGGTCGTCGAAGACCTCGGTGGCCTCTTCGAAGCTGACCCGGTGCTTGCGCAGATTGGCGGCCGCCTTGGCGTCGTCCCACTCGAATCTCACAGGATTCCAGCGCAGCCTTTCTTAAGCTGTTTGGGTTTGACGTTGGCGGACGCGGGTTAAGTATAGCCGCGCGGAATTTGAATGGCTACTTTGGCGGGGAGGGAGTGATTATTCGTCGCGGAGGACGCGGCCGATTTCGCGGTCGGCGTCCACGGGCGATTTGCGGAAGGCGTCGGAGGGTGCCTTGAGGTTGTAGGCGGCGAGGCGGCGGTTGAGGTCGGCGACCTGGCGGCGGAAGTCTTCGGTTGCGCGGCGCCAGTCGGCCTCGGCGCGGGCGGCGGCGCGGCGCGATTTCATGCTCTCGCGGTAGGCGTTGCGCGAGCGCAGGAGGTCGGCGCACGCGCCGTCGAGCGTCGCGCCCAACTCCTCGCCCTCCTTGATCCAGGGGAGCGCGAGCAGGTTGTTCTTGAAGATGCGGAAGGTCGTGCGCGCCACCTGTCCCGCGATGAAGTCGGCGCCGCCGCGCGCGAGCTTCGGCGACGCGCTCGCCGCCCCCGGCGCCCCGCGCCGCAAGCCGCCCCTGAAAACCCAGCCGAAAAATTCTTCCCACTTCATATACTAAAATCCTCAGAACGGCACGCGCCCCGAGCCCTTCCTGCCAGCCCCTTACGACCGTGCGGGTGATAGGGTTTGGTGTATTTTTGATTTTAGATTTTTGACTTGCGATTTGGAGAGGGTAAATCGCAAATCAAAAATCTGAAATCAAAATTTGCTACACTCGAACACTCGAAACCTATGTGGCACCCCGAGCCTGTCGTCAGACATTCTATCCCAGCGGCGCGCTGGCCCACGGCCGAGGAGGCCGCGCGCGCTCTGCTCTTCCGACCCATCCGCGTCGGCCGCGTCGAGCTTGAGTCGCGCACGTGGGTGCCGGCGATGGTGCCCTGGCGCGCGACCGCGGACGGGTTCGTCACGCGCGAGAACCTCGAATGGTACGGGCGCTTCGCCGCGGGCCGACCCGGCGCCATCGTCGTCGAGGCGACCGGCATCCGCGACGTGCCCTCGGGGCCCCTGCTGCGCATCGGCCACGACCGATTCCTGCCCGGCCTGCGCGAACTGGTCGAGACCGTCCGCCGCGAGAGCGCAGGCCGCACGCGCCTGCTGATACAGATCATCGACTTCCTCTCGGTCAAGCGCCGCCCGGAAAGCGCGAAGTTCTTCGAGCGCTTCCTCCAAGTCACAGACCAGCACCGACGTGCCCTCGCTTCACTCGACGAGGACGAGGGCTGGCTCAAGCGGGACGAGTCGGAAGTGCGCGCGTTCCTGCGCGACGCGCCGGACGAAGTCGTCGAGCGTGTGCTCGACGCGCGCGAGTTGGAGTCGCTGCGCTTCGGCTACCGCGAGCGCGTGACCGACACGCAACTGGCGCACGTGCGCGAGCTGCCCACAGTCCTGCCCGGCCTCTTCGCCGACGCTGCGCGGCGCGCGCGCGAGGCGGGCTTCGACGGCGTCGAGCTGCACTACGCGCACGCCTACACGATGGCCTCGTTCCTCAGCCGGCGGAACGACCGCGCCGACGGCTACGGCGGCTCGCCCGAGGGTCGCGTGCGCCTGCCGCTCGAAGTCTACAGCGCGGTGCGCGAGCGTGTGGGCGACGACTACACGGTCGGCGTGCGCTTCCTCGGCGACGAGGTGATAGGGGGCGGGAGCCGCGTGGAAGACGCCGCCTTCTACGCGGCGGAGTTCGCGCGCGCCGGCTTCGACTTCCTCTCGGTGTCGAAGGGCGGGAAGTTCGAGGACGCGAAACAGCCGAAGGTCGGGCAGGCCGTCTACCCCTACACGGGCCCTAGCGGCTACGAGTGCATGCCGACGGTGCTCTCGGACGCGGCGGGCCCGTTCGGCCGCAACCTCCCCCTCTCAAGGGAGGTGAAGCGCGCGGTGAACGAGGCGGGCTTCCAGACGCCGGTCGTGGCCGCGGGCGGCGTCGGCACGTTCGAGCTGGCCGAAGAGATTCTGCGGCGCGGCGACGCGGACATCGTCGGCGCCGCGCGCCAGTCGCTCGCCGACCCCGATTGGTTTTTAAAGACGCTGTCGGGGCGCGGCTCGGAGGTGCGCCGCTGCACCTATACGAACTACTGCGAGGCGCTCGACCAGTCGCACAAACAGGTCACATGCAAGCTCTGGGATCGTGAGGGACTGTCGGAGCCCGGCCTCTCGCTCAGCGCCGACGGCCGCCGCCGCCTCCTGCCGCCGCAGTGGGGAGAGAAGTAGGCGGTAGGCAGATGGCAGTAGGCAGATGGCAGTAGACAGTTAAGAGCCCCGGAGGGGCGGGATGTTTATAGACACCGGCATTAATAATTTTGAGAAGCTCCGGAGGAGCGGCATATACATGTCGCCCCTGACGGGGCTCGCGGTTCAATTACACATCGGAACTATAAACATCCCGCCCCTCCGGGGCTTCGCCAACTGGCTCTTACCGATTTTTGCCTTTAGCTGCCTACTGCCTACTACCTACCGCCTACTTCTCTCCCCGGGCTGTTCTCAACGCCTTGATGAAGTCGCTGGTGGCGTCTTCGGGGCTGGTGTGGTCGCCTTCCGACTCCCAGACGATGCGCGGGGTGCGGTCGGGGCCGAGGGCGATGACGAAGAGCTTGCCCCAGAGGAAAGGGTCGGAGGGGATGGCCGAGCGGCGCTGCCCCGTCACTTTGAAGACGAGGACGAGGTCGGCGTCCGAGAGGCTATCGACGGCGGTCGAACTCCTGTACTTGCGGATGTACTTGTTGATTTTTTCGGCCACGCGGCGCGCGGCCGCGTCGTGCTGGCGCGGCGGGTCGCCCCCGAGCGCGCGCCGGTAGTCTTCCAGTGCGACGAGCGCCGGGTCGCGCGCGTCCACCACCAGCGCGCGCGACACCAGCAGCGCGACCCGGCGCAGGCCCTTCACGCCTTCGAGCGAGCCGCGCGGCGCCGGTCCGCCGCGCGCGCCCGGACGCTGCGCGGCGAAGGCGCGTGGGGGCGCCGCGCTGCACGCGAGCAGCGCGAGGCAGAGCAGAGCGCGGAGTGCTTGAGCGTTTCCCGTCACGACGAATCTCTACGGCCGCCCGGCGGCCGCCGCCTCGTAGGCGGCGACGAAGTCGGGGTCGCGGCGCCGCAGGCTCTCGCGATCCAGGCGCGCGCTGCGCGTCATCAGGTTGTAGGCGAAGGGCAGCGGCTCGATGTGCACGTGCTCGCGCGCGCGCTCGAACCAGTGGCGGCTCTCGTCGGCCGCGCGCTGATACTCCTCGACCACGGGGCGGCGCGCGCTCTCGAACGCTGCGAGCGCGGCGGGCACGTCCCCGGCGGCGGCGAGGTGGCGGAACAGCTCGATGGAGTCCTCGATGGCGAGCTTCGTCCCCGAGCCGATGGAGAAGTGCGCCGTGTGCAGGGCGTCGCCGAGCAGCACGACGTTCCCGTGGCTCCAGCGCCCGTTCTTTACTAAGAGGAAGTTTATCCAGCGCGAGTTGTTCGACAGCAGCTCCTCGCCTTCGAGGTCGCGCGCGAAGACGCCTTCGAGGTGCCGGCGCGCCGCGGCGTTCGTCATGAGGTCGAGCCCCGCGCCCCGCCACGTCTCCTCGTCGCACTCGACGATGAAGGTGCTCAGCTCCTTGCTGAACTTGTACGAGTGCGCGGCGAAGACGCCCGCCCCCGTCTCGCGGAAGGTGAGCGTCAGCCCGTGGAAGAGCCGGCGCGTGCCGTACCAGATGTACTTGTTGCGACCCTCGGCGAGCGCGGGGCGGAAGTCCGCGGCGTAGCGCTCGCGCACGAGGCTCTTGACGCCGTCGGCGCCGACGAGCAGGTCGGACTCCGCGGCGAGCGCGCCCACGTCCTCGACCGCCGTGTTGAAGCGCAGGCGGACGCCCACCTCCGCGCACCGCTCTTGCAGGATGTTCAAGAGCCGGATGCGCGCCACGCCCGAGAAGTCGTTGCCGCGGATGGTGATCTTACTGTCGCGCAGGACGACATCGACGTTGTCCCACGTCTCGAAGCTCTCCGTGATGCGCCGGTGCGAAACCTCGTCGGCCTCGCGCAGGTTCCTGAGCGTCCGCCCCGAGAAGACCACGCCCCACCCGAACGTCGCGTCCGGCGGGTTGCGCTCATAGACCGTGACCTCACGCGCTAGCCCGTGCCGCCTCATCAGAAGCGCGAAGTACAGCCCCGCCGGGCCGCCGCCGATGACGTTGATACGCATAAGAAGAAGTAGTCAGTAGACAGTAGTCAGTAGACAGTAGTCAGTAGACAGTAGTCAGTAGAAAAACCATTCTCAGTCGAGCCGTCCGGTTGTCAGCATCAACGACCGCAGCGCGGAGCGCTACTGACTACTGACTACTGACTACTGACTACTGACTACTCTTTCAACATCTCCCGCGCGATGATGAGTTTCTGAATCTCGCTGGTGCCTTCGTAGATGCGTAGCGCGCGCACGTCGCGGTAGAGGCGTTCGACCGCGTTGCCGCGGACGAGGCCGTGGCCGCCGTGTATCTGGACGGCTTCGTCTACCACGCGCTGGGCGGCTTCGGTCGCGTAGAGCTTGGCCTCGCTGGCGGCGCGGGTCAGTTGGGAGGGTGCGGCGCCCGAGTCCTTGAGGTGCGCGGCGCGGTAGACGAGCAGCCGCGCGGCGTCGAGCTCGGTCTGCATGACGGCCAGTTTCTCCTGAATCAACTGGTGCATGGCGAGAGTGACGCCGAACTGGCGGCGCGTCTTCGCGTAGGCGACCGCCTCGTCGAGCGCGCGCCGCGCCATCCCGCAGGCGGCCGCGCCGACGCTGGCGCGGAACGTGTCCATCGTCTGCATCGCTAAAGGGAAGCCCTGCCCCTCGGCGCCGACGCGGTCTTCGGCCGGCACGCGCACGCCGTCGAACTCAAGCTCGCCGATGGGGTGCGGCGCGATCAGCTCGGTGCGCGCGGTGACGCGGAAGCCTGGCATGCGCGCGCCGACGATGAAGGCCGACAGCTCGGCGCGCCCGTCGGCGCGCGTGCCGGTGCGCGCGAAGACAGTGTAGAAGTCGGCGAGCCCCGCGTTCGAGATGAAGCACTTGCGCCCGTTGATGACGTAGGAGTCGCCGTCGCGCCGCGCGGTCGTCTGGATGGAGGACACGTCGGAGCCGGCCTCGGGCTCTGTCAGCGCGAAGGCCGCGATTGACTTGCCCGCGCGGGCGCGCTCCAGCCAGAAGTCGCGGACGTGCTCGGGCGCGGCGAGCGAGACGGCGTAGGTGCCGAGGCCCTGCATGACGAAGGCGAGGTCGGCGAGCGGCGAGTGGTAGGCGAGCGCCTCGCGCACGACGCAGAGCGAGCGCGCGTCGAGCGGCGCGCCGTCGCCGCGCGCCACCGCGTAGCTTAAGAGGTCTGCCTGCGCGAGCAGCGAGAGGAGCGCGCGGAAGCTCGCGTCGGCGTCCGGCCCCTCCTCCTCGCGCGCGAAGGGCTCGACCTCGCGTGCGGCGAAGTTGGCGACGCCGACGGCGAGGCGCGCGTGCTCGTCCGTGAAGAAAGGTGTCTCTTCGATGAATCCGTCTCGCTGCATCACGGTTGGCGTCCCTCACTCGACGCGGATGATTTCGCCGGTCTTCCTGTTTACGACGACCGTCCTGCGCGGATTGTAAACCGGCCGCTCGCGGAACAGAACCTCGTCGCCCTTGAGTTCGGGTCGGTCGAAGGCGTTGAGGGTACGGGGCTCGACCCCGAGCGCGTCCGCGAAACTGTTGTGCAGCCACGCGTACACGCCCGTGCGCAGGTCGAGCTTGCCGACGAGGCCGACGCCGGTCACGTAGAGGTGCGCCCCGTCGCGCAGCGTTTGTCCCACGTCGGAGGCGGCGATGCGTTGCCGCCAGAGGCCGCGCATTGAGGGCTGTTCGAGCCTCGTGACGAAACCGGTGCCCGCGTCGCCGAGGTGGAGCAGCAGCAGCAGGTCGCCCTCGACCTCCGAGTAGAAGAGCCGGCCGATGGCGTCGCCGCTGTCGAGGCGCAGGTTGAAGCCGCGCACCCTCTTGCCCTTCGTCCTCCGGCCGTTGCCGTTCTGCCTGACGTGGAAGGCGAAGCCGTTCAGCTCGAACTCGAAGGCTTCGGGGTCGGGCGTCGCATTGCTGTTGACGGTTCGTGCTTCCTGAAAGACTTTTGAAGGCTTCGGGGTCGGCGCGGGGCGCGCCTCCTGCGCGGGGCCGGCTCGTGCGGAGCACAAAGCGGACGCGCAGGCGAGCGCGAAAGGTAAGACTGCCGCTGAGAACTTCCGGCGGCTCATCCTTCTTCGGTGCGCGTGGGGCCGAAGCGTGGCTCGCGCTTCTCGGTGAAGGCGCGGTAGGCTTCCCCGTAGTCGGGGTGCTGCATGCAGACGGCCTGCGCCTGCGCCTCAAGTTCGAGCGCGGTGTCGAACGACACGTCCATCTCGCGGTTCAGCATCTCCTTCGTCACCGCGAGCGCGAACGAGGGCCCGCGCGCGAGGCGCTCGGCCAGCGCGCGCGTCTCCGACTCAAGCTCGGCGGCGGGCACGACTCGGTTGTAGAGGCCGCAGGCGAGCGCCTCGCCGGCCGTGATGAAGTCGCCCGTGTAGAGCAGCTCGGTCGCCTTCGAGAGCCCGACGAGGCGCGGCAGCAGATGAGCCGCGCCCATGTCCGCGCCCGACAAGCCCACCTTCACGAAGAGGAAGGCGATGCGCGCCTCCGTCGAGGCGATGCGCAGGTCTGAGGCGAGCGCGATGCACGCGCCCGCGCCGGCCGTCGTGCCGTTCAGAGAGGCGATGACGGGCTTGCGCAGCCGCCGGATGTTCCGCACCAGCTCGCACGTCAGGCGCGTGAACTCCAGAAGGCCCTCGGCGTCGCGCCCCTGCAACTCGCCGATGATGTCGCGCACGTCGCCGCCCGAGCAGAACGCGCGCCCCTCGCCCGTCACGACGACGGCGCGCACGTCCCCTTCGTGTTCGAGCGCGGCGAACGCGTCGGTCAACTCGCGGTAGACCTCGAACGTCAACGCATTCAGGCGCTCCGGCCGGTTCAGGCGCACCCACGCGACGCCGTCGCGCACTTCGTAGAGAAAACTTTTTGGATTGAGCATGTGTTTGGGGGGCGGCTCAGGGCTTGTACGACCCTTCCTCAAGCACCTCGATTGGCGCGGGCATGTTGCCGCTCTTGAGAGTGAGCGCGATGTCCTCGGCCTGCTGCCGGTTGAAGTTGCCGTTGATCTGCCCGGTGTCGGTTATCTGTCCCTTGATGTACGGCGCGGAGCGCGCCTTCCCGTTCAAGACAATGGCGATGTAGCGGCCGACGTTCGCCCCCGTCCACGCGCCGAAGCGCGCCGCGCCCTCCGGCCGGAGCGTGAAGTTGATCTGGTAGTCGGCCGCCTCATCGCCCGTAAGCGACATGGCCGTCGCGTCGCGCAGGTCGAGACCCGTCACCACCGGCTCGCGCTCGACCACTAGGTACGCCGTGCCGACGCCCTCTTCTTCGTACGGCGCCACGTCGTACCTCGCGCCCGCGGCCTGCTCGGCCGCCTCGCGCGTCAGGTAAGTCGTCAGAGGTGCGGGCGAGGAGAGCGAGACGACCGGGCGCAGCTCAAGCTTCCCCTCGGCGAGCAGAACGGCCTTAACGCGGGCGACATCCTGCGCGCCCGACACGCGCAGTCTGAGGCGGTCGGAACCTTCACCGCCCTCCCGCTCGACGTTGCAGTAGACGCCGAGGTAGGCGCAGCGCGTCTCGATGACCTGCGAAGCGTTCCGGACGGCCCCTTCGAGCGCGGCCGCGTCGGCCTTGACGGCGAGAATCATGTAGACGCCGCCGCTGTCGCGCGGCCCGAACGTCCCCGGCGTGACGCAGGCCGCGGCCGCCGCGCAGAGCAGCGACAGCAGCGCCGGCGCGAGAAAAGGCCGAGCGCCATTTGCATTCATCTCGTCCCCCTCCGGCGGGTTCACAGAACGGCGACGCCCTCGATCTCGACCTTGGCGCCGTCTTCGAGGAGACCCTTGACCTCGACGAGCGCCATCGCCGGGTAGTGGCGCCCCATCAGCGCGCGCCAGCGCTCGCCGATCTCGCTGGTGCGCGCGGCGTACTCGCGCTTGTCGGTCACGTAGATGACGAGGCGCGCGACGGCGCCCGGCGCGCCGCCCGCCTCCAGCACGACCGCCAGCACGTTGCTCAGCGCTCGTTCGAACTGCTCGACGAAGTCGTCACTCACGAGCCGCTGCTGCTCGTCCCAACCGATCTGCCCCGCGATGAAGAGCAGCCGCGGCCCCTCCCTCGTCAACTGCCCGTTCGAGTACCCGCGCGGCCGGCCCAGCGATTTGGGATTGATGGGTTTCATGAGAAGCCAGTAGTCAGTAGTCAGTAGAAAGAACCTTCGTCGCTCGAACCGTCTGGTTGTCAGCATCTACATCATCAAGCGGAGCCTGCTGACTACTGACTACTCAAGACAGTATCGTTCCCCCGTCAACGTTGATGGCTTGGCCCGTGATGCCGCGGCCGTCGTGGGAGGCGAGGAGGAGGGCGAGGGCGGCGACCTCCTCGGGGGTGACGAGGCGTTGCTGCGGGCTCATGCGCTTGATGGCTTCGAGCGCGTCGGCGGCCGAGCGCCCCGTCCGGGCCTGTATGTTCTCGACGGCGCGCGCCGTCATGTCTGTGTCCACGTAGCCGGGACAGACGGCGTTGACCGTCACGCCCTTCGCGGCGACCTCCAGCGCCACCGAGCGCGTCAAGCCCAACACGCCGTGCTTCGACGCCGTGTAGGCCGCGACGTAGGGCGCGCCCGTCTTGCCCGCCACCGACGCGACGTTGATGACGCGCCCCCAGCCGCGCTCGACCATCGAGGGCAGCGCCGCCCTCATGCAGTTGAAAGTCCCCGTCAGGTTCACGTCCAAATGCCGGCGCCAGAACTCGTCCGAAGTCTCCGCGAACTTCGAACTCTCGGCGATGCCCGCGTTGTTGACTAACACGTCAACGGGGCCGCCGAAGAACTCGCGCGCCGCGGCGAACGCTGACTCGACCGAGCGCGGGTCTGCCACGTCGCAAGGGGCGTGCGCGGCCGCACGTTCGCTGAACTCGGCGCGAACTTCTCCGGCCACGCGCTCGACCTCGCTCGTCGTGCGCGCGACGACGAAGACGCGCGCGCCCTCGCGCGCGAACGCGAGCGCCACCGCGCGGCCGATGCCGCGCCCGCCGCCCGTGATGAAGGCCGTCCTGTCCGCTAGTCTCATAGGTGAGTCCACAGTTTATATCAATTCCCGCGCGAGAAATCAGGTCGGGTGTGGGGCCGAAAAAAATATTTTCGCGGCGTGATCCTTCCCGCGTGCCTTTTACGCGCTCAACCACGCCTTTGCCACCGGCAACCCGGCGAACTTCACCGTGCTCGACGTGTGCGTGGGCGACAAGGGCTCGCCGCTGTCGAAGCCCGGCCTGCCGTAAGCCGAGTAAAAACAGAACCGCGAGCGGTAGCGAGCGGGTCGGCGTTACGCTATGAAGATTATTCGCGTAACGC
>JBEVJD010000132.1:0-18647 GCA_040510435.1 Pyrinomonadaceae bacterium | reverse complement strand
GTGCACTTTGAATTTGGGCGCAGTCTACGACAAGGTGGATTTCAACTCATGAGCGCTGAAGCAAAAACGGAACAGCAGCATCAAGGCTTGAGGAACCCGCCGCGGGAGGTGGTGCTTCGCATCCGCCGCCGCGAACGGCAGGACGCGGCGGCGCGTTGGGAGGAGTTCGCGCTCCCCTACCGGCCGAACCTCAACGTCATCTCCTGCCTGATGGAGATCAGGAAGAACCCGGTCACGCGCGACGGCCGGCAGACGACGCCGCCCGTCTGGGAGATGAACTGCCTGGAGCAGGTCTGCGGCATCTGCACGATGGTCATCAATGGGCGCGCGCGCCAATCCTGCTCGGCGCTCATCGACAACCTCGAGCCGCACAAGCCCATCACCCTTGAGCCGATGTCGAAGTTCCCGAACGTGCGCGACCTCGTCGTTGACCGCTCGGAGATGTTCGACCACCTCAAGCGCGTCAAGGCGTGGATCGAGATCGACGGCTCCCACGACCTCGGCCCCGGCCCCCGCATGTCGCAGGACGACGTGGCCGAGCGCTACGCCTACTCGCGCTGTATGACGTGCGGCTGCTGCCTCGAAGCCTGCCCGCAGTACGGCGACGGCAACTACATCGGCCCGCAGGCCATCGCGCAGGTGCGTTTGATGAACATGCACCCCTCGGGCAAGATGACGCGCGACGACCGTCTCTCGGGCATCGTGGGCGACGACGGCATCACCAACTGCGGCAACGCGCAGAACTGCGTCCGCGCCTGCCCCATGTCCATCCCCCTCACCAAGGCCATCTACGAGGAGAACCGCGAGACAATCGTCTACGGCCTCTTCGGCTGGCTGCGGAAGTAACGCGAACGTCAGAGTTGCAAAACTTTAAGGGGTGCAGGGTCTCTCGCGAGGCCCTCGCCCCTTTCTTCGTTCCGTCCCACGGAGCCGCTCGCGGCTCGACACACAGACTAAAGGAGGGGGTTTATGAACAAGCAGTCGCGTATCAAGCTTCTGGTCTCGGCTCTCTTCGGCTTCGCCTTCCTCTCCGTGCTCTTCGCGGGCTTCAGCGCGGGCGCGCAGGATCGCGCGCGGCCGCCGGCCGAGCAGAGAGAGTCGTCCTTCGCGCCGGTCGTCGAGGAGCCCTTCGAGGTCGTCGTGCGTCGTGACAAGGCCAACCGCGCGCGCGTGATGGCCGCCGCGCGCAAACTCCTGGAAGACCGCTACGACCTCACGCGGCGCGTTGACCCGGTCGTGAAGATGACGCGCGGGAAGGCCGTCCCGGTCGGCCCCACCGCGCGGCTCAAGCGCGGTGTGACGTGGGAGCAGTTGGGCAACCTCTCGCCGGACGAGATCAGGGAGCGCGACCTCTTCCCCTACCTGCCGCTGCCGCACGTCGTCCACGCCGTCGGCGGCATGGTCTTCCCGCAGGAGCACGTCAGGGCGCAGCCGCGTCTCGAACGCTTCGACATGGAGTTCGACATCCCCGAACACTTCCGTGCGGAGTTCCCGCCCGCGATTTTCCTGACGACGCGCCCCGACCTCGGCGACGTGTCGAAGGGGCAGCTCGTCACCGTCAACAACTTCTACGACCTCTTCAACGGCATCCTCAATCCGAAGCAGCTCGACGGACTGCGGCTGCTCGTGACGCAGTTCCCGCAGCAGCAGTTCAACGCCACGGCCGACCGCAAGACCGAGCGCGCCGACGGCATGCAGGGCGTGACCTGCTTCGACTGCCACGTCAACGGCCACACGCTCGGCGCGGCGCACCTCGTCGGCGACATACGCCCGCAGGAGAACCGGCGCCGCATCGAGACGCCTTCTCTGCGCGGCGTCAACATCCAGCGCCTCTTCGGCTCGCAGCGCGCGCTGCGCACCGTCGAGGACTTCACGGAGTTCGAGCAGCGCGCCGCCTACTTCGACGGCGACCCCGTGCTCGCGGCCAAGAAGGGGCTGAACATCCTCGACCGCGGCCACCAGGTGCACAACATGGCCGAGTTCCAGGAACTGCTCGACTTCCCGCCCGCGCCGAAGCTGAACGTCTTCGGCCGGCTCGACCGGCGCAGGGCCACCGAGACGGAGGCGCGCGGCGAGGACTTGTTCTTCGGCAAGGCGAAGTGCGCGGAGTGCCACACGCCGCCTTACTACACTGACAACACGATGCACGACCTACAGGTCGAGCGCTTCTTCAAGCCGCGGATGGAGGGCGGCATGATGATCACGAAGCAGGGCATGATTAAGACCTTCCCGCTGCGCGGCATCAAGGAGTCGCCGCCTTACCTGCACGACGGCCGCCTGCTCACGCTCGAAGACACGGTCGAGTTCTTCAACCTCGTCCTCGAAACGCGCCTGACCGCGCAGGAGAAGTCCGACCTCGTCGCCTTCATGCGCGCGCTGTGAGGGAGCAGTAGGCAGTAAGCAGTAGGCGGTAGGCAGTTAAGAACCGGAAGCGGCTCGAATGAAAACGGGGGCGGCGAGATCAATGTCTCGCCGCCCCCGTTTCTTTCAGGCCACACCGTTTAAGACCTCTCAGGGCGTTAGAACGAATTAACCGTCGTCGCCTTCAAACTTCAGCCGCGCGACGGTCGCGCCCCAGCCGCCGGCCTCGGGCGGGGCGTCTTTGAAGTGCTCGACGAAGGGCGTGCGCGCCAGCACCGCGCGGACGGCCTCGCGCTGTACGCCGACGCCCTTGCCGTGGATGATTCGCACCTGCCGGTAGCCTCTGCCGTGCGCCTCGCGCAAATACTCTTCGACGACGGCCCGCACCTCGCGCGGCGGGATCGAGTGGAGGTCGAACACGTCCTTTATCTCAAGCCTGACGGGCTCGGGGAACGGGTCGAACGGGTCAACGTCCTCCTCCTCAAAGGCCGGCGCGACGTGCGCGCCCCCTCCGCCCCGTCTGAATAGCCCGCGTAACTGCTCGAAAAATCCCACGCCCCTCTCACCCCCGCGAGCCGCGCGCGTGCGCCCGGGCTCGACGTATTATAGCGATTTGCGGTCGTGTGCGACCACGACAGTACCGAGAGCGGTTGCGTGCCGCGACGCCGGGGCCGCCTGATGTCACCGCGACCCGCTCGCTACCGCTCGTGGTACTGTTCGGGCCGCACGCGGAGCCGGTCGCACCCAACCGCAGACTGATATAAAGACGGCGCCGGTGCGCCCGCGCACCCTTCGAACGCGACTGACGAGACCACACGTCCACTCGCGCGGCGCCGACAACTTTTCGTTGACAGGTGCCCCCGGCGAGTGTACATTCTGCGCGCCGTTTTACTCTCCGGGTAGTCGGCCGAAGCGCCTCGCATCCGCGGCAACCCGTTCCTCTTTTTCAACAGCGTCGAGTCCTCCTGAGCAGCCCGCACGTCTCACGGCCGCGTACAGACGGCCCGCCCGAATCTGGGCTGCTCTTGCTAAATACAACACATCTGAGACACAGGCCGCGACGCGCGCCCAAGCCTCAGCCCTTACGTCGTCAACCTTCTAACTCTACCGTTGAGAGACGCGCACCAGGAGCGCGCGTCTCTCAGACTTTCCGCCTCCCGGCGCGACCCGGCGAAGTACAGGCGGCCGTCCCGGCATCATGCCAAGACCCACACTTCAAGTCCTGAGCCTTTGCGCGGCCACCATCTGTTCTTTAACGCCCGCCTCTGCCCACGGCGCGGCGCTGCCGGCCGCGGGCGGGGCTCACGCCGTCGCGCCCGCGCAGAAGCGTCCCGCGCGTACGAGCAACGCGAGACGTGCGAGGCGCCGGCCGCGCGCGCCGAAACAGTGCGCGGCCGCCAATCATTCGGGGGGGAAGAGTATGAGTAAGGAGACTTTCGACGCGCTGATGCGCGGGGCGCTGAAGGCGGGCTCGGTCGCGGTCGTCGTCAAGCTCTGCGTGCCCTTCCGGCCCGAAGGCGAGCTGAGCGACGAAGCGGCGAGACTCCAGCGCGCGGCCATCGCTCGCGCGCAGGACACGCTCCTCGAAGAGTTGCGGCGCGAGCGCGTCGGCGCGTTGAAGAGGTTCGCGACGACGCCCTATCTCGCGTTGCACGTAGACGCCCGTGCGCTCCTGCGCCTTCGCTCGTCGCCCTCCGTCGCGGACGTGACCGAAGACTCGGCCATGCCCGCGGCGAGCCAGTAGCCGCGCTCGCGTGACCCCGACTTCACAGACCATCTCACACAAGGAGATAAGGACATGAGAAAGGCTCTAGCCCTCGCCGCTTGCCTCGCGGTTCTGACCGCCGCGCTGTTCATACAGCCCAGCCCCTCCTCCGCACAACTCACGCTCAACGACGAAGTCGTGCGCCGCAAAGCCGCGGCCTCCGCGTCGAAGCCGCGCAAATCACAGACGGCCGCCGAGCCCGGCGTCGAACAGTTGAAGGCCGAGGCGCGTGCGCGCAAGGGCGGCTCGCCCGCCGCGAACGGGGCTCCGGCGGAGACGGCGCCCCCCGACGCAGACATCCTCTCGCAGTCGTCCAAGCTCAGCAGCATGAAGGAGGTGGCGCAGGCGGATGTCGGGCGCAGCCTCGAAGCGACGCGCGCCTTCGACGCGCTGCGCGAGAAGGCGCAGACCGCCGGCTCTGTGCGCGTCATCGTCGGGCTGCGCGCGGACTTCGAGCCTGAGGGCGAACTGCCGACGGCCGCGGCCGTCGAGGAGCAGCGGCGCGGCATCTCGACGGCGCGCGAGACTGTGCTCGCGCGCGTCCCCCTCGCGGCACGCAACCTCGTCAAGCACTTCGAGACGATTCCCTACGTCGTGCTCGAAGTGGACGCCGCGGGCGTCGAGGCGCTGCGCTCGTCGCCCGAAGTCTCGACCGTCACGGAGGACGTGCCCATCCCGGCCGCGCTCGCCGAGAGCACGGCGCTCGTCGGCGCGCCGGCCGCGTGGACAGCCGGCTTCACCGGCTCCGGGCAGACCGTGGCGATTCTCGACACGGGCGTGGACAAGTCGCACTCGTTCCTCGCGGGCAAGGTCGTCTCGGAAGCCTGCTACTCGACGACGAGCGGGGCCAACAACTCCAACTCCGTCTGCCCGGGCGGCGCCTCCGAATCAACCTCCTCCGGCTCCGGCGTCAACTGCTCAGGCGTCAACGGCTGCGACCACGGCACGCACGTGGCCGGCATCGCCGCCGGCAGGGGCACGAGCTTCTCCGGCGTGGCGAAGGACGCCAACGTCATCGCCATCCAAATCTTCTCGCGCTTCAACAGCGCGTCCGACTGCCGAGGCTCCGCGCCGTGCGTGCTCACCTACGGGTCGGATCAGATGAAGGGGCTCGAAAGGGTCTACGCGCTGCGCAACACCTTCAACATCGCGGCCGTCAACATGAGCATCGGCGGCGGCCAGAACTCTTCGAACTGCGACGGCAACCCGCTCAAGGCCGTCATCGACAACCTGCGTGCGGCCGGCATCGCCACCGTCATCGCGTCCGGCAACGAAGGCTACAAGGACTCCATCGCCTCGCCGGCCTGCATCTCCTCGGCCGTCAGCGTCGGCTCGACGAGCGACGGCAGCGGGTTCGAGACGCTGGACAGCGTCTCGTCCTTCTCGAACAGCGCGAGCTTCCTGAGCTTGCTCGCGCCCGGGAGCGTCATCCGGTCTTCCGTCCCCGGCGGCAACTTCTCCAACAAGGAGGGCACCTCGATGGCGACGCCGCACGTGGCGGGCGCGTGGGCGGTGCTCAAGTCGAAGAGCCCTTCGGCGACCGTGCCGCAGGTGCTCGGCGCGCTGCGCGACACGGGACGGCTCGTCACCGACGTGAACGGCATCACGAAGCCGCGCATCAGGGTTGACGCAGCCGTCAACGCGCTCGGCGGCGGGGGCAGTGGCGGCGCATGCGGCGCGCCCGCGCCCATCGGCATCGGCCAGACGGTGAACGGCTCGCTCGCGGCCACGGACTGCCGCTACCCGGCGGGCGGCGACCACTTCGCCGACGCCTACACCTTCACGGGCACGGCCGGGCAGCAGGTGGCAATCTCGCTGTCTTCGACCGCGTTCGACACCGTCGTCTACCTGCTCGGGCCGGGCGGGAACGTCCTGGCCTCGAACGACGACGGCGGCGGCGGAACCAACTCGCGCATCCCGGCCACGAGCGGATTCTTCACGCTCCCCTCCGCCGGCACCTACACGATTCAGGCCACCTCTTTCAGCGCGAGCACGGCCGGCACCTACTCGCTCGGCCTGACGGCGCAGACCGACGCCTGCGGCACCATCACGCCCCTCTCCTTCGGCCAGACGCTCTCCGGCAACCTGAGCAGCACCGACTGTCGCTTCACAGACAACTCAATCTTCGACAAGTACTCGTTCGCGGGCACGGCCGGACAGCAGGTCTCCGTCTCGATGTCTTCGACCGCGTTCGACACGTTGCTCTTTCTGCTCAGGCCGGACGGCACCGTGCTCGCCTCCGACGACGACGGCGGCGGGGGCAACAACTCGCGCATACCCGCTTCGAGCGGGACGATCACGCTCCCGACGACCGGCACCTACATCATCTACGCCAACTCGTTCGCCGCGAACGTGACGGGCTCCTACTCGATCACGCTCACGGGGCAGACGCCGGGCGGCACCTGCCCCTCCACGAACATCTCCTTCGGCCAGACCGTCGGCGGCTCGCTCAGCAGCACCGACTGCCGCCTCTCCGACAACTCCCTCTTCGACTCCTACACCTTCAGCGGCACCGCGGGCCAGCAGGTCTCGGTCGCGATGTCCTCTGCCGCTTTCGACACGTTCCTGCTGCTGCTCAGACCCGACGGGACGCTGCTCGCAGAGGACGACGACGGCGGCGGCGCGCTCAACTCGCGCATCCCCGCTTCGAGCGGGACGATCACGCTCCCGACGACCGGCACCTACAAAATTCTCGCCAACTCCTTCTCGTCGGGCGTGACCGGCGCCTACACACTGACGCTCTCGGGAACGACCCCCGTCACCTGCTCCTCGACGGGCATCGCCGTCGGGCAGACCGTCGGCGGCTCGCTCAGTAACGCCGACTGCCGCTTCACCGACGGCTCGTTCTTCGACCTTTATAGCTTCAGCGGCACGGCCGGGCAGCAGATAGCCGTCTCAATGAGTTCGCTCAGCTTCGACACCTACCTCGTCCTCGCGGGGCCGAACGGGCTCGTCGTCAGCGACGACGACGGCGGCGGGGGACTCAACTCGCGCGTGCCGCCGGGAGTGGGCTTCTTCACGCTGCCCACGACGGGCACCTACCTCATCTACGCCAACTCGTTCGCCGCGGGCGTGACGGGCTCTTACACGCTGGGCCTCGTCTCGTCGCAGACCGGGTGCGCCTACAACCTCAGCTCGACTGGCGGGTCGTTCGCCTTCGGCGGCGGCCCGGGCGGCGTCGGCGTGACGGCGGGCTCGGGCTGCGGCTGGAACGCCGTGAGCAACGCCGGCTGGCTCGGCATCACCTCGGGCGCAACCGGCGCGGGCAGCGGCAGCGTCGCCTTCAGCGTCACGGCCAACAACACCCCCGAGGCGCGCACGGGCACGCTGACCGTCGCCGGCCGCACCTACACCGTCGAGCAAGCGGCCAACACCGCCTCCGCCGTGCAACTCTCCGCCTCGACCCTCGGCGTGGGCGAGTCGGCGCGGAAAATTCAGATTAACGTGACGCGCACGGGCAACACCTCGGCGGCGTCCACCGTTGACTACGCGACCTCGGACGGGACGGCGAGCAGGCTGAGGGACTACACGCAGACGCTCGGCTCGCTCGTCTTCGCGCCCGGCGAGGCGACGAAGACCGTCACGGTCTTCGTCACCGACGACGCGTTCGCCGAGCCGGCCGAGACCTTCTCGTTCACGCTCTCGAACGCCGCAGGGTCAACGCTCGGCTCGCCCGCCTCGTCCGTCGTGACCATTAACAGCGACGACTCGGCGAACGGCTCGAACCCCGTCGGCGACACCGCCTTCAACGCCGACTTCTTCGTCCGCCAGCACTACGTGGACTTCCTCAACCGCGAGGCCGACGCGGGCGGACTCGCCTTCTGGACGAACGACATCACGCAGTGTGGCGCCAACGTCGCTTGCAGGGACGTGAAGAGGATTAACGTCAGCGCGGCCTTCTTCCTCTCCATCGAGTTCCAGAACACGGGCTACCTCGTCTACCGCTTCTACAAGACCGCCTACGGCGACGCGACCTCGCCGAACGTGGCCGGCACCGTGCCGGTGATACGGCTCAACGAGTTCCTGCCCGACACGCAGCGCATCGGCCAGAACGTCGTGGTCAACCAGGGCGAATGGGAGCGGCAGCTCGAAGAGAACAAGCAGGCGTTCGCGCTGGAGTTCGTCCAGCGCGCGCGCTTCATCGCGGCCTTCCCCGTCTCGATGACGCCCGCGCAGTTCGTGGATAAGCTCCGCGCGAACACGGGCTCCGCGCTCACGCAGGCCGAGAGGGATCAGCTCGTCGCGGAGCTGAGCGGGAACAACACGACCGCGGGTCGCGCCTCCGTCCTCCGCACGGTCGCGGAGGACGCGAGCCTGAAGGTCAACGAGTCGAACCGCGCCTTCGTGCTGATGCAGTACTACGGCTACCTCCGCCGCAATCCGGACGACGCGCCGGAGCCGGGGCTCAACTACGGCGGCTGGAAGTTCTGGCTCGACAAGCTCACCCAGTTCAACGGCGACTTCGTCGCGGCCGAGATGGTCAAGGCCTTCATCACCTCGACCGAGTACAGGCAGCGTTTCGGCCCGTGATGGCCGAACGGCCGCCCCCTCTCCGAAGCCCGTCCGCGGTTCGCCCCGGACGGGCTTTCTCTTTGCGCACGAAGGTTCGCGCGCCGCCGCGCGCCCTCGTTCGCGCCCCGCGAGCCCTTCCTTGACACCGCCTGAGGCCCACTTTACACTCGCGCTTCACTCCTAATTCTTACGAAAGGGCGCCCGCGGCGGCAGGCGTGCGCGCCGCGCCCCGAGTCCCCTTTTTACACGTGGGTTCACGCAATCAAGCATCCGTCTGAGAGAAAGGAACCAAGATAAAGATGGGCAAGCGAAACAAGATTACGGTGGTCGGCGCCGGCAACGTCGGCGCGACGGCCGCGCACTGGCTGGCGAGCAAAGAGCTGGGCGACGTGGTGCTCGTGGACATCGTCGAGGGCATGCCGCAGGGCAAGGCTCTCGACCTCGCGCAGGCCGCGCCGGTTGAAGGGTTCGACGCGAAGCTCGTCGGCGCGACCAACGACTACGCCGCGACGGCCAACTCCGACGTGGTCATCATCACCTCGGGGCTCCCGCGCAAGCCCGGCATGAGCCGCGACGACCTCCTGAAGACCAACGCCGGCATCGTGTCGAGCGTCGTCGAGGAGGTCGTCAAGTACTCGCCGGACTCCGTCCTCATCATCGTCTCGAACCCGCTCGACGCGATGTGCCAGGTGGCCTTGAAGAAGTCGGGCTTCCCCAAGCACCGCGTCATCGGCATGGCCGGCGTGCTCGACTCGGCGCGCATGCGCTGCTTCCTCGCCGAGGCTCTGGACGTGTCGGTCGAGAACGTGACGGCCTTCGTGCTGGGCGGGCACGGCGACACGATGGTGCCGCTGCCGCGCTACTCGACCTGCGCCGGCATCCCCGTCACCGAACTCCTGCCGAAGGAGCAGCTTGAAGCCATCGTCAAGCGCACGGCCAACGGCGGCGCGGAGATCGTCGGGCTCCTGAAGACCGGCTCGGCCTACTACGCGCCCTCGGCGGCGGCCGTCGAGATGACGGAGTCCATCCTCAAGGACAAGAAGAAGATTCTGCCCTGCGCCGCCTACCTCGAAGGCGAGTACGGCATCAACAACCTCTACGTCGGCGTCCCCTGCAAGCTCGGCGCGCGCGGCCTCGAACAGATCATCGAAATCAGCCTCACCAACGAGGAGCGCATCGCCCTCCAGAAGAGCGCCGCCTCCGTGCAGGAGTTGGTGGACGTGCTCGGCGTGTAACTTTCATTGAAGGATATGCATCAAACGCCGCGGAGCGGCGTCTGAGCTTAGCCCGGCCTTTCAAGGCCGGGGAAGCGTTGAATAGAACACCACCGCGTCGCATCAGCGACGCCTGAACCGGACTGTAAGTTCAGGCGTCGCTGACGCGACGCGGCACGCGTTGACCGTCGGCTGTCCCGGCCTTGATAAGGCCGGGCTAAACTCAAGCGCCGCTCCGCGGCGTTTTCACAATGCGCTTCGGATTAGTTGAGTTATCGATTCGACCAAACTCAATCGTGAAGCCAATACTTTTACTCCTCCTCCTCTTCTCGCTCGTCCACTCGGCCGCACACGCGCAACCGCCCACACCCGCTCAACTCGTTCCCAAATTCCCCTTCCCGCAAAGCGGCCTGCGTTTGGAGAGACGTACGCGGCCGGGCGCGTTTCTCGACGTGCTCGGGCGAAAGAGCGCGGTCTTCGGGTACGAGCACCGGCAGCTCGAAGCGTGGGCTTACCCTTTGCAGATTCTCGACGGGTTCGAGCTGTCCTTCCGCGTCGAGGGCTACCCGCTCGAGTTCCGCGGCGCGGACACGGCCGCGCTCATCGACGTGCGACCCGAGGCGACCACCATCACCTACTCGCACGCGGCGTTCACCGTCCGCCAGACCGTCTTCGCGCCGCTCGACGAGGCGGGCGTCGTCATGCTGCTCGACGTTGACTCGGCGCTGCCCGTCGTCGTGGGCGTCCGCTTCCGCCCGCGCCTGAAGCTCATGTGGCCCGCCGGGATGCCGACCGGCTCGCTCTCGTGGGACGAAAAGCAGCGCGCCTATTTCATCTACGAAGAGACGGGGCGTTACGCCGGGATGGTGGGCAGCCCCGCGGCGCGCGACGTGTCGGTCATGCCCTACCAGGAGGAGCCGCGCGACGTGCCCGCCGAGTTCCGCCTGGACGTGCCCGCCTCGGAGCTGAAGTCGAACTTCATCCCCGTCGTCATCGCCGGCAGCGTCAAGGGGCGCGACGAGGCGCGCGCGACCTACGCGCGTCTGCTCGGCTCGGCGCGCGCGCTGTACGAGAAGAACGTCGAGCACTACCGGCGGCTGCTCGCGGAGACGACCGAGGTCTCGACGCCGGACGGGCGCGTCAACGAGGCTTTCGCGTGGGCGAAGGTCGGCATCGACAAGGGCTTCGTCGAGAACCCTCTGCTTGGGCGCGGGCTCGTGGCGGGCTTCCGCACGGCGGGCGAGTCGGAGCGGCCGGGCTTCGCGTGGTTCTTCGGCCGCGACGCGCTGTGGACGGCGCTCGCCCTCGACTCCTACGGCGACTTCGCGGGCGTGCGCTCGGCGCTCGACTTCCTCAAAAAATACCAGCGCGCCGACGGCAAAATCCCGCACGAGATTTCGCAGAGCGCGAGCCTCGTCCCCTGGTTCACAGATTACACTTACCCCTGGGCGAGCGCCGACGCCACGCCGCTCTACATCATCGCCCACGCAGACTACGTGCGCGCCAGCGGCGACGTGAGCTTCCTGCGCGCCAACTGGGAGTCCGTTCTCAAAGCCTACCGCTTCACTAAAGCGTCCGACACCGACGGCAACGCGCTCATTGAGAACACCAACTTCGGCCACGGCTGGGTCGAGGGCGGCTCGCTCTATCCTCCGCACGAAGAGATTTACATGCAGGGGCTTTGGGTCGAGGCGCTGCGCGGCGTCGAGGAGATGGCCGGGCTGTTGGAAGATGACAAGCTCGCGGTCGAAGTGACGGAGGCGACTCGGCGCGTGACGGACGCAATCGAGAAGACGTACTGGCTGGACGAGCGCGGCTTCTACGCCTTCGCCACCAACGTCCCGCGCGCCGTGCCGCGCGAGGCCGAGCGCGGGCCGAACCGCGAGCGCCGGCAGCAGCGCATGAACGAGTTGGATAGGTCGAAGCTCATGGACGAGGAGACGGTGATGCCCGCCGTCCCGCTCTGGTTCGGCGTGCTGGACGCGGGGCGCGCGCAGGGGCAGATTGACAGTCTCGGCTCGGGCCGCATCGCCACCGAATGGGGCGCGCGCATCATCTCGGACGAGAGCCGACTCTACGACCCGCTCTCCTATCACAGCGGCTCGGTCTGGCCCCTCTTCACGGGCTGGGCGAGCGTGGGCGCGTACCGTTACGGGCGCCCGCACGTCGGCTTGCAGGCGTTGATGTCGAACGTGCTCCTGCGCGAGCAGGGCGCGCTCGGCTACACGACTGAGCTTCTGTCCGGCGACTACAACGCGCCCTTCGGCCGCTCTTCGCACCACCAGGTCTGGTCGGAGGCGATGGTCGTGGCGCCGCTTCTGCGCGGGCTGCTTGGTGTCGAAATAAACGACGAGGGCTCGACCGTCCGGCTCGCGCCGCAGCTCCCGGCCGACTGGGACAACCTCACTGTGCGGCGCGTGCGCGCGGGCGGCGGCGTGTTCGACTTCACACTGACGCGCGCAGGCGGCGAGATGAAGATTCTGCTCTTCTTCCCGAAAGAGCAGGACGCGGGCAAGGCGCCGCCGTCGAGGATTGAACTGGCTCCGGCGTTCCCGCTCGACGCGCGCATCAAGTCCGTCGAGGTGGGCGGCCGACCCGTCGAGTTCAGGGTTGAAAGAATGGGCGACACGCAGTCGGTTGTCTTCGAGGCCGACCCGCGCCGCGCCGTCTCCTACATGGATGCGAAGATGTTGAGGGTCGTCCTCAAGTACGAAGAGGGCACGGACGTGTACGTCAGGCGCGAGGCGCCGCGCCCCGGTGACACGAGCACGGGGCTGCGTGTGCTGCGCGCGCGCGCTGAGGGGGAGTGGCTGCGGCTCCTGCTCGAAGGCGTCCCCGGGCGCGAATACGCGCTCCGCATCAAGACCCCGAAACAGGTCGGCCTGACGAACGAGAGCGGCGGCGAGGGCGTGGCGCTGACCCTCGGCTCGGATCGAACTCTCGGCGTGCAGTTCTCCGGCGAGCCCGGCCGCTACGTGAGGCGCGAGGTGTCGCTGCGGCTCGGCCGGCGCGCGCCGTCGCCCTGAAGGGGCTGCACCGCGCCGCCGCTTCGTGTCATAATGTGGCATCCCAGATGAGCCAGATGGAAGACGAGTCGCAGGCGAGAGATTTGCTGAAGTCTTTGGCGCAGGACGTGGCCGAGTCGGCCTCGTACCTGCGCGAGCTTGGCGTCGAAGGTCTCGAAGGCTTGGACGTGCCGGCCTTCGAGTCGAACGCGCAGACGCGCGAGGAGCCGCAGAAGGCGCGGCCGGCCGTCCCGCCCGCCCTTCAGAGGAACGCCAGCGCGGAGCGCCCCGCGAGTGCAGGCGCGCAACGCCCCGCGCCGCCTCCGCCACCGCAGAGAACGCTCCCCCCGCCTCCCCCACCGACGAGCCGGGCCGCGCGTCCGCAGCCGAATGCCGCGGACGAGTCGCCCAATATTCTTTATCAAGCGGAAATGCCTAAGAAACCCATCCGCAAGCCTTCACCCGACCCGCCCGCGCCGCGCGAGACGCTCTTCGGCGACATCACGCCGCAGGACGAGCTGAGCCTCGGCCGCCCCGGCGAGACCTTCGAGGACATACGCGCCGACATCGGCGAGTGCGTCCGCTGCCCGCTCCATCAGGGGCGCAACACCATCGTCCACACCGAGGGGAAGCCGAACGCGCGCCTGATGTTCGTCGGCGAGGCGCCGGGCGCCGACGAGGACGCCAGCGGAAGACCCTTCGTCGGCCGCGCCGGGCAACTCCTCAACAAGATCATCGAGGCCATCGGCCTCAAGCGCGACGACGTGCTCATCGGCAACGTCAATCGCTGCCGCCCGCCCGGCAACCGCACGCCGACCACCGACGAGGCGCACACGTGCAAGCCCTTCCTGCTGCGCGAAATCAACATTGCGCGCCCCGACGTGATCGTCGTCCTGGGCAACACCGCGATGAAGAACCTGCTCGACACGAAGGAGGGCATCACGCGCCTGCGCGGCCAGTTTCAGGACTATCGCGGCATCAAGGTCATGCCGACCTTCCACCCCGCGTACCTCCTGCGCGACCCCTCGAAGAAGCGCGAGGTCTGGGACGACATGAAGAAGGTGCGCGACTATCTGAACTCGACGAAGGATTGAAAACACGTTGGGACGTAAGGCATGCGCACGCGTGAAAACGCCGCGCGCATGCGTGCGCACGACGTTCTCATCCGATTGAATGTCGCGCGCATGCGTGCGCATGTCGTTCTAATTTATGCGCACAGCATTCTCATAAATTAGAACGGCATGCGCACGCATGCGCATAACGTTCCAGCTTATGCGCACGGCGTTCTCATAAATTAGACCGCTGTGCGCACGCGTCCGAATCGCCTTCCCCCCGCCGGGAATGTTATCCCCGACGCACGGAAACACGTTCTGCGAGCGCGCAAAGCCATGCAAGACTCACTCTTCAGCGGGCAGACGCCCGAGCCGACCGAGACCGTCGAGGAGGTCAACGACGAACTGCTGCAACGCGCGAAGCGCCTGCCGGAGTTCAAGGAGCGCATCTTCATCTTCGGCGAAGGCCCCGTCGGCGCGAAGGTCGCGGTCGTCGGCGAATCGCCCGGCCCGCCTGACATCGAGTCGGGCCGCCCCTTCATGGGGCCGGCCGGGCAGATGCTCGAACGCATCCTCTCAAGCATCGGCCTCGCGCGCTCCGACTGCTACCTGACCAACGTCATCAAGGCCATCAGCCAGGGCGACGAAATCACGCCCGAATGGCTCTCATTCTTCACGCCCTACCTCCACCGCGAGTTGGCCGCCGCGCGCCCGCGCCTCGTCATCGCCTTCGGCAACACGCCGACGCGCGCCCTGCTCCGCACGAAGAAACCCATCTCGCAGATGCGCGGCGAGTTTCACGACTACCACGGCATGCCGCTGATGCCGACCTTCAATCCCGCGTACCTGCTGCGTGACCCTACCAAGAAGCGCGAGGTCTGGGAGGACATGAAGAAAGTCCGCGCCCTCTTGAGCAAGGCTCCGGAAAAATCCTGAGACGTTTCGGCCAGCAACTCCTTCGTCGCAGGTCTCCGCGCTTCAACTTTTCCGCCCTTCAAGTTAACGTAGACTCTCCGTGCGACGCCCCCAGTTCACAAAGACAGACGACCCCGCGCGCGGGCACGCCGAAGCCGACGGCGGCCCGCTCTACGCGGAGGTCGCGCTTCCGCTCCGGCTCACGCAGACTTTCACCTACAGCCTGCCGCTCGCGTTGCGCGAGGACGCGCGCGTCGGCGCGCGCCTGCTCGTCCCCTTCGGGCGGACGCTGACGACCGGCTACGTCGTCGCGCTCCACGAAGAGTTAGACCCCGCGCTCGGCCTTGAACAGACTGAGATTAAAGAGGCCGAGGAACTGCTCGACGCCGAGCCGCTGCTGACGCCCGAGGTGTTGGAGATTACGCGCTGGATCAGCGACTACTACGCCGCGCCGTGGGGCGAGGTCTTGAAGGCGGCGCTGCCCGCGGGTCTCAACGCAGGCGTCGATCAGGTCGTCACCATCACGTCAGAAGGGCGCGACGAGTTGGCACGCCTGCCCGAGCGGAAGGCCGCGACCGCGAAGGGGCGCCTGTTGCTGTTGGCCGCCGCCGACGGCTCGACGACGCTGCGCGAGGCGGCGCGCGAGTTGGGGCAGGCGCGCGCCGCCAAGGCCGCGCGCGAGCTGACCCGCACGGGCTGGGTCACCGTCGCGCACAGGCAGCGCGGCACGCAGACGCGCGCCAAGAAGAGAAAGGCCGTGCGCCTCCTCCCCCCCTCCGACAACGGCGCCTCCGGCGCGCGCGCCCTGACGGCGGCACAGCAGAAGGTTGTCGAAACCCTCCTCGCCGGGGGCGGCGAGATGCTCTTCGCCGAACTGCTCGAAGCCGCCGCGGCGAGCGCTTCCACGATTCAGACGTTGGAGCGGCGGGGGCTGCTCGAAGTCTTCGTGCGCGAGGTCAGGCGCGACCCGCTGGCCGGCGCGCGTCTGCCCGACGCGGACGACCTGCTCCTGACCGACGAGCAGGAACGCGCGCTCCGCGCCATCAACGAGGCGCAGAACGAAGACGCCTTCGCGGCCTTCCTCCTGCACGGCGTCACGGGCAGCGGCAAGACCGAAATCTACATCCGCGCCATGCGCGAGGCTCTGCGGCGCGGGCGCTCGGCGATGATGCTCGTCCCCGAGATCGCGCTCACGCCCGTCTTCTCGCGCCGCCTGCGCGCGCACTTCGGCGACGCCGTCGCCATCTTCCATTCGTCGCTCACCGCGGGCGAGCGCTTCGACGAATGGGGGCGTCTCAAACGCGGCGAGGCGCGCGTCGTCATCGGCACGCGCTCGGCCGTCTTCGCACCCGTCCGCCACCTGGGCGTCATCGTCGTTGACGAAGAGCACGAGGCTTCCTACCGGCAGCAGGAGTCGCCCTACTACAACGGCCGCGACACGGCCGTCATGCGCGCGCACCGCGAGCGCGCCGTCGTCGTCCTCGGCTCGGCGACGCCCTCGCTTGAGACGTACCAGAACGCGCGGCAGGGAAAATATCGCTACCTGCAACTCCCCAGCCGCATCGCCGGACGCGCGATGGCGCGCGCGGAGATCGTGGACATGCGCGTCGCGTTCAAGTCGAAGGGCAAGCCTGAAGTCTTCTCGCCCGAACTGCTCGAAGCCATCGAGGAGACGCACGCGCGCGGCGAGCAGTCCATCGTTCTTCTGAACCGCCGCGGCTATTCGAGCTTCGTGCTCTGCCGCTCGTGCGGCGAGCGCATCAACTGCCAGAACTGCGATGTCACGCTCACCTTCCACCGCAGCGAGCGCAGCCTCGTCTGTCACTACTGCAACCTGCGCCAGCGCCCGCCCGACGCCTGCCCCGCCTGCCACGGCCCCTTCATGTACTTCATCGGCGAGGGCACCGAGCAGATCGAGGAGATTCTTCAAAAACGCTTCCCCTCCCTCCGCCTCGCGCGGCTCGACCGCGACACGACCGCCCGCCGCTCCACCTACGAGCAGGCCATCCTGCGCTTCGGCGCGGGCGAGTTGGACATGCTCGTCGGCACGCAGATGATCGCCAAGGGACACGACTTCCCCAACGTGACGCTGGTCGGCGTCGTCTCCGTGGACGCCGGCCTCGCCATGCCCGACTTCCGCTCGGCCGAGCGCGCCTTCCAGCTCATCACGCAGGTGGCGGGGCGCGCCGGCCGCGGCGAACTCCCCGGCCGCGTGCTGATACAGACCTTTCACCCGCACCACTACGCCCTCCGGCACGCCTGCGCGCAGGACTACGAGGGCTTCTTTGAAGAGGAGATCAACTACCGGCGAAACCTGAGCTACCCGCCCTTCGTCGCGCTCGCCTCGCTGCTCGTCCATGGCGAAGACCTCGCGCGCGTGCAGACGACGGCCGCCGCTTTGCGCGACGCGCTCGACCGTGCGAACACCGAACGCGGCTGCCGCGTCCTCGGCCCCGCGCCCGCCCCGCTCGCGCGCCTGCGCGGCGAGCACCGCGTCCAACTCATCCTCAAGTCGCGCAGCCGCCCACGCCTCCGCACCCTCATCGAGATGGCGCTCGGCGAAGCCTCCGCCCAACCCGGCTGCGACCTCGGCTCCGTCAACGTCGAGATCGACCCCGTCAACCTCATGTGAAACCGGCAGAGGCCCGACCGTGCGGGAGGGCTCCGGTCTTCCTCCCCTTTTGTGGTGCCGTAAAACCGGAGCCCTCCCGCACGGTCGGGCTTCCGCCCCGTCATCTTTGAACTTTAAACTTCCCCTGTGCGATAACTCTGCACATGAAACTGAGCGAGCTTGCGCGCCTGACGGGCGCCCGCGTCGAAGAGAGATTTGAAGACATCGAAATCACGGGCGCCGCCGGGCTGGACGACGCCGAGCCCGGCCACGTCACCTTCCTCGCCAACCCGCGCTACACGCCGCGCGTGCAGACGACGCGCGCCGCGGCCGTCTACCTCGCCGAAGGGTCGGAGTCGGGGCGCGAAGACATTGCCGTCCTCCACGCGCGCGACCCCTACCTCGCCTACACGCGCGCCCTGCGAGTCTTCAACCCTGAGCCTGAGTTCGAACCTCTCATCCACCCCTCGGCCGTCATAGATTCTTCGGCGCGGCTCGGCGCGGGCGTCGCCGTGGGCGCGTGCTCCGTCGTCGGGCGCGATGTCGTCATTGGCGACGGCGTGCGCCTCTTCCCGAACGTGACCGTCTACGACGGCGTCGTCGTGGGCGAGGGCTCGGTCATACACTCGGGCGTGGCGCTGCGCGACGGCACCGTCCTCGGCGCGCGCGTGACCGTCCACAACAACGCCGTCATCGGCTCGGACGGCTTCGGCTACGCGAAGGACGAGGAGGGGCGCTGGCTGAAGATTCCGCAGGCGGGACGCGTCGTCGTCGAAGACGATGTTGAGATCGGCGCGGGCACCACCATTGACTGCGCCTCGGTCGGCGAGACGCGCATCGCGCGCGGCGCGAAGATAGACAACCTCGTCCAGATCGGCCACTCCTGCACGGTCGGCGAAGACTCGCTCCTCTGCGCGCAGGTGGGACTCGCGGGAAGCTCGCGCATCGGCCGCCGCGTCATCCTCGCCGGACAGGCGGGCGTCGCCGGCCACCTCGAAATCGGCGACGATGTGGTGCTGACGGCCAAGAGCGCCACGAGCCACAACGTCCCCGCCGGCCGCGTCATCTCGGGCATCCCGGCCTTCGACAACCGCGAGTGGCTGCGCTCGACCGCGGCCTTCCGCCGCCTCGGCGACATGCAGCGCACGCTCCGCACGCTCGAAGCACGACTCGCCGCTCTCGAAAAAGGCTCGTCCGAGACGTAAGGGCTTG
>JBEVJD010000131.1:0-6281 GCA_040510435.1 Pyrinomonadaceae bacterium | reverse complement strand
GGCATATCTTGAGCAGGCTGGCACCGCATGCCCACTGAACATGAAGGACTTGCGGAGCACCCCAATACCCATTGAGTTGCCCGGTCCGAGATAGGTGAGTCAGGTACGTTATTGCCTTAATCAGGAGTGATTTCTGTCCTGCCATCACGCCACCATTATAAAGCGGCGGGCGAGAAATAAGGGATGATCGGAGTGGCTAAGGAGTTGAACTCTCCCGGCAAGTCTGCTCACACCTTAGGAAGGGTTCACTAACGTCTCCTTTGCGTACCCATCTTACCTGTCATATAACCCGAGAGATATTTCCCACAACAGCACCTGAAGTTCGTCTACAATGCCCGCGTTTGCTGGTTGCTCGTAAGGGACAATCCGCCGGCAAACCGTTCCCTTCAATTTCATGCTTTGCGACCGGGCTTTGCCGAATGCGGCAGGGTCTAAAAGTGTCTCATGTCTCCGGAGCAGAACAGATGGTCTCGGCACCAGCTCCCGAAATCATAGCCGACCTTCACCGCCTGACACGCCGGCCTTCCGGCGGGCAGAGTCTCGCCAGTGCGGCGCACGTTTTTCTCCACTTGTTTTGCCCTGCCATTCATGGTTCGGGCCGAAAGGGTTCGCTTGCCATGCGTGCACTGTTTTTCTGTCTCGTGCTGATAAGTGTGGGGTTACCTGCGCCCATCGCGGTCGCACAAAAGATCGAGCTGTCCGTCGACGCATCGAAGACCGGGGCGAAGATCGACCGCAACATCTTCGGCCAGTTCGCCGAGCATCTGGGCAAAGGCGTCTACGAAGGCATCTGGGTCGGGACGGATTCCAACATCCCCAACACGCGCGGCATCCGCAACGATGTGGTCGCCGCGCTCAAGGCCATCAAGGTGCCGAACGTCCGCTGGCCGGGCGGCTGCTACGCCGACGAGTACCACTGGCGCAAGGGAGTCGGCACCCGGCGGGCAGAGACGCTCAACCCCAACTGGGGCGGCGTCATCGAGCCGAACACCTTCGGCACGCACGAGTTCATGGACTTCCTCGACCAGATCGGCGCCGAGGCGTACCTCTCGGTCAACGTCGGCTCCGGCACGCCGCAGGAGGCCGCCGAGTGGCTGGAGTACCTGACCGCGGCGCAGCCGACAACGCTGGTCAAGGAGCGCGCGACCAATGGTCATCCCGCCCCGTACAAGATCGCCTACCTCGGCATCGGCAACGAATCCTGGGACTGCGGCGGCAACATGACGCCCGACTACTACGTGAGCCAGCTCAAGATCTACAGCCGCTTCGTCCGAAACTTCAACCCGGTGCAGCGGGACGGGCGGCGGATGCTCAAGATCGCCGTCGGCCCGGGCGGCGGCGAGCCGCGCTTCACCGAATGGACCGAGGTTGTCATGAAGGCGTATCAGAATCGCCAGTGGAGCTGGGACATGGACGGGCTCTCGCTGCACAACTACACGGTCGTGAACTGGGAGAAGAAGTTTGCGTCCGTCGGGTTCGGCGAGGCCGAGTACGCCCAAATCCTCAAGGCTACGCTGGAGATGGAGGGCTTGGTCAGTAAGCATTCGGCCATCATGGACAAGTACGACCCGCAGAAGAGGGTCGCCCTCATCGTCGACGAGTGGGGCGCGTGGTACGCGCCGCTGCCCGGCAGCAACCCCGGCTTCCTGTACCAGCAGAACAGCCAGCGCGATGCCGTCCTGGCCGCGCTCAACCTCAACATCTTCGCCCGTCACTCAGACCGGGTGCGGGTGGCGAACATCGCCCAGATGATCAACGTCCTACAGGCGATGATCCTGACGGACAAAGAGAAGATGGTGCTGACGCCGACCTACCATGTCTTCAAAATGTATGTGCCGTTCCAGGATGCTACGTTCGTGCCGGTCACCTTCGACTCAGGCACCTACACGCACGGCGACATCACCCTGCCGCGCGTGGACGCTATCGCGGCCCGGGACGCGGCCGGCAGGCTGTGGCTGGCGGTCACGAACGTCGATCCCAACCGCCCGGCGGAGATAGAGGCGAGCCTGTTGGGCGTCACGGCCACGTCCGTCTCCGGAGAGACTTTGACCGCGCCGAAGGTTGACAGTGTGAACACCTTCGAGGCGCCGAACACGGTCGTGCCGAAGCCCGTCTCGGCGAAGGTGCAGGGCGGCAAGCTGACTCTGAAGCTGGAACCCAAGTCGGTGACCGTTATTTCAATCGGGCAGTGACACCTATGAGAATCTTCTGCGTGTTGGCACTGTCGTTAACAGCCGCCCTGTGCACTCTGGTGAGGGCGCAGGTGCAGACCGAAGTGCCCCCGGCGATTCCCGGCGCGAAGCCCGTGAAGGTGGAGCGCATTAAAGTCCACGGCACCGCCCTGGAAGGAAATCTGGAGGGGGACGCCGTAGACCGCGACGTGCTCGTGTTTTTGCCGCCGAGCTACGCCAAACAGAAGTCGCGGCGCTACCCGGTCGTCTACGCCCTGCACGGGTATTCCATCGGAGCCGAGCAGTGGGCCCGCGAGATACATGTGCCGCAGACCATCGAAGGCGCTTTCGCCCGGGGCGCTCAGGAGATGATTGTCGTCCTGCCCGACTCGAAGACTCTCCACAACGGCTCCATGTATTCGAGTTCGGTCACGACCGGAGACTTCGAGCAGTTTATCGCGCGCGACTTAGTTACTTACATCGACGCACATTACCGAACGCTGCCGGATCGTTTGAGCCGCGGCCTGGTCGGCCACTCGATGGGAGGGTACGGCGCGACGCGCATCGGCATGAAGCACGCGGACGTGTTCGGGAGTCTCTACATCATGAGCCCGTGTTGCCTGTCGCCGCGGCCGGCGGGGCCTGCGAATCCGGAACTCGCGAAAGCGCTGGAGGCCGTGAAGTCGCCTTCGGATTCGGCGAGCCTGCCGTTCTTCGCACGCGCCCAGCTCGCCACCGCGGCGGCGTGGTCGCCGAACCCGAAGAACCCGCCGCTCTACCTCGACCTGCCTACGAAGGACGGCGTGCCCCAGCCTGACGTGCTCGCGAAGTGGGCGGCCAACGCGCCGCTGGCTTTTGTGGATCAGTATGTCGGAAGTCTCCGCCGGTATCGCGCGATCGCTATCGACGTGGGCGACCAGGACGGTTTACGAAACGACGCGGGCAAGCTGCACGAAGCCCTCGACAGGTACGGGATCGCGAACAGCTTCGAGCTGTATCAGGGCACCCACACGAGCAAAGTGGCCGACCGCTTCCAGAATCACGTGATGCCGTTTTTCAGCCGGAGCCTCTGTTTTCAGCCGGGCTGCCGCTAAGCGCCGGCTGAAACAGACTGCCCCTGTCAAGACACCCCCCGCCGAGTGTTCAGCCCCGGGGTCGATGTTACTGGCCGAACAGTTCCGCGCCGCGCGCCTGCGGCTCAATGAATGGTTAACGACATGTCTATCAAACGTCTCCGCAGAGGTTCATGCGCCGCCGCGCTCGCGTTCTGCCTCGTCGTCGTCAGTTCGCCCGTCTCCGCGCAGACGCAGAAGCCGGACGCCCGCGCGCCCTACCTCGACCTGAGTCTTCCCATCGAGAGGCGCGTGGCAGACCTCGTCGCGCGGATGACGCTCGAAGAGAAGGTCTCGCAGATGATGAACGCCGCGCCGGCCATTGAGCGCCTCGGCATCCCCGAGTACGACTGGTGGAACGAGGCTCTGCACGGCGTCGCCTTCAACGGCGTGGCGACGGTCTTCCCGCAGGCCATCGGGCTCGGCGCGACCTTCGACCCGCGGCTCGTCGGCCGCGTCGCCGAGGTCATCTCGACCGAGGCGCGCGCCAAGTACCACGAGGCGCAGCGGCGCGGCGACCGCGCGCGCTTCCGCGGCCTGACCTTCTGGTCGCCGAACATCAACATCTTCCGCGACCCGCGCTGGGGGCGCGGGCAGGAGACCTACGGCGAAGACCCGTACCTGTCGAGCCGGCTCGGCGTCGAGTTCGTCAAGGGGCTTCAAGGTAACGACCCGACATACCTCAAGGTCGTCGCGACGCCGAAGCACTACGCCGTGCACTCAGGCCCCGAGCCTGAGCGCCACCGCTTCGACGCCAAAGCCTTCGAGCGCGACCTGCGCGAGACCTACACGCCCGCGTTCCGCGCCACGGTCATGGAGGCGAAGGCCGTCTCCGTCATGTGCGCCTACAACCGCGTCAACGGCGAGCCGGCCTGCGCCAACACGCACCTGCTCGGCCGTCTCCTGCGCGGCGAGTGGGGATTTACCGGCTACGTCGTCTCCGACTGCGGCGCCATTGACGACATCTTCCGCCGCCATAACTTCACGAAGACGCCCGAGGAGGCTTCCGCCGTGGCCGTCAAGCGGGGCACCGACCTCGAATGCGGCGACACCTACCGCGCGCTCGTGGACGCCGTGAAGCAGGGTCAGATTTCCGAAGGCGAGATCGACACGGCCGTCAAGCGCCTGTTCGAGGCGCGCTTCCGCCTCGGCATGTTCGACCCGCCCGAGATGGTGAAGTACGCGCAGATACCTTTCTCCGTGAACGACTCGACAGAGCACCGGCGGCTCGCGCTCGAAGCGGCGCGCGAGTCCGTCGTGCTGCTCAAGAATGAGAAGAACACGCTGCCTCTCAAGAAGGACTTGAAGAGTATCGCCGTCATCGGCCCGAACGCGGACGACGCGCAGGTGCTGCTCGGCAACTACAACGGCCAGCCCTCGCGCGCCACCACGCCGCTCGAAGGGATACGCCGTCACGTCTCGCCGCAGACAAAGGTGCTCTACGCGCAGGGGACGCCGCTGATGGAGTTTTCGGGCATCCCCATCCCCGCTTCGGCGCTCCACGACCTGAAGGCGGAGTTCTTCGCGAACCGTAAGCTCGAAGGCGCGCCCGTGTTGACGCGCGACGAAAAGGCCGTTGACTTCGACTGGGGGATGAACACGCCCGCGCCGGGCGTCCCGGCCGACGACTTCTCGGCGCGCTGGACGGGAAAGCTCATCCCAACTGCCTCGGGCAAGTATCGCCTCGGCGCGACCGCCGACGACGGCCTGCGCGTCTACCTCGACGGCAGGCTGATCGTGGAGGACTGGACCGAACACGCGCCGACGACGCGGACGGGCGAGGTCACGCTCGAAGCGGGCCGGAGCTACGACCTCAAGTTCGAGTATTTCGAGGGGCGCATCGGCGCCGTGGCGAAACTCGTCTGGCAGCCGCCCGCGCTCCAGACGACCGGCTCTCCCTACGCGGAGGCGTTGGACGTGGCGAAGCAGGCGGACGCGGTCGTGCTCGTCCTCGGCATCTCGGCGCAGCTCGAAGGCGAGGAGATGAACGTGACCGAACCCGGCTTCGCGGGTGGCGACCGCACGGACATCGGCCTGCCGGCTCGACAGCAGGCGTTGCTCGAAGCGGTCACCGCGACGGGCAAGCCGGCCGTGCTGGTGCTACTTTCGGGGAGCGCGCTCGCGGTCAACTGGGCTGACCAGAACGTGCCGGCCATCGTGCAGGCGTGGTACCCGGGCGAGGAGGGCGGGACGGCTTTGGCCGACGTGCTCTTCGGCGACTACAACCCCGCGGGGCGGCTCCCCGTCACCTTCTACAAGGCCGTTGACCAACTGCCGCCGTTCGAGAGTTACGCGATGGAGGGGCGCACGTACCGCTTCTTCAAGGGGCAGCCGCTCTACCCGTTCGGTCACGGCCTCAGTTACACGCGGTTCATATACTCGGGGCTCAAGGTCTCATCGCCGCGCGTGTCGCCGACGCAGAGCGTGACGGTGAGCGCCACGGTCGAGAACGCCGGACGCGTCGAGGGCGACGAGGTCGTGCAACTTTACGTGACCGACACGGAGGCGTCCGTGCGCGTGCCCGTGCGTTCGCTGGTGGGCGTCGAGCGCGTGCGCCTCAAGCCGGGCGAGAAGCGAGTGGTGAGCTTCACGATTGAGCCGCGCCAACTCGCCGTCATCGGGGACGACGGCCGCGCGTTCGTCGAGCCGGGCGAGTTCAGGGTGAGCGTCGGCGGCAAGCAGCCCGGTTTCACGGGCACGGCCGACGCGGCGACGACCTCCTTCGTGGAGGGGCGCTTCACGGTCGCGGGAGCGCCCACAGAGGTGAAGCGCTGACAGTATTAGCCCTGGCCCTGCTCGGTCGAGTTCGGCAAATTCGATGGCGTCGGCGGCATGCGCTAACGCCATCACGTCATTACCGGCACAGGTGAGGCCGGCGTAATCATTGACCGCATCCGTGCAGATGAGTCTGGCCTCTGACGACCGATTTAGAAGATGTCTCGGCCGTGACCGTGAGCGGGCCGGGAGAGCCGTGGCGGCGGCCGAACTGCTTGTCGGC
>JBEVJD010000130.1:0-7472 GCA_040510435.1 Pyrinomonadaceae bacterium | reverse complement strand
AGGTATTCGGCGAGCGAGCGGAAGCGGCGCGTGGGGTCGAGCGGGTCGGGCGAAAGAACGGGGTTGGGCGTGATGCGCTTGAGGACGCAGTCGCCTGCGATGACGGTGCGGTCGGCCTCGCGCAGGAAAGAGCACGAGCCGGGCGTGTGGCCGGGCGTGTGGACGACGCGCAGGGTGCCGCGCTCGAAGCTGATCTCCTCGTCGTCCACCAGCTCCGCGTGCTCGTGGTCTTCGAGCGCGTCGGCGTAGCGGCGCACGCCCTCGTACATGCGCCGCATCTCGGCCAGCTCTTCCGGGGGCACGCCCGCGCGTTCGAGCAACGCACGATTCTCGCCGTACTCAAGGCGCCCCTTGCGGTGCCCCGTCTCCCAGCCGTGGACGAAGACCTGTGCGTCCTTCGCCTCGTCCCGCAACTGCTTCGCCAACCCGCAATGATCCTCGTGCGCGTGCGTCAGCACGATGCGCTTGATGTCCGAGACGCGGACGCGCGCCTTCCTCAATCCCTCCCGCAGCGCCTCGACCGCCTCTTTCGTCTTCGGCCCCGTGTCGATCAGCGTCAGCGGCTCCTCCGCGATGAGATAGACGTTGACCGGCCCGACGTAGAAGGGCGTTGGCACGGAAATAGTGATGATGCGCATGCTCGAATCAGCAGGCAGTAGGCAGACGGCAGTAGGCAGTTAAGAGCCCCGGAGGGGCTCGATGTTTATAGCCCCGGCGTTCTTATCAACCTCCGAGCCCCGTCAGGGGCGACATGTAACATGCCGCTCCTCCGGAGCTTGGGGAATTAATATCAATCTTGAGCTATAAACATCCCGCCCCTCCGGGGCTTCTCAAATGGCCTTGAACTGCCTACTGCCATCTGCCTACGGCCTACTCCCTTAGTAGACGTAGCGGTTCGCCTTGATCATCGCGTCAGCGATGCGGCGGCGCGCGACGACGGTGTTCGTGGGCGTGTGCTTGGTGAAGCGCTTGAGGGCGGCGAGGAGCGTGCGCAGCTCGTCGCCCTCGGTGACGGCCGCGAGCGTGTTCTTGGCCTCGGCCTCGACGCGCTCGACCGCGTCGTTGCAGAAGACGCGCACCATGTCGAGGTAGAGCGCCGCCTGCTCTTCACCCTGAGCCGCAGCGAGCTTCTGCGCTCGCAGGATAGCCGACTCCATCGCGAAGACATCCATGATGATGTTCGACGCGCCGATTAAGACCTCCTGCTCATCCGAGAGCGCCGCCATGTACTTCTGCGCCGCCGTGCCCAGCACCATCAGCGCGACCTTCTTCGCGTTCTTCGCCAATTTGGCTTCGGCGGCGAGCACCGTCTCGTCCTCATCTAAGGAAGGCATCGAAGGCGACAGCACCTCGTCCATGAGCGCCTGCGCGGCGGGGAGCAGCGCGAGCTTGCCGCCCAACGCGCGCTTCATGAGCATGCCCGGGATGAGCATGCGGTTGATCTCGTTCGTGCCCTCGAAGATGCGGTTGATGCGCGCGTCGCGGTAGGCGGCCTCGGCCGGGTAGTCGGCCGAGTAGCCGTAGCCGCCGTAAATCTGCACCATCTCGTCCGTCACGTACTGGCAGTACTCCGACAGGGAGACCTTGATGATCGAGCACTCGACGGCGTACTCCTCGATGGCGCGCAGCTTCGACTCGGGGTCTTCGGCCGTGGCCGTCGCGTTGATGGCGCCCTCGATAAGCCCGAGCGTGCGGTAGGTCGTCGCCTCGCCGACCCACGTGCGAATCGCCATCTCGGCGAGCTTGTGCTTGATGGCGCCGAAGGAGGAGATGGGCTTGCCGAACTGGTGTCGCTCGTTGGCATAGCGCACCGACTCGTGCGTCGCCAGCTTCATCCCGCCGAGGCACATCGCGCCGAGCTTGAAGCGGCCGACGTTGAGGATGTTGAAGGCGATCTTGTGACCCTTGCCGACCTCGCCCAAAAGGTTCGAGACGGGCGTCTGCACGTCGTCGAGCACGAGCGCGGTCGTCGAAGAGCCGTTGATGCCCATCTTGTGCTCCTCGGCGCCGTTCGATAAGCCCTCCTGTCGCTCGACGATGAAGCCCGTGAACTTGTCGCCGTCCACCTTGGCGAAGACGACGAACAGGTCGGCGAAGCCGCCGTTCGTAATCCACATCTTCTCGCCCTTGATGCGGTAATGCGTGCCGTCCTCGGAGAGTTTCGCGGTCGCCTTCGCCGCGAGCGCGTCCGAGCCCGAGCCCGCCTCGGTCAAAGCGTAAGCGGTAATCAACTCGCCCGTGACGACGCGCGGGATGTACTTCTGCTTCGCCTCCTCGGTGCCGTAGTAGACGATTGGCAGGAGGCCGATGCCGCCCTGCGCGCCCATCGTCGTGGCGAAAGAGGCCGCGCGCCCCAGCGCCTCGCCGAGGATGGCGCCCGCCACCTGGTCGAGTCCCAAGCCGCCGTACTCCTCGGCCACGGTCGCGCCGACGAACCCGATCTCCGCGCCCTTCTGCACCAACTCGCGCGCCAGTTTCCAGTCCTTCTTCTCAAGCTCGGGGACGCGCGGACGCACCTCGTTGTCCATGAACTGCCGCGCGGTGTCGGCGATCATGTGGTGCTCCTCGGTGAAGTCCTCGGGCGTGAAGACCTCCTCGGGCGTCCTCTCTTCAATGAGAAAACTCCCGCCCACGACAATCTTCTTCTCTTCGGCTACGGCACTCATAGACTTATCCTTTCCTTTATTGACAGTGACGACGAATTAACCAAGGCGCTCGAAGATTCCGGCCGCGCCCATGCCGCCGCCGACGCACATCGTGACCATGCCGTAGCGTCCGCCGCGGCGTTCCAACTCGCGCAGGACGGTGGCCGTCAGCTTCGCGCCCGTGCAGCCCAGAGGGTGGCCCAAGGCGATGGCTCCGCCGTTGACGTTGACGCGCTCGGGGTCTAAGCCCAGCGTCTTGATGACGGCGAGACTTTGGGCGGCGAAGGCTTCGTTGAGTTCGATGACATCGATGTCTTCGAGCTTGAGCCCGGCGATCTTCAAGACCTTCGGGATGGCGTGGACGGGGCCGATGCCCATCTCCTCGGGCGGGCAGCCGGCCGTGGCGTAGGCGACGAAGCGCGCCAGCGGCTTCAGGTTCAACTGCCGCGCGCGCTCGTCCGACATGACGACGGCGGCGGCCGCACCGTCAGACATCTGCGACGCGTTGCCCGCCGTGATGGTGCCCTTCGCGTGGAACGCGGGGCGCAGTTTCGCCAGGCCCTCTTCCGACGTGTCGCGCCTCACCCCTTCGTCCTTCGTAAAGGTGACTTCGCGCGTCGTCTTCTTCCCCTTCTCGTTCAACTCCTCGAAGGCGACTTTGAGGGGCACGATCTCGTCGTCGAAATTCCCCGCGTCCTGCGCGGCCGTCGCGCGCCGGTGCGACTGGAGGGCGAAGGCGTCCTGCTCCTCGCGCGTGACCTCGTACCTGCGCGCGACGTTCTCGGTCGCCAGCCCCATGTTGAGGTAGAAGTCCGGGTAGTGCTCGACGAGGTAAGGGTTCGGGCGGATGATGTGGCCGCCCATCGGGATGAGCGACATCGTCTCAAGGCCGCCCGCGACGATCACGTCCGCGCTCCCCGTCCGTATCCGGTCGGCCGCAATCGCTATCGACTGAAGTCCCGAAGAGCAGAAGCGGTTGATCGTCATCGCGCTCGTCTCCACGGGGAGGCCGGCGCGGATGGCGGCGGCGCGCGCGACGTTCATGCCCTGCTCGGCCTCGGGCATCGCGCAGCCCATGACGACATCCTCGATCTCGGACTTCTCCAGGCCCGCGGCGCGGCGCACGGCCTCTTCGATGACGGCCGCGCCCATCTCGTCGGGCCGCGTGTTCTTCAGAGTCCCCTTCGGGGCCTTACCGACCGCCGTGCGCACGGCGGAAACGATGACCGCATCTCTCATGATTACTCCGTTCAGTAGACAGTAGACGATAGTCAGTAGTCAGTTGAAAACCTTTATAGCTAATGGTCAGGCTGAAAGTGTTAACGCCGGCAGGGCGGAGCCTACTGCCATCTGCCATCTGCCATCTGCCTACTCATTTCCGATTGCGACTTCGACTTCCTCGGCGTGCAGGACTTCCTTCAAGACCCGCGGGTCTATCGAGACGAGGAAGCCGCGCTTGCCGCCGTTGATGTAAATCTTCGGCAGTTCAAAAATCGTCCGCTCGGCGTAGACGTGCAGCCGCGTGCGCGTGCCGAAGGGGCTCGTGCCGCCGACGAGGTAGCCCGTGTGCTTCTGCGCCTCCGCGAAGTCGCACGGGTGGACGGCCTTCACGCCCATGTGTCGCGCGAGCTGTTTGGTCGAGACCTCGCGGTCGCCGTGCATCAGGACGATGAAGGGGCGCTTCGACTCGGCCTCCATCACGAGCGTCTTGACGACCGCGTGCTCGTCCACGCCCAACGCCTCGGCCGAATGGCTCGTCCCGCCGCGCTCGACGTAGTCGTAGAGGTGCGGCTCGAACTCGACCTTATGCTCGCGCAGCAGCCTCACGGCCGGCGTGACGGGGTAGTCCATAAACTTTACGCGGCGGGGAAGCCCGCGGCCTGCGTCACGCGCCGCGCCTGCTCGAAGTGTTTGCGCTCGTGCGCGACGACGATGCGGTAGGCGTCGAGCAGGCTGTAGGTGGCGACCGCCGAGACGGGCGAAGTCACTTTCAGACCCCGCAGGTCTGCGCCCGCGGTCGCGCGCATCAACTCGGAGACCTCTGACTGGTGCGCCGCGAACCTTTCGATTACGTCCGCCGCCACGTCGCTCTTTGACGGCTCGAAGACGCGCGGCGCCTTCGTCCTGCGCCCCCGCTCGGGGTCGAGCGCCTTCAGGATGAAGCGCCCGAAGAAACCCGAGAGCGGCGAGACGCGACCCCACAGGCTCGACTTGTAAGTGCCGGCCGCGATCTTCCGCATGCCCGGGAAGAAGGTGCTGTTCGTCACGATCAGGTGGTCGAAGCACTGGCCGACGCTCCACTGCTCGGCCGAGGGCTTCCAGTTGAGCTGCGCCGCCGATAGGCCGCCGAAGACCTTCGACGCGTCCTCGCCGACCGCCCGAAGCTCCGCGACGAGGCCGTCCATCTCGCCGCCCGTTTGACTCGCAATCATCGCACGCTCCTTTAATTACGGAGGGGCTTGCCGGTCTTGAGCATGTGCGCGATGCGCTCCTGCGTCTGGCGCATGCCGCACAGGGAGAGGAACGCCTCGCGCTCCAAATCTAAAAGGTACTGCTCCGAGACGCGCGTCTCGTGGTTGAGGTCGCCGCCCGTCAGAATCCGCGCCAGCTTCTCGCCGATGGCGGCGTCGTGGTCTGAGATGAAGCCGCCGCGCTTCATCTGGTGGATGCCGAGCTTGATGGTCGAGAGCGCGGAGTTTCCGAGCGCGAGCACATCGCGGCGCTGCTGCGGCTGACTGTAGCCCGTCGAGGCGAGCGCCAGAACCTCCAGCTTCGCGTCGGCGATGAGGCGGTCGGCGTTCATCGAGAAAGAGTCCTCGTCGCGCAGGAAGCCCAAAGCCTTCGCCTCGGCCGCCGAGGTCGCTACCTTCGCCATCGCGATGGTCTCGAACGCGCGCTTGACGAAGGGGAACGGGTCGGCCTCCGTCACGCCGGGCGGGATGGAGTCGAGCGCCCGCACCAGCATCTCCTTCGTCCCGCCGCCCGCGGGGATTAAGCCCACTCCGACCTCGACCAACCCGATGTAGGTCTCGGCCGAGGCGCGCGCGCGGTCGGCGTGCAGGGTCATCTCGCACCCGCCGCCGAACGTCATCTGGAACGGCGCGACGACCACCGGCTTCGGCGAGTAGCGCAGAGACATCGTCGCCTGCTGGAAGGCGCGGATGCCTAAGTCCAGTTCGTCCCACTCCTCTTCCTGCGCGCCGAGCAGCACGAGCATGATGTTCGCGCCGACCGAGAAGTTCTGCCCCTGGTTGCCGACGACGAGGCCGACGAAGTTCTTCTCGACTTCGGCGAGCGCCGTCTTCAACATCGAGAGCGTGTCACCGCCGATGGAGTTCATCTTCGAGTGGAACTCAAGGCACGCCACGCCGTCGCCCAAGTCCAACAGCGACGCGGCCGCGTTCTTCTTGATGACGCCCGTGCGGTCTTTCAAAGACTTGAGGACGACGACGCCCGGCTGGTCTGCGCTGGGCTTGTACTCGCCCGACTCGAAGTCGAAGTAGGAGTCGCGCCCGCCCTCGGACTTGTAGAACGAGGTCGCGCCCGCGTCGAGCATCTTCTGCACGTTCGCGGGGACGGCCGTCCCCTCTTCCTTCCAACGCGCGACGACCTTCTCGACGCCGACCGCGTCCCACGCCTCGAAGACGCCCAGCTCCCACCCGAAGCCCCACTTCATCGCGCGGTCGACTTCCAACACCGTGTCCGCGATCTCGGGGATGCGATTCGCGGCGTAGGCGAAGACGCGCGAGGAGGTCTGCCAGAGGAACTCGCCCACGCGATCCTTGCCCCAGAAGAGCGACTTGACGCGCGCGCGCGTGTCCTCGATGTTCTTCGCCGCTTCGAGCGAAGGGAGCTTCGCCTTCTGCGGCTGTCGGTATTCGAGCGACGCCACGTCGAGCGTCCAAATCTCCTTCTGCTCGCCCTCGCCCTTCCGCTTCTGGTAGAAGCCGCCCTTCGTCTTGTCGCCGAGGATGCGCTGGTTGACCATGCGCTCGACGAACTCGGGCAGTTTGTAGACCTCGCGCTCTTCGTCGTCGGGCACGGCCTCGTAGAGGTTGCGCGCGACGTGGGTCAGCACGTCCAGGCCGACGAGGTCGAACGTGCGGAAGGTGGCCGACTTCGGCCGACCCATCGCGGGCCCCGTGATCTTGTCCACCTCCTCGATGGTGAACCCGCCCTCGGCCAGCACGCCCAAAGTCACGAGCGCCCCGAACGTGCCGATGCGGTTAGCGATGAAGTTCGGCCTGTCCTTCGCCACCACGACGCCCTTGCCGAGCCGCTGGTCGAGGAAGCCGTAGACGGCGCACGACACCTCCGGCTTCGTCCACTCCGTCCTGATCAACTCGACGAGGTGCAGGTAGCGCGGCGGGTTGAAGAAGTGCGTGCCGAGGAAGTGCGCGCGGAACTCTTCCGAGAAGCCCTCGGCGATCTGCCGGATGGGGATGCCGCTCGTGTTCGAGGCGACGACCGAGCCGTGCTTGCGGAATTTTTCCACGCGCTCGAAGAGCTTGCGCTTGATGTCGAGGTTCTCGACGACGGCCTCGAAGACGATGTCGCAGTCCTTGATGCGCGGCAGGTCGTCTTCGAAGTTGCCCGTGGTGACGAGCGCGGCCGCCCCCTGCGTGAAGAACGCGGCGGGCTTGGCCTTCTTCGCCGCTTCGAGCCCCGCGCGCGCGACGCGGTCGCGCACCTCTTTCGATTCTACGTTGAGCCCGCGGGCGTGCTCGTCCGCGGTCGGCTCCTTCGGCGCGATGTCGAGGAGAAGCGTGGGGATGCCGGCGTTGGCCAGGTGCGCGGCGATCTGCGCGCCCATCGTGCCCGCGCCCA
>JBEVJD010000129.1:0-8100 GCA_040510435.1 Pyrinomonadaceae bacterium | reverse complement strand
ACGGACTACCCGTCAACATCTGCAAGTCGGCGGGGTAGAGGCGCGTGCTGACGAGGACGCGCGCGGCGCGCACCTTCGACAGCTTGCGGAGGAACAAGCCGGCGCGCGGGTCGGCCGTCTTGCGCAGCCGGTGCTCGCCCGTGAAGGATTGCGCGGCACTCGCCGGCAGGCCGTAGGCGTTGGCGACGTAGTTCGCCGTCAACCTGTCGTAATCGTCGTCGCTGAGGTGCGCGGCGTCCATGCGGGCGTAGGCGATGAGGATGCGCTCCAAGCCGTCGAGGACGAGGAGGAAGGGCTCGCGGTCGAGGGCGGCGAGCAGTTGCGTCTCGCGGTCGGGGGCTGGCGTTTGTTGCACCTCTTCGAGCGGGCGGCGCGTGACGTAGGCGAGGGCGCGGGTGACGAAGTTCTCGAAGGTGGCGTCGGACTCGTAGAAGCTCCACCAGAGGCGGCCGGCGAGGGGTAACATCTCTTGCGGGGCGATGTCGTTGAACCATTTCCACGTCAAAGCGCTCTTGCCCATGCCGCCGACGGCGACGATGTTGAGGATGCGCGCCTGGTAGACTTCGGCGTCGGGTCGGGCGACCCAGTCGGTGAGGTGGTTGAGTTCGGGCTGGCGGCCGACGAGGCGGTGGGTTTGCAGCAACGTGTAGGGGTGCGCGATGAAGGGCTCGGGCGGTTCGGGGATGTCGCTGACGTAGTGGAATGTCGTGAGGTCGGGCTCGCGGTAGGAGACGAGGCTATGAATGACGAGGCCGCGCAGGTCTTCAGGCGAGCCGAAAGAGTTGACGACCCGCTCTTTCCTGAGACGCTCTTTGAGCGCATCCAGTTTGCGCGCGCCCTCCCCTTTTTCCACGTCGGACGGCTTTACAAGGTAGTCGTCACGCATGAGAAATATCAGGCGCGGGATGCCGCGCTCGACGGCGCGGTTGTACTCCATCTCGGTGATGGAGATGTCGCTCCCCTCCGGCACGTGGCCGTAGCGAAAAGCGAACACGCCCAGATAAACGTCGGCCTCGTCAACCAGCCGCCGCGACTCTGCGATGGCGTCCGCGTCGGCGGCCGGCAGTTGCTCCATCATCGCCGGGAACATTCCCATCCGCAGACAGGCGTCCTTGACCTGCCCGCGATGCCCGGGCAAGTCAAGCGCGGTGCTGCTGATCATGATGACGGTCTGCTTCTTTGAATCTTCAGGCACGTGAGGTAAGCCTCCTGTCACAGTGTAAGCGGATACGTGCGCGATAACTTTATCACCAAAAGGCGGCGAGGTTGTGGGTGAGTTTTTGTGCGGCGGGAACGGGTGGGCGCGGCTTGACAAAAGGGGCTCGCGGGCTAGAATAGGTTTTCGCCGTTGCGGAGATGTGGCCGAGTGGCTGAAGGCGGCGGTTTGCTAAACCGTTATAGGTCAAAAGCCTATCGCAGGTTCGAATCCTGTCATCTCCGCCAGAAATTTTAAGTGGTCAGTAGACAGTAGCCAGTAGTCAGTAGCACTCACAGAGCTTCTACTGACTACTGGCTACTGTCTGTTGACTACTTTTTTTAGCTTATGACTGTTCGCGTCCGCTTCGCACCTTCCCCGACGGGTTACCTGCACATCGGCTCGGCGCGCACCGCGCTGTTCAACTGGCTCTACGCGCGCGGGCAGGGCGGCCGGTTCCTCCTGCGCGTCGAGGACACAGACCTCCAGCGCTCGACCGAGGAGTCCACGCGTTCGATCCTCGAAGGCCTGGCGTGGCTCGGCATCAGCGACTACGACGAGGAGATCGTCTTCCAGTCGCGGAACGCCGAGGAGCACCGCGAGGCGGCACTCCGTCTCGTGCGCGAGGGCAAGGCTTACCGCGACTTCACGCCGAAGGGCGAGCGCACCGACGCCAACGTCAAGCAGGAGATCGCCGAGCGAGCGCGCACGGCCTCCGAAGGCCCCGGCACAGACCACCGCGCGAACCCTTACAGGGACTTGACGCTCGAAGAGTCGGAGCACAGAGCCGAGAGCGGCGAGCCCTTCGCCGTCCGTTTAAAAGTTTCTACCGAGGGGCAGACGCGGTTCGTCGACGCGGTCTATGGCGAGCAGACGCGCGACCACTCGGAGATCGAAGACCTCGTGCTGCTGCGCTCGGGCGACCTCTCGCCGCTCTACAAC
Source organism: Pyrinomonadaceae bacterium (assembly GCA_040510435.1). GTDB lineage: Bacteria > Acidobacteriota > Blastocatellia > Pyrinomonadales > Pyrinomonadaceae > QHXN01. Next base: position 5,963 of record JBEVJD010000129.1, on the reverse strand, counting down.
CTCTCGGTCGTCGTGGACGACATCGAGATGGGCATCACGCACGTCATACGCGGCCAGGATCACCTGACGAATACGCACAAGCAGGTGCTCATCTACGAGGCGCTCGGCGCGCAGGTGCCGACGTTCGCGCACCTGCCTCTCATACTCGCGCCGAACAAGGCCAAGCTCTCGAAGCGCAAGCACGGCGAGGTCGTCAGTCTGACGACCTACCGCGACCGCGGCTTCATCCCCGCGGCCTTCCGCAACTACCTCGCGCTGCTCGGCTGGTCGCCCGGCGAGGAGAACAAGGAGCTCATGTCGCTCGAAGAGTTGCTCAGCCTCTTCTCGCTCGAAGGCGTGCACCGCTCGAACGCAGTCTTCAACTTCAGCGACACCGACGCGCGCCAGTGGACTGACCAGAAGGCGCTCTGGATGAACGCCGAGTACGTCCGCTCGATGCCGCTCGAAGAACTGCTGCCGATGGTCAAGAGTGAGTTGGAGTCGGCCGGGCTCTGGCGCCCCGAGTACGAGGGCGAGCAGGCCCAATGGTTCGCGCGCACGGTCAACTTGATACGCCAGCGCTTCATCACGCTCAAGGACTTCTCGGGGCAGGGGCGCGCGTACTTCGCCGACGAGTTCGAGTTCGACCCGGCCGCGGTCGCGAAGAACCTCAAGAAGGACGCGGCGCTGCGCGAGCTTCTGCCCGGCCTGGCCGAGCGCGTCGAGGCGGTCGAGCCGTGGACGCTCGAATCAATCGAGAAGGCGCTTCGCGACTTCGCCGACGAGCGCGGCGTGAAGGCCGGCCTTCTCATCAACGCCTCGCGCACGGCGCTGACGGGGCAGTCGGTCGGCCCCTCGATGTTCGACGTTTTCGACGTGGTCGGCCGCGAGCGCTCTGCGCGCCGCCTGCGCGCCGCCGCGGAACTCGTCTGAGGCTTCGGACAGTTGAATCGTCATCACGAATTTATGAGAGGTGGTTCGGGAATGTTTAAGAGACTGCTCTTCGTCACGACTTTCGTCTTCGCACTCGCGGCGACGGCGCCCGCGCAGAACACGAACACAAGCACGCCGGCCGCGACCGCGCAGGGCCAGCCGGCCGCGACCGCGCGCACTCGGCGCGCCGCACAGTCGCCGGGCGAGGCCGCGCAGGCGCGCGCCGTGCGCGAGGCTTTCGACTCGCTCGTGGACGGCATCCGTCGCGCCGACGCCGAGGCCGTGATGAAGCTCTACTGGAACTCGCCGCAGCTCACCATCTTCAACAACAACGGCACCGTGACGAAGGGCTGGGAGCAGGCCAAAAGCAACCGCGAGAGCCTCTACGCGAAAGTGTCGGACGTGAAGCTCGACGTGCGCGACGTGCGCGTCAAGACGCTCGGCGCGTCGGGGGCGGTCGTCACCTGCCTCTGGGAGCAGTCGCAGACGGCCGACGGGCAGCCCGAGCGCGCGACGGGTCGCCTCTCAATCGTCTACCAGAAGGTCGGCGCCGAGTGGAAGATCGCACACACGCACACTTCGCCCGACCGGCCCGACCCCTCGCGCCTCCTGCCGTCGGAGCGCACGACGCCCGCCGACGCCGCCGCGCCGGCCAAGCCTAATCCCGCGAAGCCCTGACGCGCCGGAAAGTCCCTGTAAACGCAGAGAAGGCGTGACCCGTTTCGCCATAACGGGTCACGCCTTCTCCCTTTTAGCACTTCCGACAGTGTTCCGTGGGCCTTCGTCAGCCTACACAGGAGAGTCAGCCGTGGCTGAGATGTGGCCAGGTTCGGCCTCACACCAACGTGCGGAATTATACATTAGCTGGCGCAAAAAGCGAAAAAAAATTTATGTGGCGGCTAGACAGCAAAGGCCGTTTTAAGTATAGTTTCCCCGCTTGAGGTACCTCAATTTCAAAGTAATTCAGGAGAACGATCCATGCGTAAGACTTTAGCACTTCTGGCGTTGGCCGGCGTCGCAAGCCTATCGGCCTGTGGCGGTGGTGATAACACCAACAACACCAACGCCACTAACGCCAACAACTCGAACATGTCGAACACGAACACGTCGAACTCGAACATGTCGAACACCAACGCGTCGAACTCGAACGCCGGCAACATGAACGGTTCGAACATGAACCGCACCAACACCAACGCGGGCGGCAACACCAACGCCAACGCCAACCGCAACACGAACAACTCCAACTAAGGGTTTCGCCAGTTCGTGTCAAAAGTTCGAAGGCGCGTTGTCGCGACAACGCGCCTTCAGCTTTTTCGGGCGTAGAACGCAGGAAAGCCCCGCGGCCGGACTCGCGACGGCCGCGGGGCTTTCCTGCGTTCGGGCCTCGCGGCCCGCCGAGCCTCCAAAAAGCCAGAAGCCCTGTCCCGGCGCTCCCCCAAACGCGTAGGACAAGGCTCTTAGCTTATCGTGCGCGGTGGGCGTTCCCCCGAAACCCGCCGCGCAACCCCTTGTATGTGAAGGATAATAAGGGCAAAGCTTGGCGCGCGTTTCCCCGAACTATCACTTTTTTGTTGCCGGCCCGAACCGCCTCAAACGCCCGCGCCGGCCGAGGCCCACAGAGCCCCGAAGCCCGCCAACAACTGCGGCTTCTGCACCTTCTCCGAGAAGGTGCAGGCGATGAGCACGCGGCGCTTTTCGACCAGCACGACTATGTGACCCGAGACCTTGCCGGCCGTGAAGTCGCCTTCGCGCTGGTTCTCCTTCTGCTGCGGCAGCAGCGCGACCTTCAGCGTCGTGCCCGGAGTGGATTCGGCTAAGCCGAGCACGTCCGTGGCGAAGCTCTCGAAGAATTCGCGCTTGAGAAACTCCTGTCCCCCCTCGTTCAAGTCCTCCGGGAACTCGCCGATGGTCGCGACGACGCCCGGCCCGTCCGGCGTCTCGACGCGCGTGACGCGGATCGGAATCTTCGCCTCGACGGCCGGCTCGGCGGCGGCGGGCGCGTCCTGCGGCTTCTGCTGGCGCGGCGCCGCGAAGGCGCTCAACTGCGCGAAGAGCAGGAGCACGAGCAGCGCGGCGGCCTTCGCCCCGCGCGCGCGGCGTCTGAGCAATGAATCAGGGCGGCGTGTACTCTCCGCTGCATGTTTCCGAAACGACATCATCGGCTTTCCCCCTTGTGCCCCGCCGGGTTTGCAATGGGAGTGCCGCGGGGCGGCTCGCAACCGCCCCGTGATAAAAAATAACCCGCGCAAAAAAATCAACCGCAAAAATAAAGAGGCGGCACCTCGTCGGGTGCCGCCTCTCATTCTCCTATGGCTCGGTGGACTGTGTGGATTAGCCTCTCTGAACTTCGTCTGCCTGCGGAACGCTTCGCCGCTCCGTAAACTACGCTTCAGGGATTTACAGCCATAGGCGTTTTACTGCACGTGCGTGGTGCTCATCCCTGTTCAGGAGACTCCAGCCACCTCACTGTGATTTGAATTCATATATTTTCGGATCACCTCCTTTCCAGTGTTGCGGCGATGATAGACGAGGCTCCCGCACGCGTCAACGATTATTTTCCGCGGGCACTTTCAGGGGCGACGCGAGAAGGCCAACCGCCCGCCGACGTAGGTCGCGTGCGCGTGCTCGACGCCGAAGAAGTAGGCCAGCTCGCGGTAGTCGGCGCAGTCGTGGACGACGAAGTCGGCGCGCTTGCCCGCCTCCAACGTGCCGACTTCGTCGCCGCGGTCGAGGCTGTAGGCGGCGTTGACGGTCGCGGCCACGAGCCCTTCGGCGGGCGTCATCCTCATGTGCGTCGAGGCGAGCGAGAGGATCATCGTCAACGACGGCGTCGGCGAGGAGCCGGGGTTGAAGTCCGTCGCGAGGACGACCGCGAGCCCTTCGTCAATCATCGCGCGCGCCGCGGGGTAGCGCGCCGAGCCGAGGGCGTAGACCGAGCCGGGCAGCAGGACGGGCTGCACGCCCGCCGCCTTGAGCGCCGCGATCCCCACGGCGTCCGTGTGTTCGAGGTGGTCGGCGGTCTTCGCTCCCAACTCAGCCGCGAGCAGCGCGCCGCCGCCGCGCGTGAGCTGGTCGGCGTGGACGCGCAAGCCCAGGCCGCGCGCCCGCGCGGCACCCAGAACGCGCCGCGAGTCTTCGACCGTGAAGACCCGCTCTTCGCAGAACACGTCGCAGAACTCGGCCAGCCCTTCGGCGGCCACGCGCGGCAGCATCTCTTCGACGACGAGCGACACGTACTCTTCGCGCCGCCCGCGGTACTCGTCCGGCACCTCGTGCGCGCCGAGGAAGGTCGGGACGTAGTTGAGACTGCCTTCCGCGTTCAGGCGGCGCACGACGCGCAGCATCTTCAGCTCGTCTTCGACCGAGAGGCCGTAGCCGGACTTCGCCTCGACGGTCGTCGTGCCCGTGCGCAGGAACCACTCCTCGCGGCGGAGCGCCGCGGCGAACAGCCCGTCCTCGTCGGCGGCGCGCGTCCGCCGCACGGTCGAGCGGATGCCGCCGCCCGCCGCGGCGATCTCTTGATAACTCACACCGGCGGCGCGCTTCTCGAACTCGTCGGCGCGGTCGCCCGCGAAGACCGGGTGCGCGTGCGCGTCCACGAACCCGGGCGTCACCACGCGCCCGCCCGCGTCGAAGACCTCGCAATCAACATCCATCAGCGGCTCGACCTCTTCGCGCGCGCCGACCCGCTCGATCACCCCGCCGCGGACGAGCATCGCGCCGCCCTCGACGATTCCAAGCTCGCGCATCTCCGCCCCCACGCGCGGGCGACGCGGCCCCGCGAGCGTGACGACCTGCGAACAGTTGACGACGGCGAGGGCCATTCAGTCCACCTCCCCTTCCGTCGCCTGCGGCGTGGCCGGGCGGCCGGCGAGCTCGCGCAGCGCGTCGACGAGCCGCGCGCCGTCGAGCCGAACGATCTCGTGCGGAACGTGCTCGGGGTCTGCGAACTCTTTGAGCGAGGCGCTCGTCGCCTCGTCAATCTCGATTGGCCGGACGAAGCGCGCGCCGAGCACCGCGCGCAGCCGCTCGTGGTCGTTGTAGAAATACTCTTCGAGCAGCGGGACGACGCGCGCGTACCACGCGAAGCGCAGGTCTTCGGCGCCCTGCAAGGACATGAAGTAGCTGTGCCCGATGCGGTGGTCGCGGTCGAGCAGCGCCGCGACCCGCGCGTTGAGACTTGCGAGCAGCGCGCGCAGATCGACGCCCGCGACCGCGGCCGGGTCAATCGCCCCGGGCTCCGGCTCCATCTCGACGAAGGCGAAGCGGCGGCGCAGCGCCAGGTCGAGCAGCGCGATAGAGCGGTCGGCCGTGTTCATCGTTCCGAGAACGTAGAGGTTCGGCGGCACGCCGAACCTGTCGCCCGAGTACGGCAGCGTCACCGTCACCTCGTTCGGCTGGCCGAGGCGCTTGTCGTCTTCGATCAAAGTAATCAACTCCCCCAAGACCTTCGCGATGTTCGCCCGGTTGATCTCGTCGATGACGAGCAGGTACTTCGGCGCGTCCTCACGGTCGGCCTCCCACGCCGCCCGCGCGCGCTCGCAGATGCGCCTGAACACCCCCGGCACGATTTCATAACTGACCCCGCCCGCCTCCTCGTCGGGGACAGGCTTCAGCCCCTCTACGAACTCCTCGTACGCAAACGACTGGTGGAACGTAACGAACTCGCTGAAGTCTTCGACTTTCAAGTCACCCGCACTCGGGTTTCGCAACTGCGCCAGCACGTCACCTAAGTTAGCCTCGACGTATTCCCTTCCCTCCTTAGTCAGAAACCACTCGGAGCTTTCGTTCTTGTCGAAGAGAAACGGTTCACGTCGGCTCGTGTAGTTGACGGTAGAGCTTCCCGGCGCGGTGTGAGCCTGCAACTCACCCCAGAGCCTTGGCGCAAGGCCCTGGGAGGATTTGAGTCGCGCATAATCCTGAATCAGCGGGGTCTCCCTGATGCCCGGAACCTTCAACCTCGTCTCGCCTTCTTCCAGCGCCATAGCGAGGGCTATGGCCTCGTACCACTTGAGGTCTTGCAGTAGAGCAGGGCGCTGTTGCGACGCGGC
>JBEVJD010000128.1:0-2635 GCA_040510435.1 Pyrinomonadaceae bacterium | reverse complement strand
ACTGCCATCTGCCTACTGCCTACTTACTTCCGACATGAGCCACGCCTATCGCATCCAGACACGGCACTTCATCCTGCCGAAAGAGGGCAGCGAGCCGGAGGAGTGCGAGGACGCGGTGGCGTTCGACGCGGGGTCTCTGCGGTTCGCCGTGGCCGACGGGGCGACGGAGGCTTTCGACGCGCGGCGCTGGGCGGCGCGGCTGGCGGCGGAGTGGGTCGGGGCGGTGCGCGCGCCGCTGTCGGCCGGGGAGTTCGGGCCGTGGCTGAAGGAGCAGGGCGAGTGGCTGCACGCGTCCTGGGAGGGGCGGAAGCTCTCCTGGTACGCGGAGGAGAAGCGGCGCGCGGGGTCGTACGCGGCCTTCGTCGGGCTGCGGCTCGAATCGTCGGGGAAGAAGATGAACTGGCGCGCGTTGGCGCTCGGCGACTCGTGTCTCGTGCACCGGCGGGGCGGGGAAGTGCTCGAAGCCTTCCCGCACTCAAGCCACGGCGAGTTCACCTCGACCCCGCCGCTCGTCCCTTCGAGCGAATCCTTGCGCGAGGCGGCGCTCGCGCGCCTCGTCGAACGTGAAGGCCGCGCCGAGTCGGGCGACACCTTCCTGCTCATGACGGACGCGCTCTCGGCCTGGTACTTCGAGTCGAGCGCGCGGCGCGACCCCGCGGCGGAAACATTTGATTCTCTGCTCGCCGCGTCGGACAATGCTGCCCTCGCCGAACTCGTCCGGCGCGAGCGCGCCGCCGTGAGGATGAAGGACGACGACGTGGCGGTCGTGAGAATTGAAGTAGTCAGGAGTCAGTAGACAGTAGTCAGAAGGCTCCGCTTTGAGGACGTTGAAGATGACAACCGCAGGGTACGTAACTAAGACTGTATTCCTTCTGACTCCTGACTCCTGACTCCTGCTTTATGTTGCCGAACGCGACGACAAACTTCTGGCCCTCGGCGCGGAATTACGCGGAGGCGGTGCAGTGCCCTCTGGTCTGCTTCGAGGAGCCTTCGCTGAAGCGGATGCTGCCGGCCGTGGATCGCCTGGGGATGCCGCTGGTCACATCGGGGCAGTTCGCCTACGTCTTCAAGTTGAACCCCGGGGACGGCGGCGGCGAGACGCTGGCGGTGCGCTGCTTCCGCGGCTTCCTCGGCGACCGCGAGGAGCGTTACCGCGCGCTCGACGCGCACCTCAACGCGCACCGCATCGCTGCGCTCCCGCGCTTCAAATACCTCCCGAAGGGCATCCTCGTGGCGGGGCGCCGCTACCCAGTCCTCGTCATGGAGTGGGTCGAGGGCTCGACGCTCGACGTTTATCTCGACGAGGCCGTCGGCCGCCGCGACGCGCTGCTTCACCTCGCCGACGAGTGGGTCAGGCTCATCACCGCGCTGCGCGACGCAGGGATAGCGCACGGCGACTTGCAGCACGGCAACATCATCGTCGAGGGCGGGCGCCTGCGCCTCGTTGACCTCGACGGCATGTTCGTCCCCGCGCTCCGAGGGCTGAAGGCGAGCGAGGTCGGGCACCAGCACTACCAGCACCCCGCGCGCGACGTGGCGCACTTCTCGTCCGACACGGACAACTTCTCCGCGCTCGTCGTCTACCTCTCGCTCATCTCACTGGCCGAGCGCCCTGAACTCTGGCGCGAGCACCACGACGAGAACCTTCTCTTCACGCGCGCGGACTTCTCAGACCCCGACGCGTCGGCGCTCTTCCCGAAGGTGGAAGAGATCGGCGAAGAGCACGCGCGACTGGCCGCGGCGCTCCGGGCCGCGTGCATCTCCGACCCCACGTCGGCGCCGCCGCTCACGGAACTCGTCGCGCCGCGCTCGACGCTCCCCGGCTGGATGAACGCGCCCGCGGACGTGGAGGTGCGTACGCGCACGCGCGAGGTGGCGCGCCGGCCCGCGCCTTTGCCGACGGACGTGGACGACAGGCTCTGGCCGCCGAAGACGTGGCGCGAGACGCCCGCGTCGCCGTCGTCGGCGACCGTTCAAGGTCTCTTCAACACGCCGGGCGCGGGGGGACTGGCGCCGGTCGCGCCGCGCGACCCGGCCGACCTGCGCGGCAACACCTTCTACTTCGCCAAGAGCGCCTTCGGCGACTCCTACGGCTACATCTGGTGGATACCGCTGCACAACTTCCTGCTGCGGTACGTCTGGGCGGCGATGGGCGCTGAAGGGTTCGCGGGGCTGATGCTGACGCTGGTCACGCTCTGCGTGCTGCTCCTCTTCTACGGACTCTTCCGTGCGGTCTACTACGCCGAGACGGCGACGACGGTGCTCCCGGCGGGCGGCGCGCCCACCCCCGGCATCGGCCCCGCGCGCGCCGCGGCGAACATCCCGGCCGCGCCCCCGCCGCCGCCGCTCTTCGCCCCGAACGCGCCCGCCTCTCAGCCCATGCCCGCGACGCGCGCGTCTTCCGCGGCCGCCCGCCCCGTCGTCGGCAACCGCAGCCTCGGCATCTACCACCTGCCCGACTGCGACTGGGCCGCGCGCGTCCCCGCGCGCCAGCGCGCGGACTTCGACTCGCCCGCCTCCGCCCACGCCGCCGGCTACCGCCCGTGCCGCGTCTGCAAGCCCTGAATCAGAACCGCGAGCGGTAGCGAGCGGGTCGGCGTGACATCAAAGACGCCCTCTGATGTCACGCCGACCC
>JBEVJD010000127.1:0-12137 GCA_040510435.1 Pyrinomonadaceae bacterium | reverse complement strand
CGGCCAGCACGGGCGTGCCGCGCGGCGCGATGATGTCGATGGCGTCGTGGACGCGCCCCTCGCTGCGCGAGTCCTTGAAGGTGTCCTGCAACTGACTCGGGGCGATGCCCTCCACGGGAATGAGCAGGCGCATCGCCGCCAGCGCCGGCCCTTGCTCGGCGGCCGGCCCCTCAGCCTGCGGCGACGCGCCGGGCGAAGCGGCCGGGGTCGGAGACGCGCCGGGCGCGGGCGACGCGTCGGGCGTCGGGGTCACCGTCGTGGCTGCGGTCGGGCTCGGCGTCGGCAGGCGCTCCACGTCCTGCGCGGGCGGGCGCAGGGGGGTGACGGGCTGCGACCAGAAGCGGTAGCTCAGGAACCAGACGAGCGCGGCGACCGCCCCGAAGAGTGCGGCCGCGATCAGGAGCACGCGCGTGCGCGGACCGATTGCCATCGTGTGCCTTCCATCCTGTGCGGATTCGTGTCTGCGCGGGAAGCTTATTGAAGAGTCGGCCATGCGCGCAAGCGCCGCGGCGCTCGGGGTGGCGCGCGGGCGCGGTTTTCTGCTATTACATCTCTGCTATACGGTAGTCCGTCAACCCACACGAGCAGCCGGAGCCGCGGCCGAGTGCGCCCGCCAGGAAGGGCGCCGCGGCCGCCCGGCCGCAGGAGGAACAAGTCAGTGTCAGACATTTTCGAGGAACGCCGAAAGGGACTGGAAGAGGAGTACTTCAGGCGCAAGGACAAGGAGTCGCTCGAACGCCTCCGCGAGGCGATCAAGGAGGAGGCGCAGAAGCACGGCAGCGAGCCCGTCACGATGTCCTGCCCGCGCTGCACGGGCAAGCTCCACTCCCAGCTCTACGAGGAGGTCAACATCGACCGCTGCGACACCTGTGGCGGCGTCTGGCTCGACGCGGGCGAGCTCGAACAGATCATCGGCGAGGAGAGCAGCCCCGGCCGTTGGTTCCACGCCCTCTGGCCCGGCCGGACGAATGAGAGATGAGCAGCAGGCAGTAGTCAGGAGACAGTAGTCAGTAGCGCTCCGCGCTGCGGTCATTGATGATGAGAGCCGGAGGGTTCGAGCGACGAATGTTCTTCTACTGACTACTGTCTACTGACTACTGTCTACCTTCTTATGGGTCAGCAGAAGATGACGGCGCTCGTGACGGGCGCGTCGGGCGGCATCGGCGAGGAGCTGGCGCGGCTGTTCGCGGCCGACGGGCACGACCTCGTCCTCGTCGCGCGCAGCCGCGACAAGCTCGCGCGCCTCGCTGAAGAGTTGCAGGCGAAGCACGGCGTCGAGGCGCGCGTGCTGGCGGCCGACCTCGCGCGGCCCGAGGCGCCGCGCGAGATTTTTGAAGAGCTGGGCGCGGGGGGCTTCCGCGTCGACGCGCTCGTCAACAACGCGGGCGTCGGCAGCTACGGCCTCTTCGCCGAGACGGACTTGCAGTCCGAGTTAGACCTGCTCCAGATCAACGTCGTCGCGCTCACGCACCTGACGAAGCTCTTCCTGCCTGGCATGCTCGCGCGCCGCCGCGGCTACGTGATGAACGTCGCCTCGACCGCGGCCTTCCAGCCCGGCCCCCTGATGGCCGTCTACTACGCCTCGAAGGCTTACGTGCTCTCCTTCTCCGAGGCGCTCGCGAACGAGTGCGAGGGCGCGAACGTGCGCGTCTCGGCGCTCTGCCCCGGCCCCACCGAGACGGGCTTCGTCGCCGCCGCCGGGATGGGCGACTCCAAGCTCTTCGACCGCGCCGTCATGGACGCGCGCACCGTCGCGGAGGCAGGCTACCGCGGCCTCCTCGCGGGCAAGACAATCGTCATCCCCGGCACGCGCAACAACCTCCTCGCACGCTCCATCGGCTTCTTCCCGCGCGGCCTCGTCACCAAAGTCGTCCGCGGCATTCAGGAAAAGAGAAACAACTAAAGGGTTATGTCGCAGCCGAGACAAGTCCGCGCGCCGCGCGGGGCGCAGTTGAACTGTAAGGGTTGGCACCAGGAGGCGGCGCTGCGTTGCCTGATGAACAACCTCGACCCGGAGGTGGCCGAGCGCCCCGACGAACTCATCGTCTACGGCGGGCGCGGTAAGGCCGCGCGCGACTGGCGCTCGTTCGAGGCGATTGTGCGCGAGCTGACGGCGCTCGAGAACGACGAGACGCTGCTCGTCCAGTCGGGCAAGCCCGTCGCGGTCTTCCGCACGCACGAGTACGCGCCGCGCGTGCTCATCGCCAACTCGAACCTCGTCGGCGCGTGGGCCAACTGGGAGCACTTCCACGAACTCGAACGCAAGGGTCTGATGATGTACGGGCAGATGACCGCGGGCTCCTGGATTTACATCGGCTCGCAGGGCATCGTGCAGGGCACGTTCGAGACCTTCGCCGCGATGGCCGACCGCCACTTCGGCGGAGACCTTTCGGGCAGACTGATTCTGTCGGGCGGCATGGGCGGCATGGGCGGCGCGCAACCTCTGGCGGCGACCCTGAACGGCGCGGTCTTCCTCGGCGTCGAGGTCGAGCGCGAGCGCATCGAGAAGCGAATCCGCACCGGCTACTGCGACCGCCTCGCACTCGATTTAGACGAGGCGTTGCGCATCTGCGAGGACGCCGTCGAGCAGCGGCGCGCCGTCTCGGTCGGCCTCGTCGGCAACTGCGCCGAAGTCCTGCCCGAGCTCGTGCGGCGCGGCCTGAAGGTTGACGCCGTCACAGACCAGACGAGCGCGCACGACCCGCTCAACGGCTACGTGCCCGCCGGGCTCTCACTCGAAGAAGCGGAGGAGTTGCGGCGCACAGACCCGCGAGGGTACGTCGAGCGTTCGACGCAGTCTATGGCACGTCACGTCGAGGCGATGCTCGCGCTCCAACGCGCGGGCGCGGTCGCCTTCGACTACGGCAACAACATACGCAAGTTCGCTTACGACGCCGGCTGCCGCGACGCCTTCGAGATACCGGGCTTCGTCCCCGAGTACATCCGCCCGCTCTTCTGCGAGGGCAAAGGGCCGTTCCGCTGGGTCGCACTCTCGGGCTCTCCCGAAGACATTCGGCGCACCGACGACCTCGCGCTCGAACTCTTCCCCCACGACCAAACGCTTGAGCGCTGGATGCGGCTCGCGCGCGAGCGCGTGCAGTTCCAGGGCTTGCCGTCGCGCATCTGCTGGCTGGGCTACGGCGAGCGCGCCGAGATGGGCGAGGCCATCAACGACCTCGTCCGCCGCGGGGAGTTGCAGGCGCCCGTCGCCATCGGCCGCGACCACCTCGACACGGGCTCGGTCGCCTCGCCCTTCCGCGAGACCGAAGGCATGCGCGACGGCACCGACGCCGTCGCCGACTGGCCGATCCTCAACGCGCTCCTCAACACCGCGAGCGGCGCCTCGTGGGTCTCTTTCCACCACGGCGGCGGGGTCGGCATCGGCTACTCGCTCCACGCCGGCCAGGTCTCGGTCGCCGACGGCACGCCTGAGGCCGCGAAGCGACTCAACCGCGTCCTCACCAACGACCCCGGCCTCGGCGTCGCCCGCCACGTGGACGCCGGCTACGAGGAGGCGGAGGAGACGGCGCGCACCAAGGGCTTGAAGATTCCTCTGCTCGGCGGGGACGTGGGCCCGCCACCCGAACAGGACGCTTAGAGATGAAGAAGATGACAACGCTCACCCTCACACTCATCTGTCTGGCGACGCTGACCGCACTCGTCGTCTTCGCGCAGTCGAAGCGCAAGAAGAAGCAGGAGCCCGTCGTGATAGGCGCGGAGGCGAAGGAGGCCGCCGAGGCGGAGGCGCGGCGGCAGGCGGCGGGCAACACGGGCAAGTCGCCGATGCCCGCGGGCGAGTACAAGTTCAGCCGCGAGGAGCTGGGGCTCATCAACCCGAAGCCGAACGAGTTCGACGCGGCGCTCGCCGACCTGTCCCGGCGCTACGCGCAGAGCGACGCGCCGGAGCGCGCGCGCTGGCGCCGCTCGATCAGCATGGACGAGTTCTACACGCTGCTGGAGTTCGCCAAGCGCGTGGCCGTCTTCGGCCTCCGCGAGCGCAGCGCGGCGCGGCTCGCCGACGGCCTCTCGGCGGTCGCGATGGTCGAGCAGGAGCGCGTGGACTACCGCGACATCCTTGTGACCCTGAGCCTGCTCCACCACTCTGCCGCGCGCATCGGGGAGAGCCCCGGGAAGCTCTTCGCCGACGCGGCCGCGCTCGCCGAGCCCGGGACGGCGAAGCTCATCCGCGACTTCCTCAAGCGACCCGCGAAGGAGAAAGACCTGCGCGCCTCGTGGGGCTACGACGAGGTCGAGACCGAGGGCGGCGGCGGCTTCATCGGCTGGGGTTTTGAGAAGTATGAGCCGACCTACGACCTGAAGAAGGTGGCCGTGGACGTGGCGCGGCTCGTCGCCAACGACAAGTACGAGAACGTCTCCGCCAGTGTCGCCGACGAGATGGCGCGCCATTGGCTTGAGACGGACGACAACGCCGCGCTCGACCGCGCCCTGCGGTCGGCGCGCGCGGGGGCGACCGTCCACGCCTCCCACCGCGGGGGCGCTCAGACCGGGATGCCGACGCAGGTGTTAATGGTGTTCCTCGTCGAGGCGTCGAGCGAGGCGGACGCGCGCGCCCTGCTCGAAATCGCGGGCAGGAAGAAGTCTCCGGACGACGGCGTGCTCGCGCTGGCCGAGGGGAGACTGTTCTGCCTGCTGGTGGCGAGGGCGGGCTTCATGTCCTCGAAGAACGAAGAGACGAACGAGAGCGTGCGCCGCTTCTCCGCCGGGTTGGCCGAAATCCTCCACCGGCACGTTAAGGGTTAAGAGAGTTCGACGGGCGGGGGACTTATGAACCACATGATGATGACGAGGCCGACGCCGTGGGGGTGGATGCTGGCGGCGACGTTGGCGGTGACGTTGGTGACGCTCGTGGTCTTCGGGGCGGTGGGCGGGCTGATGCTGCTCGTGGGCTTGAACGGCGTCAGCGAGTCCACGGGCGGGGTCATCATCGTCCTCTACGCGCTCGTCGTGCTCGCGGGCAACTTCGCCGTCGCGACGCTCTGCAACTGGCTCATCGCGCGCCGCCGTTACGCGGGCACGCGCGGAACGGGTTGGTCACCCGTGCTGGTCGCGCTCGGGGTGACGGCCGCGACGGCGGTCGTGGGCCCGCCGCTGGCCGTCGTCCTCATCAAGCTGATCTTCTAGCGCCGCGCGAGGTCGAAGTAGCCTTACCGAACGACCGGCCCGAACGCCTTCAAACGAACCCTCACGCCGGACTGCAAGCCTCTTGGAAGAGGAGCCGACACAGCCTTCGACGCACCTGACGCCCGACCCTTCGGAGGCGGCGCGGGGCGCGGGCGCGCGGAGGGCGGCGCGCGCTCTGGCGCTCGACGTAACGCCGCTCCGCGAGTCGCGCGAGTTCCGGCTGCTGTTCGTGGGGCAGGCCGTCTCTCTCTTCGGCTCGATGATGACCTTCGTCGCGCTGCCGTGGCAGATGTACCAACTGACCGGCTCGACGCTGGCGTCGGGTCTGCTCGGGGTGGCGGAGTTCGTGTCCGTCTTCCTGATGGCGTTCGTCGGCGGCGCGCTCGCCGACGCCGTTGACCGGCGGCGGATGGTGCGTTTGACCGAGGCGCTGCTCGCGCTGGGGACGCTCGTGCTCGTCGCTAACTCTCTGCTCGCGGAGCCGCGCGTCTGGGTGCTCTTCTTCTGCGCGGCGCTGTTCGCGGCGCTCAACGGCTTGCAGCGGCCCTCGCTCGACGCGCTCGTCCCGCGCCTCGTCGCGCCGGGGCAGTTGCCGGCGGCGCTCGCGCTCAAGAGCTTCAGCGCGACCGTCGCGATGGTCGGCGGGCCGGCGCTCGGCGGGCTGCTCGTCGTCAAACTGGGGCCGGCGGTCACGTACTCGATAGACTTTCTGACCTTCGCGGCCTCGCTCGTGGCGCTCTGCCTCATGCGCGCGGTGCCGCCGCCCGCGGACGCGGAGCGGCCTTCCCTGCGCTCGATAGTCGAGGGGCTGCGCTACGCGCGGAGCCGGCCGGAACTTTTGGGGACGTACCTCATCGACATCAACGCGATGTTCTTCGGGATGCCGATAGCGCTCTTCCCGGCGGTCGCGGAAGGGTTCGGCGGCGACTCGGTCGGGCTGCTCTACACGGCGCCCGCGGTGGGGGCGCTGTGCGTGACGCTCACTTCGGGTTGGACGAAGCGCGTCAACCGTCACGGGCTGTTCGTGGTGCTGGCGGCCGGGGTGTGGGGGCTGGCGATTGTCGGCTTCGGGCTGGCGCCGACGCTGTGGGCGGCGCTCCTCTTCCTCGGGCTGGCGGGCGCGGCCGACATGGTCTCGGGGCTCTTCCGCATGACGATCTGGAACCAGACCATCCCCGACCACTTGCGCGGCCGCCTCGCGGGGATAGAGATGATTAGCTACACTACGGGGCCGATGCTCGGCAACGCGGAGGCGGGAGCCGTCGCGCGCCTGTTCGGCCTGCGCGCCTCCATCGTCTCGGGCGGCGTGCTCTGCGTCGCGGGGACGGCGCTGCTCGCGCTCGCGCTCCCGCAACTCATACGCTACGACGCGCGCGCGGGACTGGCGCGCAAACTCGCAGAGGAGGGGGCGCGCTCTGCAACGACGGAGGACTCGGGATGAATAAGACGACGCGCACGCTGCTCCTGCTGATGCTGTTACTGCCGGCCCACGTCTGCGCCCGCGCGCAGGCCCCGGCGCAGAGCGCGCCGCAGGCGGGCGCCGAGAAGAGGGACGCGCCGCGCCGTTACGAGACGGTGCAGTTCGAGAGCAAGCTCATCGGCGCGCCGCTCCCGTACAACGTCATCCTGCCCGCGGACTACAAGAGCGACGCGTCGAAGAACAGGCGCTACGCCGTCATCTATCTCCTGCACGGGCTGATGGGGAGCGCCGACAACTGGGTCTCCGACCGCGCGCGGCTCGCCGACCACGCCGCCCAATACCCCTTCATCATCGTCGCCCCCGAGGGGCGCAACGCCTGGTACACCGACAGCGCGACCGTGCCGGCCGAGAAGTTCGAGAGCTACTTCGTCAGGGAACTCATCCCCGACGTGGATCGGCGATTTCGAACGCTGGCGTCCCGCGAGGGGCGCGCGGTGGCCGGGCTCTCGATGGGCGGCTACGGGTCTCTGAAGTTCGGGCTGAAGCACCCGGGGCTGTTCGCCTTCGCCGGCTCTTTGAGCGGGGCGCTGGGCGCGGCCGCGTGGCTGCCCGACGAGAAGATGCTGGCGTTCGTCCGCCCCTCCATCGCGCGCGTCTACGGTCCGGCCAACGAGCCCGACAACGAGACGCGCCGCGCCAACGACATCTACCGCATCGTCCGCGAGCTGACGCCCGAGCAGACGAAGGCGCTCCCCTTCCTCTACCTCGACTGCGGCACCGAAGACTTCCTCATCGGCGACAACCGCAACTTCTCCGCGCTCCTCATCGAGAAGAAGGTGCCGCACGAGTTTCGCCAACTGCCCGGCGGCCACGACTGGCCCTACTGGGAAAGACAGGTGCGGGAGGTTCTCAGGCTCGCCGCCGAGAGGCTCGCCGCCCCGCGCGACGCGAAGGCCGCCAGCGGACGTTAAAGGTGAAAGACGATTGAGCCCGTCAGACGCCTCGGCCGGGGACACGAAAGGCGCGACGCCGAAGGCGCGGCGTTGGCCGTTCGTCGCGCTGCTCGCCGGGGCGTTTCTCTTCCGGCTCGGGTTCGGGCTGTGCGGGCAGTTTCAGGATTCGGACACGAAGCAGATATATCTGCTCGGGCTCAAGTTCTACGCGACGGGCGCGTGGCCTTACTTCGGGCCCGACGTGGTGTGGGGCGAGATACAGATACCCGGCGCGTTGCAGGCGCTGCTCGTCGGCCTGCCCTTCCACCTGCTCCCGCTGGCCGAGGCGCCTTACGTCCTGCTCAACCTCGTCTCGTTCGCGAGCCTCTGTCTGTTCGCGTGGTACTGCTGCCGTCGGCTTCCACACCTGCCGCGCTGGTTCGTGTGGGGCTGGCTGCTGACCTCGCCGTGGACGCTCAACCTCTCGACCGTCATCTACAACCCTTCCTACTTGCTCGCGGGCGGCATCCTCTTCTTCGTCGGCGCGCTCGAACTCTACACGCCGACGCGGCGCGGGCTCGTTCCCACGCGACTGGCGAACGCCATGATGGGCTTCGGGCTCCTCTGGGTGATGCAGTTGCACATGTCCTGGGTCGTGCTCGTGCCTTACGCGCTGGCGGCGCTGGCGTTTCAATTTAGGGAGGGAGTCAGGCGGGGCTTCGCGGCCCTCGCGTGGTTCGCGGCGGGCGCGGCGCCGTTGGCTGCGTTGCTCGTCCCGACCTACTTGAAGCACGGCCTGTCGGCGGGCTCGGGCGGGACGGCCGGGGCGGTGAGTCTCAACCCGGAGAACGCGACGGCGCTGTGGGGCATCGTCAACCGCACGCTCTCTTTCGCGAGCTTCGAGGTGGCGCGCTTCGTCGGCGGCCACACGCGCGAGCGGCTTGAGTTCCTGCGCGAAGAGATGTGGCTCGCGCCCCTCGTCCTCGTCCTCTTCGCCGTCGGCGTCGCGCAGGTCGCCGCGCTGCTCGGCTCGTGGTTCCTGCGCGAGCACCGGCAGCATGACTGGCGCGCGATAAAATACCTCGCGCTCTTCAACGTCGTGCTGCTCTACCTGAGCTTCCTCTTCTCTCTGAAGCCGCCACAGTCGAATCACCTCTACGTGACGCTGCCCGTGCCCGTGCTCTACGCCTTCTACTGCTGGGACAGGCTCCTCGCGCGCGCGCGCTGGCGCAAGGTGGCGGCCGCCGTCCTCGTCTGCGGCGTCGTCTTCCACGCCGGTGTGGCCCTGCACAACCTCCCGCGCGTCTCGCTCTACGCAGACCGCGGCGCGGCGCAGGCGGCCGTTGACGCGCGCGACTATCGTATACTCGGCGAGCGCCGTTCGGGGACGCGCTACTGAGGCCAGATGCCCGAGTTCGTCAAAGGTCTTGAGCTGAGCAGACTCTTCTTCGAGGAGGCGGTCAGACCCGCCCTCGCGGCGGAGTTCCCCTCACTGCGCTACGCGGCGGCGCTGCTCGGCACGGGCTCCGAAGTCCTCGGCTTCGACACGGAGATGAGCGCCGACCACGGCTGGGGCCCGCGCGTAGACCTCTTCCTCGAAGAGGCGGACTTCGACGACGCGCGCGACGCAATCCGCGAAGCCCTGCGCCACAAACTCCCGCACAGCTTCCGCGGCTACCCGACGAGTTTTACGGAGCCCGACCCGAACGACAACAACGTGCAGCACCTCGAAGCAAGCGGCGCCGGGCCGGTCAATCACAAGGTCGAGTTGATGACGCCCCGCGGCTTCTTCCTCAACTACCTCGCCTTCGACATCGAGCACGAGATAGAGCCCGCCGACTGGCTCACCTTCCCCGAACAGAAGCTGCGCACCGTCGCCGCGGGCGGCGTCTTCCATGACGAGATAGGGCTCGCAGAGTTAAGACAAAAGTTCTCCTACTACCCGCGCGACGTGTGGCTCTATCAACTCGCCTCCGCGTGGGCGCGGGTCGGGGAGGAGGAGCACTTGATGGGACGCGCCGGGTTCGTCGGCGACGAACTGGGCTCCGCGCTCATCGGCGCGCGCCTCGTGCGCGACCTGATGCGGCTCTGCTTTCTGATGGAGAGGACGTACGCGCCCTATCCGAAGTGGTTCGGCACGGCCTTCCGACAACTGTCCGTCGCCGGCACACTCTCGCCCTCCCTGCGCGCCGCGCTCGCGGCCACGACGTGGCAGGAGCGCGAGCGACATCTCGCCGACGCTTACCGCGTGGTCGCAGGGATGCACAACGAGTTAGGCATCACAGAACCTCTCCCCGCCGAGCCGCGCGACTTCTTCGGCCGCCCCTTCCGCGTCATCGCGCTCCGAGGCTTCGACGAACGCCTACTCGAAAAAATCGGGGACGAGCGCGTGCGCCGCATCGCCGCGCGCCGCCCTATCGGCGGCATAGACCTCTTCAGCGACAGCACCGACCTCGTCTCGCACGCCTCTTGGCGCGCGACGCTGCGCAAGCTCTACGGGTGAGAGACCGACACCAGATGAACTTTCAACACGGAGACACAGAGACACAGAGACACGGCTTGTTAAGTCATATACTCCAGGCCGCGTCTCCGTGCCTCTGTGTCTCTGCGTTCAACGCCTCCTGACTATCAGAACACCATGCGACGAACAAACTACACGCTCGCGCTCGCGCTCGCGCTCTTACTCTCCAACGCCGCGCGCGCGCAGGACGCGCGACCCGGCGACGAACAGGTCACACGCGTCGCGGAGATTCAGGCGGCGCTGCGCGAAGCGAACCTCGACGGCTGGCTCTTCTACGACTTCCGCCGCAGCGACCCGCTCGCCTACCGGATACTCCGCCTGCCGACCGCGGGCGTCACCACGCGCCGCTGGTTCTACTACGTCCCCGTCGTCGGCGAGCCCGTCCGCGTCGTCCACTCCATCGAGCGCTACCGGCTCGACGCACTCCCCGGCAGAAAAATAATCTACCGGAGTTGGGAAGAACTTCATGCGGGCGTCCGCGACGCGCTCGCCTCGGGCGGACTCAAGAACAAGCGGGTCTTACTCAGGAAGATCGCCATGCAATACTCGCCCAACAACGACATCCCCTACGTCGCGCGCGTGGACGCGGGCACGGTCGAGCTGGTGCGTTCCATGCCCGGCGTCTCGGTCGTCACCAGCGCCGACCTCGTCCAGCAGTTCGAGGCCACGCTCACCCCCGAACAACTCGTCATGCACCGCGAGGCCGCCGACAAGCTCCGCAAGGTCATCTTGGAGGGCTTCGCCGAGATCGGGCGCCGCATCAAAGCCGATGAACCGACGACCGAGTACGACATCCAGCAGTTCATGGCTCGCCGCCTCGCCGAAGAGGGGATGACGGCGGGCGGCGGCAACGTCTCAGCCGGCGCCAACTCGGCCAACCCGCACTACCACCCGACCGCGGAGCACAACGCGCCCATCCGCCGCGGCGACTTCGTCCTCTTCGACGTGTCGGAGAAGTTGAAGCGGCCCGGCGCCATCGTCGCCGACCAGACCTGGGTCGGCTACGTCGGCGAGACGGTGCCCGACGAGTACGTCAAGGTCTTCAACATCGTGAAGGAGGCGCGCGACTCCGCCACCGCCTTCGTCCGCGCGGCCGTCCGCGACGGCCGGGGTATCCGCGCCGCGGAGGTGGACGACGTGGCGCGCGACCGTATCAAACGCGCCGGCTACGGCGAACAGTTCACGCACCGGACGGGCCACTCCATCGGCGAAGAGGGTCACGGCAACGGCGCCAACATCGACAACTTCGAGACGCGTGATTCGCGCCGCATCACCCCGCGCACCGTCTTCTCCATTGAGCCCGGCATCTACCTCGAAGGCCGCTTCGGCGTCCGCTCCGAGATCAACGTCTACGTCGGCGACCGCGACATCGAAGTCACCGGCCAGCCCGTCCAGACCGAAATCGTGCCGATACTCAAGTAGACAGTAGTCAGTAGTCAGTAGGGCTCCGCTCTGCGAGCGCTGACGCTGACACACCGGGCGCTCGGCTGGTAAAGTTTTCCTACTGACTACTGACTACTGACTACTGTCTACTGTCTACTGATTCCTATGCTCAACTTTGCAATTCAGACCGCGAGAGAGGCGGGGCAGGTGCTCGCCGACAAGTTCGGGCGCGCGCTCCAGGTCTCGAACAAGGGCGACATCGACCTCGTGACCGAGGCCGACCTCGCGGCCGAGCGCCTGATCGTCGAGCGCATCCGCAGTTACCACCCGCGACACGCCATCCTCACCGAAGAGTCGGGCGACGTGGCCGAGGCCGGCGGCGCAGACTCCGAGCACAAGTGGATCATCGACCCGCTCGACGGCACGACCAACTACGCGCACGGCTACCCGGTCTTCTGCGTCTCCATCGCGCTCGAACACGAGGGGCGCATCGTCGTCGGCGTCGTCTACGACCCTTCGCGCGACGAGCTGTTCGCGGCCGAGCGCGGCGAGGGCACGACCCTCAACGGCCGCCGCGTGCGCGCCTCCGAGACGGACGAGTTGAACCGCGCGCTCATCTGCACGGGCTTCCCCTACGACGTGCGCGAGCGCACCAACTTCGAGCGCCACTTCCGAGACTTCATCATGAAGGCGCAGTCGGTACGCCGCGACGGCGCGGCCGCGCTCGACCTCGCCTACG
>JBEVJD010000126.1:0-5859 GCA_040510435.1 Pyrinomonadaceae bacterium | reverse complement strand
GTGTCGGGCATCTTCCGCGACCTCTTCGGGGCGACGATGATGCTGCTCGACAAGGCCGTGCGTTGCGTGGCCGAGTTGGACGAGCCCGACGAGTTGAACCCCGTCCGCGCCAACGTCCGCGAGCGGGTCGAGGGGGACGGCTGCACGTTCGACGAGGCGGCGCTGCGCGTCTTCTCGAACGCGCCGGGCAGCTACGGCACCAACGTCAACTTCATGGTGATGGACTCGCAGTGGGAGACGGCCGACGCGCTGGGCGACCTCTTCGTCACGCGCAAGTGCTTCGCCTACGGGCGCGGGCGTGACGGGCGCGCGCTCGAAGGCCGCGAGGCGCGCGGCGCCCTGTCACGCGCCCTCTCGCGCGTCGAGGCGGCCTACCAGAACGTTGACTCGTTCGAGATAGGCATCACGGACGTTGACCACTACTTCGAATACCTCGGCGGCGTCTCGAAGGCCGTCGAGCGGCACGCGCAGGCGCGCCCGGCCGTCTACCTCTCCGACGCCGTCTCGCGCGACGCGCGCGTGCGCACGCTGCCCGAGATGGTCAGGCTGGAGACGCGCGCCAAGACGCTCAACCCGAAGTGGTACGAGGGGATGCTCGGCCACGGCTTCCGGGGCGTCGCGGAGATCGAGAGCCACGTCACGAACACTTTCGGGTGGAGCGCCACGGCCGACGCCGTGGACGGCTGGGTCTACGACGAGGTGGCGCGCACATACGTGCTCGACGGAGAGATGCTGGAACGGCTCTCGCGCCTCAACCCACACTCGGCGCGCTCGCTCGTCGCGCGCCTGCTCGAAGCCGAGGGGCGCGGCTTCTGGGAGGCCGACGCGGGCGTCGTCGAAAAACTCCGCGACGCCTTCTCAGACCTCGAAGACCGCATCGAAGGCGTCGCGTGATGAATAGCAGGCAATAGGCCGAAAGCAGATGGCAGATGGTAGTTGAAGGCAAAAACCGGTAAGAGCCAGTTGGCGAAGCCCCGGAGGGGCGTGATGTTTATAGTTAAGACGTGTAATTGCCCTGAGCCCCGTCAGGGGCGACATAAACATGTCGCTCCTCCGGAGCTTGTCATGATTATTAATACCGGTGTCTATAAACATCACGCCCCTCCGGGGCTCCTTAAACATGCCGCCCGTCCGGGGGGTTACTGCCATCTGCCTACTGCCTACTGTTCGTGCTTGAGCGTTTGAGGTATGAAGGTCACCGCACTCATCGTCGGCTCAAGCCTGCTCGGTCCGCTGCGGCGCGCGGAGGAGGAGATTAATCGCCGCCACGCGGCGGGCTTGAGTGTGTGCGCGTACAACCTCGGCGCGCCGCTCGCCGAAGACGAGTGGGCATCGGTGGAGCGCGACGTGTGCGGGTCAGAGGTCGTCTTCGTCATACACGTCACGGACGGCGAGAACGCGTCGCGCCTGATACGTTTGCTCAAGCAACACGGCGAGTCGGGCAGGGCGGTCGTCGTCATCAACTGCATGCCGGAGTTGATGCGGCAGACGCGCATGGGCGGGCTGAGCTTCGGGGCGAAGGGCGAGCCCGAAGGCGAAGGCGGCGGGGGGCGTGCGCGGCGTCTGTTGAAGAGCGTGGGCTCGTGGATGGGCGAGCAGGCGCGCGCGCGCCGGAAGGGAAGCGGCCACGGGCAGTATCTAAAACTCGTCGAGCGCATGCCCGCGCTGCTGCGCTTCGTGCCGAACGCCGGGCGCCTGCGCGACCTGAAGCATTACCTCTACCTCTTCTGCTACTTCCTACAGCCGACGCCAGGGAACATCACCTCGATGCTCCTCTACGCGCTCAAGCATTACAGCGGCGACGCGCGGGTCGCGAACGCGAAGGTGCCGCCGCCCGAGAGCGTGCCGGCGGTCGGCGTCTACCACCCGGAAGCCGCGTCCATCTTCGAGAGCTTCGAGTCGTACCGCCGCTGGTACGACTCGCGTGCGCGGCGGGGCGGGACGCAGCCGCTCGAAGCGTCGAAGACCGTCGGGCTGCTGCTGATGCGTACGAACGTGGTGAGCGGGACGAGCAAACACTACGACGCGCTCGTCCGCGCCGTCGAGCGCGAAGGACTCGCCGTGCTCCCGGTCATCTCGACCTTCATGGACAACCGCGACGCGTGCGCGCGCTACTTCGTAGCCGCAGACGGGGGGACGGAGAGACGAGGAGACGGGGAGATTGAAGAGGAAGCAGTACGTCTCTCCGTTCCTCCGTCCCCCCGTCCCCCCGTCATCCGCGCGCGTGTGAGCCAGATAGTTTCGCTGACGGGCTTCAGCTTCGTCGGCGGGCCGGCGATGAATGACAGCGAGGCGGCCGTCGAGTTTCTGAAGGGGTTGAACGTGCCGCTGCGCTCGGCCGTCAGCCTGGACGTGCAGACGATTGAGTCGTGGCGCGAGTCGTGGACGGGGCTGAACCCCGTGCAGGCGGGGATGCAGGTGGCTATCCCCGAGATCGACGGCGCGACCGAGCCGTTCGTCTACGGCGGGATGCCGGCCGAGGGCGTCGAGCCGACCGCGCTCGAAGAACGCTGCCAACGCATCGCGCGACGCCTGCGGCGCTGGAACCGGCTTCAGTCCGAAGAAAGAAAAGGGTTGAAGGTCGCGCTCGTCCTTTTCTGCTTCCCGCCCAACAAGGGCAACATCGGGACGGCCGCCGACCTCGACGTTTTCCCGAGCCTGCACGAGATACTTTGCCGCCTGCGCGCGGACGGCTACGACGTTGAGGTGCCGGCGGATGCCGACGCGCTGCGCGAGTTGTTGCTGGGCGGCAACTCCGAGAGCTTCGGGGCGGTGGCGAACGTCGCCTACAGGATGAACGTCGAGGAGTACCTGCGCCTCTGCCCTTACGCCTCCGACATCGAGGCCGAGTGGGGCGCGGCGCCGGGGCGCATAGGCACGTTCGGGCGCGACCTGCTCGTGCAGGGCGTGCATCTGGGTAACGCCTTCGTCGCCGTGCAGCCGACCTTCGGTTACGAGGGCGACCCGATGCGCCTGCTCATGTCGCGCGGCGGCGCGCCGCACCACGGCTTCGCGGCGCTCTACACCTACCTTGAGAAGGTCTTCAAAGCCGACGCGGTCGTGCACGTCGGCACGCACGGCTCGCTTGAGTTCATGCCCGGCAAGCAGGCGGGGCTGTCGGGCGAGTGCTGGCCTGACCGCTTGATTGGAGAGCTGCCGCACGTCTATCTTTACAGCGTCAACAACCCTTCGGAAGGGTCAATCGCCCGGCGGCGTTCCTACGCCGGGCTCGTCTCGTACCTGACTCCCCCGGTCGAGGACGCGGGTCTCTACCGCGAGCTTGCGTCACTGAAAGAACTCCTGCACGCCTACCGCCAGTCGGCCGACGAGCGGGAGCGCGAACAGCTCTACTCGGCGATTGAAGAGAAGGCCGGCGCGCTTCACTTCGCCGCGGAGTAGGGAAGGCTTTAACGCTTTACGACGAATAAGGGAGGGGAGTTAATGTCTCGCCGTCTTCTCTATGCGATGCTTCTCGTCGCGGCCTTCGCCTGTGTCCTCACCGTTGTTTCCTTCAACCCGTTCTCGCCCGCTCCGGTCGCGCACGCGCAGACGACGGAGACTCCGACGCTCGCGCTCGGCACGCCGATCGGGGGCTTCAGTCTGCCGGTCGGCATCGGCCACGCGAACGACAACTCGAACCGCATCTTCGTCGTCGAGCAGGGCGGCCGCATCCGCATCGTCAAGAGCGGCGTGCTTCAGTCGTCGCCGTTCTTAGACATCGCGGGCCGCATCAGCACGGGCGGCGAGCGCGGACTGCTCGGCCTCGCCTTCCCGCCGGACTACGCGCGCAAGGGCTACTTCTACGTCAACTACACGAACACGGCCGGCAACACCGTCATCTCGCGCTTCCGCCGCAACGCTTCGAACCCGGACGCGGCCGACCCGTCGAGCGAGCAGATCATCCTCACCGTCGGGCAGCCCTTCGCCAACCACAACGGCGGTCAGTTGGCCTTCGGGCCCGTGGACAAGATGCTCTACGTCGGCATGGGCGACGGCGGCTCGGGCGGCGACCCCGGCAACCGCGCGCAGAACCCGGCCGAGCTGCTCGGCAAAATCCTGCGGCTGGACACAGAGTCGGGTCGGCCCTTCACATACACCTCGCCGGCCTCGAACCCGTTCGTCACGACCGCGGGCTTCCGCCCCGAAATCTGGGCGACCGGCGTGCGCAACCCGTGGCGCTTCTCGTTCGACCGCACGAGGTTCGACCTCTTCATTGCCGACGTGGGGCAGGGCTCGTTTGAGGAGATAAACTTCCAACCCGCGTCGAGCGACGGCGGCGAGAACTACGGCTGGCGCATCATGGAGGGCGTGCACTGCTTCAACCCGAACCCTTGCAGCATGGCTGGGCTGACGCTGCCCATCCTTGAGTACGACCACTCGGGCGGGAACTGCTCGGTGACGGGCGGCTACGTCTACCGCGCGGGCGCGTTCCCGCGGATGCAGGGGCTCTACTTCTACGGCGACTTTTGCAGCGGCCGCATCTGGGCTTTGAAAGATACCGGCACGGCGTGGCAGAACTCGCTGCTGCTCGACACCTCGATTCAAATCTCAGCCTTCGGCGAGGACGAGGCGGGGAATCTCTACGCGGCGAGCTACGGGGGCGGCGACATCTACCCGCTCGTGGACAACGGCCCGACAGTCCCGCCGACCGTGACGCCGACGCCCGAAATCCGCTTCGGCTTCCCGTCCGCCGTCCTGCCCGAGAACTCGGGCGCCGCCTCCATCCCCGTCACACGCTCGGGCGACACCACCGTGGACATCTACGTCGATTACGCCACGTCCGACAACACCACCACGGCGCGCAAGGACTACACGGCCGCGCGCGGCACGCTCCACTTCGCCCCCGGCGAGACCCTCAAGACGTTCGACGTGCTCATCACCAACGACGACACGGACGAGGCGGACGAGGTGCTGATGGTTACGCTCAGCAACTTCGTCGCCAGCCGGGGGATTCTTGAAGCCTTCCCGAGTCGAACCGTTACGATTCAGGACGACGACGCGGCGACCAGCCCCGACAATCCGATTGACCGCTCCGACTTCTTCGTCAGCCAGCACTACCACGACTTCCTCAACCGTCAGCCCGACGCCGACGGCTTGCAGTTCTGGACGCAGGGCATCGAGTCGTGCGGGGCCAACGCCGCGTGCCGCGAGGTGAAGCGCATCGACACTTCGGCGGCCTTCTTCCTCTCCATCGAGTTCCAGCAGACCGGCTACCTCGCCTATCTCCTGCACAAGGCCGCCTTCGGCAACGTGCCGGGGACGCCCGTGCCCGTCCGGTTCAACGACTTCCTGCGCGACACGCAGGAGATCAGCCGCGGCCTGATCGTCGGCGCGCCGAACTGGGAGGGGCGGCTTGAGGCGAACAAGCGCGACTTCGTCAACGCCTTCGTCGACCGCGCCGTTTTCGTCAATCTCTACTCGACGGGGCAGACGCCGACCAATTACGTCAACGCGCTCAACACGAACGCGGGGCTCGTGCTCACGCCGGCCGAGGCCGCCGACCTCGCCGCGCGCCTCGCCGACGGCCGCGAGACGCGCGCCTCCGCGCTGCGTCGCATCGCCGAGGACGCGGACTTCCAGGCCGCGGAGTTCAACCGCGCCTTCGTGCTCATGCAGTACTTCGGCTACCTCCGCCGCGACCCCGACGCCGCGCCGGACACGAGTTTCGACGGCTACAACTTCTGGCTCACGAAGCTCAACGACTTCGGTGGCGACTACCGTCGGGCCGAACTGGTCAAGGCGTTCATCTCGTCCATCGAGTACCGCCAGCGCTTCCGGCCGTAACTTAACCAACAGAACCGCGAGCGGTAGCGAGCGGGTGCGGGTGACATCAATCGTATTTCTGATGTCACCCGCACC
>JBEVJD010000125.1:0-43966 GCA_040510435.1 Pyrinomonadaceae bacterium | reverse complement strand
TTCTACAGCCAGGAGGTCATCCGCGAGTTCGAGGTCATCACCTCGGGCGGCATCGCCGAGTTCGGGCGCGCATCGGGCGGCGTCGTCAACATCGTCACGCAGTCGGGGACGAACAGCTTCGGCGGGCGCCTCTACGGCTTTCTGCGCAACCGGCGGCTCGACGCGCGCAACCCGCTCTCGCCGACCAGAGACCCCTTCACGCAGGCGCAGTACGGTGCCTCGCTCGGCGGGCCGCTCCGGCGCGACCGCACCTTCTTCTTCACGAACTTCGAGCAGACGCGTCTGAACAACGCCGTCGTCGTCACCGTCGCGCCGTCGCACGTCGCGGCCGTCAACGACCGGCTCGACCAGCTCGGCTACCCGGGGTCGCGCATCTCGACCGGCGTCGTGCCGACGGGTTTCGACACGACCAACTTCCTCTTCCGCCTCGACCACCGCCTCGACGAGACGCACCAGCTCACGGCGCGCTACAACCTCTACCGGATCGAGAGCCTCAACGCGCGCAACGTCGGCGGCCTCAACGCGGTCAGCCGCGGCACGGCGCTCGCAGACCTCGACCAGACCGCCGCCGCGAGCCTGGTGACGACGCTCTCGCCGCGCACGCTCAACGAGGCGCGCTTCCAGTACACGCGCAGCCGCCTCGCCGCCCCCGTCAACGACGAGGCGGGGCCGGCCGTCAACATCTCGGGCGTGGCGAACTTCGGCACGGCCACCTTCTCGCCCACCGCGCGCGACCTCGACACCTTCGAGGCGGTCAACAACGTCACGACGCAGCGCGGCGCGCACTCGCTCAAGGGCGGGGTGAACTTTCTCCTGAACCGCGTCGACATCACTTTCCCCGGCGCGCTGCAAGGCGTCTACACGTTCCAGTCGCTCGCGAACTTCCAGGCGGGGCGCTACGCCACCTTCCAGCAGGCTTTCGGCGAGACGCAGCAGTCTCAGACG
Organism: Pyrinomonadaceae bacterium; assembly: GCA_040510435.1. Lineage (GTDB taxonomy): Bacteria > Acidobacteriota > Blastocatellia > Pyrinomonadales > Pyrinomonadaceae > QHXN01. The sequence continues at coordinate 43,021 of JBEVJD010000125.1, read as the reverse complement.
AACCCGAACGTCGGCCTCTTCGCGCAGGACGAGTGGCGGCCGCGCGCAGACCTCACGTTCAACCTGGGCTTGCGCTACGACGCGCAGTTGCTTCCGGAACCCGTCGAGACGGACGCCAACAACTTCGCGCCGCGCGTCGGCGTTGCCTACGCGCCCGAGTTCCTGGGTCGCGAGCACCGGACGGTGGTCAGGGTCAGCTACGGCATCTTCTTCGACCGCCTGCCGCTGCGGGCCACGTCGAACGCGCTGCAACGCGACGGCTCGAAATATCGCACGGCGGTGCTCTCCTTCGGGCAGGCCGGCGCGCCCGTCTTCCCCGGCGTGCTGACCGCATTTCCGTCGAACCTGCTGGTCAGCATCACGACGATCGACCCCGACATCAGGAACGCCTACAGCCAGCAGGCGAGTGTGCAAGTCGAGCGCGCACTGTCGGACTCGATGTCGCTCTCGGTGGGCTACCTGCACGTGCGTGGCGAGCACATCATCCTCTCGCGGAACGTCAACGTGCCGCGCTTCCCGGCCGCGGCGGGGGTGCCCAACCTCGGGAGACCCGACGCGCGCTTCGCCAACGTGACGCGCTTCGAGTCCTCGGGCGACAGCTATTACGACGGGATGCTCGTCTCCTTCAAGCGGCGCTTCAGCCGCTGGGCGCAGACGCGCGTCTCGTACACCCTCTCGAAGGCGATCGACGACGTGGGCAACGCCTTCTTCTTCACGCCGCAGGAGAACGCCAACCTGCGCGACGAGCGAGGGCTGGCCGACAACGACCAGCGGCACCGGCTGGCCGTCAGCGGGTCGTTCGAAGCCCCGGCGGCCGGCGGCGGAGAGTCAGCGTTGCGGCGGGCGCTCACGGGCTTCCAGTTGAGCTACATCTACCAGTACGGGTCGCGCCTGCCGTTCAACATCGTGACGGGGGGCGACCGCAACAACGACACGAACGTCAACGACCGTCCGGCGGGGGTGGGACGCAACACGGGGCGAGGGTTCGATTACAGCGCGCTCGACGTGCGGGTCAACCGGCGGTTCGGCCTCGGGGAGCGGGTGAGCGTGGAGACGATGGTGGAGGGGTTCAACGTGCTCAACCGTGGGAACCTGCAACTACCGAACAACACGATCGGGACGGGCGTGGCGCCGCAGGCGAGCTTCGGGCGTGCGACCGCGGCCGACAGCCCGCGGCAGATTCAGTTCGGCCTCCGGCTCAACTTTTAAAGGGCGTCCCACCCCGGATGCGACGGCGGGGTCGGAAATGCTGTCGATGATGTCGATGAGTTCTTCGGCCGGGGAGAGACCTTCGGCCTCCACCCAGGTGCCTGTTCTGTCGTTGCCGATGAGGACGACGGGCGAGTGAAGCTGTGGCCCGAGGGGCTCGCCGGTAAAGTCCCACACCAGCTTCTTCATGACGCCCTCCGCGCCGGTCACGAGTGTCCAGCCCTGACCGACGCCGAACTCTTCTCCCCACCGCTTGAGGCGCGCGGGCGTATCGGTCTGCGGATCCTTGCTGACCGAGATGAGAAAGACATCCTTCCCCACCCGCGGGCCGAGTTGCGCCTGAAGTTTGGCGAGCGCGCGCCCCTGCATCGGGCAGACGAGCGTGCAGCTGGTGAAGAAGAAACTTATCACCACCACACGCCCCCTAATCAGGTCGGAGTACAAACGCACCTCACGGCCGCGCTGATCCGACACCTTGACGTTGGGGATTTCAACTCTCGCCGGGCCTACTGCGACGACACCCGGGCTGCCCTTCGCGGGCATCTCCGGTTTATTAACGTCGCGGGCGGCGGGCGGCGGGGTGGGGTGGTGTTCGTGTGCGTGCTGGTGCTGCGACAGGGCCGTCGTTGACGACATGGCGCAGAGAAGAAGCGCCGACACCGCGACGCCGCGTCGTGCGCGACGCGCCGGCATCGCCTCGCGCCGGTGCTGAGAGTAAAGAGTTCGGAACACGTCTTTCAACCTTTCCCCCACCGTCATCCGACGGAGAGGTTGAGGGCGGAACTCCCGGCCGCGCGGCGCGTGGCCGGGAGTTCGTCTTCTTCAGCCTTCCGGTTACTGATGAGCTGCCGCTCGCCGGGCTCAGTAGAGGCTGAAACGCACGTCGGCGAGGAAGTTGCTGGTGCTGCCGGTGTTCGGGAACGACCCCGCCGGAGTTGAGTACGTCCCGCCCCACGCCGTCAGCGGCCATTTAACAATCGGCGGGCCGAAGGCGCTCTGGATTTTCGCGCCGAAGCCGTTGGCGTTGACGTTGTAGGAGACGCGATACTTGACCCCGGCGGTAATCGGGTACGGCGTCGTTAGGGCGGCCTCCTGCCAGCCGAAGGAGCTCTCGTTGGTGAAGTTCGCTTGCGCCAGCAGCACGCCCGTGTCGCTCCACAGCCGGCCGACGTGTGAGCCGAACTCGCCGCTCGCCTTGTAGTAACGGATGTGCGTGATCTTGCCGCTGACGGCGGAGGAGAACTGTATCGACTGTTCCCACGTGCTCGCGCCCGCCGCGGCCGACGTGAGCGGCGAGGGGGAGGGCGGGAACATCAATGCGCCACAGATGACGGGCCGCGGGCTCAAATTGAGGCTCTGCGACATGGGCATCACGGACAACTTCACTTTCACCGAGTGCGCGCGGCCGTCCTGGACGGGGAAGGACGGGAGGTTGAAAACGAATCCGTGGAAGCCGTTCCCCTTCCCGGCGTTGAGCAAGTCCTGCCGGAAGATGTTCGCGGTCACCGTCCCGAGGTACGTGTCGTTGACGAGCACGTCCAGGTTGACCGGGGAGTTGGGGTTGTTCCTGTCCCACGCCCAGCCCCAGACCTGGTTGCAACTAATCCCGTCGACGTAGCCGTCCTGCTCTTCCAACTTGATAATCTTGGCCTTCGAGGGGACGCCGCTCGAATTGATGAGGAAGAGCATGTAGTGGCCCGGTGGCATCATCTCGGAGAGCATCGGCGAGTAGACGTTCAGAGACGAAGTGCCGTTCGGCACGGCCGTCAGGAAGATGGCCCGCTGGTCGTAGTTGAGGCCGTGTGTCACGGAGGGCAGCCGCACGAGGCTCACCTTCGCGATGCTCGACGGGTTGTTCACGCCGACCGTGAAGTTTCGATAGTAAGAGATGCTGTCCGGGGCCGAGTTGATGACGGGCTGGGTCGCCGGAGTCCCGTCCGGGTTGAAGAGGTAGGGCGGCGAGTAGATTTCCACGTCATTGTGGCCGAAGGTGCGGCAGTTGACGCTGTCGCTGGCAGCCTGGCCGTCGATGCACGTCTCCGGCGTGCCCGTAGGAGACGGCACCACCTCACCGCCGGCCGCGGGCAGGCCGCCCCCGCCGACGAGCACGCGCGCGTCGGGCAGCAGCAGGCCGACCGAGTGGTAGACGCGCGGGATGCCGTTCGGGTAGCCGGGCCGCGCCGGGCTCGGGGCCAGGCTCGTCCACGTCCCCGTCTGCGGGTTCCACACCTCGGGGACGTTCGCCGCGCCCTCGGCGCACCCGATGTTGTTGGAACCCACACACTGTGTGCCGCCGGTGACGAGCACCTTCCCGTCGGGCAGCACGGTCGCGTTGTGATACTTCCGCTTGTAGGTCATGGAGGAGGTCGCCTGCCAGAAGGGGGAACTGTTAGAGAGGTCGATGGTCTCCGCGGTGCGCAGGACGACGCCGCCCGTGGTGGTACGGCCGCCGGTCATCAAGACCTTGTTGGTGGCCGCGTCGTAGGTCACGGACGTGCCCTCGAAGTGACTGTTGGGGGGCGTGGTGATGTTGGTGAACTGCCCGTCCCACGTGCTGCTCGGGTGTTGGTAGAAAGACTTGGTCGCGTTCGTCCCGCCCGGCCCGCCGACGAACACCCGGCCATTATTCCAGAGGTGCAGATACGGGTAGACCGGAATCGCGCTGGAGGCGGTGAAGGGGCGGACGATGTTGTTGAGCGTGTAGATGTCCGGCGTGTCGTTGCGCGCCGCAGTCCCGTTGATGTAGCCGGAGACGATGAGCGTCTCGCCGCTGGGGAGCGTCACGTTCGACGGGTACCAGCGCCCCTTCGGCATTAAGCCGGCGAGCGTCCAGGTGTTGTTCGCGGGGTTGAAGATGTTCACGTCGTCCTCGCCGATGCCCTCCTTACCTGGATCCGCATCGTCGCGCACGTGACCGCCCGTCACGAGCAGCCGCCCGTCGGGTAGCAACGAGTGGCCGGCGCAGAAGAGGTTGGTCGTGGAGTTCGTGATGGTCATCTTGGCCTTGGTCGTGGGGTGCCAGGTGTAAGTCTGACAGCCGCCCCCTCTGTCCCACTTGTCGGCGGCCTTGTCGCGCCCCCAGTAGAGCAGACGGCCGTCCGGCAGCAGGTTGATGTGAACGGGCACGGTGTCCAAAGTCTCCAGCGGCCCCCACTGGCCGATGACGTTGGGGCCGACTTGAAGGGCGGCCCTGGGGGCGGCCGTCGCCTTCCCGACCTTCAACGACGTACCCCCCTCTTTGGCCTTCGTCGGCGCGGGGGCGTGCGGCGCGGCCGCGACAAGAAGGAGGCAGAGGCAACAGGTGAAACAGATGAGGCGGAGAGAACGGGGCAGAGACGGGCGGCTGGTTTTATCCATCACTGTTAAGCTCCATGCGAAAGATATGAAGAGCGTTGTGTTGGTCCCTCAAGCCGCACTACGAATGGGCGAGGGTGGCAGGCGGCGACGTGTAACGTGGGCTAGTCCCGCCGGGGGCGTTCCCCGGCAAGAGCCTCGTGCCAGCGTGCATCTATGAAACGCACGGACGGCGGCGACGGTTGAAGTCCGCCACACTTTTTTTTGAGTCCTCGCCGCATCTATTTTTGGCGACGACGCCGCGCCTCCGGTGTCACGGCCCCGTGCTAGAATCCGCCTGAAGCGAGGATGGGGGCTATGGCTACCAGGCATGCGGGGACGGACTCAACAGCAGACGACCAGCAGCTTGACGATCTCGCCGCGCGCGCCGCGCAGGGTGACTCGTCCGCCTTCGCCGCGCTTTATCAGCAGTGCAACAGCTACGTCAGGAAGGTCGCGCTGCAGGTGGTGCGCCGACCCGAAGACGCCGAGGATGTTGCCCAGAGCGTCTGGAGCAAGCTGGCGGGGCGTCTTGAGCAGTACCCGCGCGAGGTTCACTTCACCACCTGGCTCTACCGCGTGGTGACCAACGCCGCCATCGACCACGCGCGCCGCGGGCAGTCCCGCCGCGAGACGCCGCTTGAGGACGCGGCCGACGCGCAGTCGCCGGCCGACCAGGAACTCGCCCTCCTACGGCAGCACCTTCGGGAAGAACTCGCGCGGGCGCTGGAAGCGCTCCGCCGCCGGCACGCGCTCAGGGCGGAGTGCTTCGAGCTGCATTACCTACAAGAGCTGCCGGTCGGCGAGGTCGCGGCGCGGCTGCGCCTCTCGGAGGGCACTGTCAAGAGTCACCTGTACTACTCACGAAAACTCCTCGTCACAGACCATCCCGTATTACTTGACCTCTACTTTGCCGTCGAGGAGAGGCTGGGGAGACGCCGACGATGACGGGTTGCACAGACCCAAAGCGGTGGGCGACCGCTCCGGGGGCCGACGCCGCCGAAGAGGAAGTCATGAGTTATCTGGCGCACGTCGAGGCGTGCCCCTTCCACGCGGCCGTCGAGCAGCACGAGGAGGAGCTCGCGCGCGGCGTGGCGACGCTCGCACGACGCGACCTCGTCGCTCACGGCTCGGAGCCGCTTGCGCATGCGGCCGGGGGCGACGACGGTCTCGGCGGCCGTGTGAAGAGTCGCCGCGAGGCGTCGGGCCGAATCCTTTCGATTCGGGTGAACGGCGTCGAGAGGGCGCGCGTTGATCTCACGTCGCGGCGCGAGGCGGCGCTCGAAGTTGAAGCCGGGGACCTGGTCGCGGTGTGGCGGCGCGGACGGGGCGATGGGGACGACGGGGTCTACCTGACGAGCTACCTGGCGCCGGAGGGCGGCGGGCCCGCGGACGCGAAGCAGGTCTCCGAGACGGCGCTCGAAGACGGGCGGCGAATCACTTTTACGGCGGAAGCGGGAGCGGACGCTGGGACGCGACGACTCGTCGTGGCCTACGCCGCGCCCGTTCGGCCGCACACGCGACGCCTGCCGGCGGCGCTGCGCGCGCGCTCCCTGGCAGGGCGTGCGCGGGCGTTAAGCCGGAGGTCGGCGCGGCGACTGGCGGCCGCGCTGTGCGCGCTGTTGGCCGCTGTGCTGCTCGCGCTCGTTCTCTACTCACGAACCGGCGGGCCCACTCCGGTCACCGAACAGGAGCAACCGCGGCGGCCGGGCGCAGAGCACGTGCCGGCGCCTGACCCCACGCCCGCGTCGGAAGGCGCGCGCGCACAAAACCGTCAAGACGTGCCGCCCGCCATTCCCCCCGTCAGTGCCACGCCATCCCCGACTCCCGCGCCGAGTCCGACGCGCGCCCCGCGGCGCACCCACGAACAGATGACAGTCGCCGACGTCCGCCGCGTGTACGTCAGCACGGGGGAGGGCGACTACGACCGGCAACTGCGCGAAGCCTTGATCGAGCGGTTGCGGGCTGGCGACAGGTTCATCGTTGTCGCGGGCGAGCGGCAGGCCGATGCGGTGCTGCTGCGTGAGCAGTCACGCGGCGCGGGCGTGAGTGTGCAACTGCTGACCCGCACGGGGAAGCCACTCTGGTATACGACACAGCCGACCGCGGCCGGGGGCGTCGAGAACGTCGCCGAACTGGCCGCGAGGATCGTCGCCGCGCTCACCGCTGCGGCCGACGGCCCCCGGCCGCCTGGCAACGCGCCGCTTCGGTAGCGCGACGCGGCGCGCGGCGCGAAGCCTAGCGCCACTCGCCCTGTAGGATGAAGCCCGCCCAGAGGTGCGGGGCGCTCCAACGCTCCTCGCGCCGCATCGAGAGTTGGGCCGCGCGTAGCGCCGCCGCCGGCCGCGCCCCGCGCCGCAACATGGCTTCGTAGAAGCGTCCCATCATCTCGGCCGTCGCCCTGTCCTGCACCGCCCACAGGCTCGCCACCACGCGCGGCGCGCCGGCGTACATGAAGCCTCTCGTGAGCCCCACCAGCCCTTCGCCGTGAACCAGTTTCCCGAGTCCCGTCTGGCACGCGCTGAGCACGACGAGTTCCGCAGGCAGGCGCAGGTTGTAGATTTCCGACAGACTGAGAAAGCCGTCCTGCGGCTCGCCGTGCTCGTCCACGAGTGTGAGCACGAGCCCGGAGAGTACGGGCCGCTCCGAGTTCACGTAGCCGTGTGTGGCGAAGTGTATGATGCGGTAGTCCCGCACCTCCGGGCTGAAGGCGGTCGCCTGGCTGGCCTTGAAGTCGAGCGCGGCCAGCGCCTCGCCCTTCGGCACAAGCGCCAACAGGCGCGTGGCTTCGTGGCGCGAGAAGGGAAGGCGGTTCAGGTCAATGCCGGCGCGTTTGAGGCCGAGCGCGCGCGCCGCCTCGACCGCGCGCACGTACTCCCGTTGCGCGTTTGAGGCGGCGCGCTGCGCCTCGGCCGTGTCGGGCGGAGAACTCGACGCGCGGGCGGCCTGAGGGGTGGGCTTGATGCGGATGTCGTCCCTGGTGAAGACCGGGTCGGCGAAGACGGCCAAAATCTTTGCGGCAGGTCGGCGGTGAGCCACCTGGCGTCGCAGGCTAACGAGGGTCGAAGCCGAAGGCAGGCTGACAATCTCGTGCGTAGCCACCAGAGGCGACGTGGTCGCCCGGCCCGTCGGCGCGGGACGGGGCAAGGCCGCGAAGGGCACGTATTGCAGCGCGCCGTCGGCGACGAAAACGAGGCGCTTGCGGCCGATGTGCGGCGCGACGGGGGCGAGCAGCAGGCGACTCACGGCGGCCGCCTGCCGGTCGAACTCCTCGGGCGTGCCGCCTTCACTCAGCAGCCGCGTGAGCGCGAGCGCGGCCGCCTCGATCTCCGAACGCTTCGGCAAGGTGAAGCTCAACAGCGAAGATTGCGAGACGAGCCACAGGTAGCTGCGCTCCGGGCCGAGCGTGTACTCCAGAAGCACGGTCTCCGGGTCGAGCACCTCCTGCTGAATCTCACGCAGGCTCAAGGGCTGCGGCTGGGTCAGGGCGGCGTAGGCGGGGCTGGCGTCGCGGATGCGCCCCTGCACCTGTTCAAACTCCGTGGTCATCGTGGCGATGTCCGCGGCGACGGCGGCGGCCTGCTCGGGCGTGTGCCTGGTGCTGAGGAGGCGTATCTGGTATTCGAGCCGGGCGTTGAGCCGGTTACGCAGGCCGCGCTCCTGTTCGGCGAGGCGGGGGTCGACGCCCTGCCGGATGTCGGTGCCGGCTTCGGCGAGCAGTTCGAGAAGACCTCTGGCGCGGGCGCGTTCGCTGACCTGGAGCGCCTGCGCCGCGTAGCCGGCCGACGGCTCCGATTGGTGCGAGTGCATCAGGATGTCTATGTAAAGGTCATAATGGTCGCGGACGGTGGCGAAGAATGAGGCGCGCAACTCCTGACTGGCGACTTTGGCGCGGATGGATTCGACGAGCGGGAGGGCGCTGCTCATCAACTCGCGCGCGGCCGAGAGGTTCCCGCGGTCGCGCTCAAGGCGTGCGAGGTGCCGGAGCGTCGTGGCCTCCCACCCGCGGTCTCCCACCGCCCTGATCAATGGCAGCGCCTGCTGGTAGTAGTCCAAAGCCTTCTGCCGCTCCCCCAGCGAGTAGTAAACCGCGCCGAGAGCGGTGAGTGTGTAGGCTTCCCCCCTGCGGTCGCCGATGGCCCTACGCAGCGCCAGCGCCGGCTCGTAGTATTCGAGCGCCTTCCGCTCCTCCCCAATCGAGTAGTAGACCCCGCCCAAGTTGTTGAGGGTGGAAGCCTCGCCGGTGCGGTCGCCCGCGGCCCTGCGCAGCGCCAGCGATTGGTTCATGTACTCCAAAGCCTTCTGCTTCTCCCCCAAATAAGCATAGGCCACGCCGATGCTGGCGAGCGCGAAGGCTTCCCCCCTGCGGTCGGCGATAAGCTTACAGAGCACCAACGCCTGATTGTAGTATTCCAGCGCCCTCTGCCTATCGCCCAACGAGTCGTACGATACGCCGAGGTTGGTGAGCGTGTGGGCTTCCCCGCGGCGGTCGCCGATGCGTCGGCGCAACACCAGCGCACGCTCGTAGTATCCGAGCGCCTGCTGCGTCTCCCCCAGCACGGCGTGCCCGATGCCGACGTTGGTCAGCGTCGCGGCCTCTCCGAGCAGGTCGCCGACGGCTTCCCACAGCGGCAGCGCCATCTCGTAGTATTCGAGCCCCTTCTGCCTCTCCCCCAACGTGTCGTAAGCCACGGCCATGTTGGTGAGCGTGTAGGCTTCCCCGATGCGGTCGCCGATGGCCCTGCGCAACGGCAGCACCCGGCCGTAGTAGTCCAGCGCCTTCAGTCTCTCTCCGGCCGAGGCATAAAGAAACCCGATCATGTAAAGCGCGTCGGCTTCCCCGGCGCGCTCACCCGCGGCCAGATACATCCCCCGCGCCTCTTCGTACTTCCGGATCGCCTCCTGCTGCGACTCCTTCGTCCCCCGGGCGCGCTCTCTCTCCGCTTCGGCGTAAACCCTCTGCGCCGCCACCCGGTTACTGTCCTGCGCCGTCGCCGGGCGCAACTCCTTAATCCAGACCTCGTAGCCCCCGCGCCCGGTCGCCGCCGCCTCCGGCGAGCGAATCTCGACCCGATGACTGCCGCCCGCCTCGGCCATCAGGTAGACGGCCTCCGTCCCCTGCATCCCGCTCGGGCCGTCAACTTCCGCCACCAGCTTACCGTCCGGGTCGTACACCTTCACCGCCACGTCTATCCCGCGCTGAACTACCGACACGTGCGCGAAGTGCCTTGCGTCGAGTCTCAGTTGATAAGAATGGACGCCACCGCCTGCTATCTCGCGCACGACTGCGTTTCCGGGCTCAAGGGTCTGTGGCTCCGCCGGCGCGGCGGCGTCTCGTGTCGGCTCACCCTCCTGACGCGCGGCCTGTGGCGGCGTCTGTGCGACGGCCGCGAGTCCCGTGGTGAACAACACCGCCGCCAGCAACACGAGCCGGCGCTGCGGCCGGCAGAGAGTACGACCCGTTTGCCACATCGCGATCCTCCAGGTTGTCAGATTCATTAAGGTGAGGCGGTAGACCGTGACTTGCCTCGGACAGGGGCGGCCGAGACATTGAACATACTTCAGTCGCCCGCCGCGAAGCAACGAATCTCCCGCGAGCACACGAGCGCAGCCGGGCGTTCAAAAATGAGTAGCCCCCGACTTCAGACTTGAAGAGAAACGGCTTCGACGCCGGCTTTGTTCCTGCAAACCGCTTTACAGCGTGCTTAGCGCGGCGATTCGGAAGGGTGGACAGCAGATGTTGAAGCCTTGTGCGTGATGAGGAAGGGGCGGGCTACAAGGTAGGGTGTTTAGTCTGCGGCGGGGGAGCCGTCTGCGCCGAAGCGCAGACCGCGGAGAGTGACAGCGCCGCCGCGAGACACAGCGCGCGACCGGCATGGCGCGCGGAGAACATGCCTCCACGATTTCGTTTCATCTCGCACACCTCCCCGGCTGGGCGCTGAGGCGCGGCGGCCGGCGGGGCAGGCTAAAAAAGCCCTATGCCACGAAGCGCCGCCCCGTCGGTTTCCCGGCCGAATCGGCGCTCGGACGTAGGGTAATGACAGCCTAGTTGAATTCGACGTGGGCCCGGCAGTGGACTCCCTTGACATCTTTTACTATGTTTCGGGGAGGGTCGATTTGGCACGGCCTTTGCTCGGGGAAGGGGCTTCGCTACAAGGCCATGAAGCTCGACATGCCGTTCGCCTTCTTCGGCCGCTTGTAAAAGTAGAAGGCTTCGAATCACGCCGATCGCGCGCGCCATGCGCTCGCGGCACGCCGCCTCGGGAGGGGCCATCATCCACGGGTGAAGCCATGTTGAAGTCGGATACAGTTGGGGGGCCGGTGCGGCCGAAAAAACTTTCACTGCACGAGCGCGCGCAACTCGCCCTCGCGGAAAAAAGGGAGAACGCGTCGGCCGCCCCGCGGCAGCAAGTCATCTCGCGCAGAGACAGTGGCGCGCCCGCGCCGCTGTCGTTCGCGCAGCAGCGACTGTGGTTCCTCGAACAACTGGAGTCGGGTTCGTCGATCTACAACTTACCGGCGGCGCGGCGGTTGACGGGGCGGCTCGACGTTAACGCCCTCGGGCGGGCCTTCGGGGAGCTGGTGCGGCGGCACGAAATCTTGCGCACGACCTTCGCCGAGGTGGACGGACAGCCCGTGCAGGTCGTCGCGCCCTTCGAGCCGCAGCCGCTGCCGGTCACCGACCTGTCGGTGCTGCCGGAAGACCAACGGGAGGCGGAAGTCAGTCGGCTGGCGGACGAGGAGGCGCGGCGCCCGTTCGACCTCTCGCGGGGCCCGCTGCTGCGCGTGACGCTGGTGCGGCTCGCCGAAGAGGAGCACGCGCTGCTCGTGACGATGCACCACATCGTCTCGGACGGGTGGTCGGCGGGCGTGCTCATACGTGAGCTGACGGCGCTCTACGGCGCCTTTTCGCGCGGCGAGGAGTCGCCGCTCTCGGAGCTGCCCGTCCAATACGCCGACTACGCCGTCTGGCAGCGTGACTATCTGACTGGCGAGATATTAGAGAGGCAGCTCTCATACTGGAAGGAGCAGCTCGCGGGGGTGCCGGTAAGGCTGACACTGCCGACCGACCGGCCGCGCCCCGCAGTGCAGGGCTACCGCGGGGCGGAGGTGTCGTTCGCGCTGCCGACGGAACTGGCGGCCGAGCTGCGCCGTCTCGGGCAGGCGCACGGCTGCACGCTGTTCATGACGCTGCTGGCGGGCTTCCAGGCTTTGCTCTCGCGCTACGCGGGGCAGGAGGATGTCGTCGTGGGGACGCCCATCGCCGGGCGGACGCTGCGCGAGACGGAGGGCCTCATCGGTCTCTTCGTCAACACGCTAGCCCTGCGCGCAGACCTCTCGGGCGATCCCTCGTTCGAAGAGCTACTCGGGCGCGTGCGTGAGACGACGCTCGGCGCTTACGCGCACCAGGACGTGCCCTTCGAGCGTTTAGTCGAGGAGCTTCAGCCCGAGCGCAGCCTGAGCCACCATCCCCTCTTCCAAGCGATGTTCGTCCTGCAAAACGCGCCGCGCGAGCGGATGGCTTTGGGCGGGGTGGCAGCCTCGGCCTTCGCGGGCGGCGGGGCGGTGTTGGAGAAGTTCGACCTGACGCTGGGGCTGGCTGAGGTGGCGGGGGGAGTGAGCGGATCACTCTCCTACAGCACCGCCCTCTTCGACGACGCGACGGCTGAGCGGATGGCCGCGCACTACGTGGCGCTGCTGGCGGGCGCGGCGGCGCGGCCCTCGGAGCCGGTCTCGGCCGTGCCGCTGCTAAGCGAGGAAGAGCGGCGGCTGCTCGGCGTTTGGAACGACACGCGCGAGGAGTTCGACGAGCGGCTCTGCGTCCAAAACCTCTTCGAGCGGCAGGCAGGACTGACGCCCGACGCCACGGCCGTCGTCTTCGGCGACGAGCGGTTGACCTACCGGCAGTTGGACGAGCGCGCCTCGCGCCTCGCGCGCGGGCTGCGCGGGCTTGGGGTCGGGCGTGAGTCGCGCGTCGGGGTCATGGTCGGCCGCTCGGCCGAGCTGCCCGTCGCGCTGCTCGCGGTGCTCAAGGCCGGCGCCGCATACGTCCCGCTCGACCCGACCTACCCGGCCGACCGCCTCGCCTACATGGCGGAGGACGCGCGCCTGTCGGCGCTCATCACCGAGCGGGGCCTGCTCGAACGCACGCCGCCGACCTCTGCGCGCGTCGTCACGCTCGACGGCGAGTGGCCGCCCGACCCCGGCCCCGAAGCGCGTGGCGACCTTTCGGGCGCGACAGGCTCCGACGCCGCCTACGTCATCTACACGTCCGGCTCGACGGGCCGGCCCAAGGGCGTCGTCGTCGAGCACCGCACTGTCGTCAACTTCCTCGCGGCCATGCGAAGCCTCTTCCGCCCCGGGCCGGGCGACCTCTGCCTCGCGGTGACGACCATCTCCTTCGACATCGCCGGACTCGAACTCTACCTGCCGCTCGCCACGGGCGCGTGCGTCGAAGTCGTGACGGCCGAAGAGGGCGCCGACGGGCTGCTCCTCGCGCGCCGCCTCGGCCGCGGCGACGTGACGCTGATGCAGGCGACGCCGAGCACCTGGCGTCTGCTGCTCGCGGCCGATTGGCGCGGCCAGCCGAACCTCTCGGCCTTGTGCGGTGGCGAGGCGCTGCCGGGCGACTTGGCGGCGGAGTTGGCCGCGCGCTGCGGGCGCTTGTGGAACTTGTACGGGCCGACGGAGACGACCATCTGGTCGACCGTCCGCGAGGTCTCTTCAGACACGCTCGCGCGCGCCGCGCAGACGGCCGCCGCCGTCAGCATCGGCCGCCCCATCGACAACACGAGCGTCTATGTGCTCGACCCACGCCTGCGTCCGCAGCCGGCGGGCGTGCCCGGCGAGATCTACATCGGCGGGGCAGGTCTCGCGCGCGGCTACCACGACCGCCCCGCGCTGACGGCCGAGCGGTTCATCCCCGACCCCTACTCCGAGGAGCCGGGAGCGCGGATGTACCGGACGGGCGACGCGGCGCGCCGGCTCGCCGGGGGCGAGGTCGAATACCTCGGGCGGCTCGACTCGCAGGTCAAGGTGCGTGGCTTCCGCATCGAGCTGGGCGACATAGAATCGGCACTGCGCGAGCACGAAGCGGTGTCGGAAGCGGTGGCCGTGGTGCGCGAGGACGAGCCCGGCGATAAGCGACTGGTCGCTTACGTTGTCGCGGGTGAGGGCGAGGGCGCGGCGCTCGCCCCGGGGCTGCGCGCTTACCTGCGCGAGCGGCTGCCCGAGTACATGGTGCCTTCGGCCTTCGTCACGCTCGACGCGCTGCCGCTGACGCGGAACCGGAAGATCGACCGCAAGGCGCTACCCGCGCCGGAGCGTGCGGCAAGTGTCGCCGAGTACGTGGCGCCGCGCACGGAGGTCGAAGAGGCGCTGACGCGCATCTGGGCGGAGGTGCTGAAGGTCGAGCGCGTCGGCGTCGGGGAGAACTTCTTCGAGCTGGGCGGCCACTCGCTGCTCGCCATGCAACTGATCTCAAGGGTGCGGGAGAGGTTCGACTGCGACTTCCCGGTGCGAGCGGTGTTCGAATCCCCGACCGTCGCCGAGATGGCCGCGGCGCTGTCGGCGCTCGGCGGGGCGGAAGGTGTGGGGGAGGGCGAGCCTCCGATCAAGCGCGTCTCGCGCGAAGGCACTTTGCACTTATCGTTCACGCAAGACCACGTGTGGTCTGTGTCGAAACTGACCGGCCCGCGAAAGTCGCGGAACATGGACGCCATCTTCCGCTTGAAGGGGCCGCTCAAGCTCGACGTATTGGAGCGAGCCCTGGCAGAGGTGGGGCGGCGTCACGAGGTACTGCGAACCACCTATGTGGAGGTCGAGGGCAATCTCGTCCCGTCGATCGCGCCCACCTTGTCAGGCGTGTTGAGTGTCATCGACCTGCAAGCCCTGCCCGAGCCTGAACAAGAGCAGGAGGCCCGGCGGCTCATCGCGGAATGTGCGGGCCGCCCCTTCGACCTCGCGGGCGAGGTCTTGCTCCGCGCCACGCTGCTCCGGCTGGCCGCGCAGGATCACGTGCTGGTCTTCATCATCGATCACTTCATCTTCGACGGCTGGTCGAAAGACGTGTTCATGAGTGAGATGGCCGCCATCTACTACGCCTACTATCGGGATCAGCCCTCGCCGCTGCCGGAGTTAGAATTCCAGTTCATCGACTGGGCCGAATGGCAGCGGAGTAGGTTTAGCGGCGAGGCGGCGAAGAAGTTTATCGCCTTCTGGCGGCCGCGGTTGGACGCGGGCCACCCCTTCCCGAGGCTGGAGCTCCCACAGGTGCTGCCGCCGCCCGCCGTCGTGACGAGACGCCGCCAGACTCATCAGCAGGTGCTCCCTCACGCGGTACTGGAAAAACTGGAAGCACTCGGCAGGGACAAACAGGCCACGAGGTTCATGGTGCAACTGGCCGTCCTCGACACTGTCCTGCACGCCTACACGGGCAAGGAGCGGATCGGGGTCATCACGCACGTCGCCAACCGCGAGCGCCCGGAGACTCAGCGGCTGTTCGGCTGGCTCACGACCCAGCTTATCTTACCCGCCGACCTGAGCGGCAACCCCAGCTTTTCACGACTGTTGGAGCGCGTCAGGGCGATGTGCATGACCGCGTTCGAACACGCCGAACTTCCGCTCCCCCAGTTGATGGCATTGCTCGACGACGGCGACGACCCGGTCGCGCCGCCTTACGTTTTCCTCGGCGTGGGGGCAGACCGAAGAACCGGCCACCAGCGCCTCCAGCGCCTGTCGGAGAAGCTGCGACAGGCCGACTTGTCGATTGAGCTGATGTCGCTCGAACCGTCCGACCTCGTCCCCGGTACGGGGATTTGGGTCAACGCCGAAGAGGTCGCGGACGGGCTCGAAATATCTATCGACAGCGGAGTGGATCAGTACCGGCCGGAGACGATGGCCGAAGTGCTGGAGCTTTACTGTCGGGTGGCTGAGAGCGTGGCCGCCGACCCCGAACAGACCCTCTCGGAACTCACGCCGCTGCGGTGTGAGGAAGATGCGGTCGCGGGTTGAACGCGGTCGAGGAATCACACTCGATGTGCAGAAGCGTGCGGAAGCTGTTCGGTGATTAAGGTGAGTGATTCATCCGCCGGCCGCCTCCCCGATGGGTCGCCCCCTAACCGAGCCGCCGGAACCAACGGTCGCCGACTACCATGTGCCCGATCTGCCGGTCGTCGCAGTAGCGCATCAGGTCGGACATGCGGTTGATGAAGCCCCGCCGGTTCTGGTTGAGCGAGGTGTTACACAGCACGCCGAGGCCGGTCTCTGCGGCGAATGCGTCGAGGAGGCTGTGCAGTCGCGGGTTGCTGGCGGCCGTCACGCTCTGCACGCGGGCCGAGCCGTCTACATGAGTTACAGCGCCCAGCCGGGGAGAGCGTACGCGTCGAAAGTACAGCATGTGCGGGTCAGGGAAGTCCTCGGTAAATGCCTTGGCGAGGTCTTCTTCCCGGCAGCAAGGTGCAATGGGTCTGTAGTCTTCCCGCTGCTTGATCTCGTTGAGTTTGTCTTTGGTGGCCGCCGAGTACGGCTCGGCGAGCAGCGACCTGTTGCCGAGCGCGCGCGGGCCGATCTCCCACCTTCCTTGCACCCACGCGACCACCGCGCCGCGGGCGATGGCCGCCGCGATGGCCCGGTCGTCGCGTGGCTGCTGCCGCCACCGCAGCGAATCCGGCTCCGCGTCATCGACGAACTCCAGCCCACTATAGACACTCCATTTCAGCGGTTGGTTGTACCCGTGGTGCGCCAGCGCGTCGATGGCGGTACCGATGGCCGAGCCGGAGTCGTTCGTACACGGCGGGACGAAGACGGAGCTGAAGTGGCCGAGGTTTCTCCAGTCTGCGTTCCAATCGCAGTTCAGGCCGCAGCCACCGGAGATGCGCAGCGGCGTGCCGGCGGGAAGGTCGCGCAGCGCGGCGTGCGCGAAAGCATCGAAGATGCGCTTGCTGAGCAACGCCGCGGCCGTCTTGGTGACTTCTGACTCGACACCTGCGTTGTATAGCACGGTGTCCGCGAAATCCGACTTGGGCGCCGGGTTTAGTACCTCGACGGTGAGCATTCGCTCCACCGCGGCCGTGATGTCCGCGTCGGCATCCTTGGGGTCGCCGTACGCGGCGAGCGCCATCAGCTTTCCGCTGCCGTCGAGGCGCGAGGTGCGGCCGTGGTCGGGGAAGGTCGGATCGGCGAGCGAGAAGAGAAAGGCGTACCGCTCGCCGGGGCTACCTATGACCGGCACTGTGCGGATCACCCGCCAGGCACGGTCGGCCACGTAGAACGAGCCGGTGACCCCTTCCCACACCAGTACCGTGGTCAAGTCATGCTCCTCAGGTGGGGCCATGCCGAGCGCCATCATAATGTGCGAACGCTCGTGCGATGAACTGAAGTACTCGACCTCCTTACCGAAGAACCGCATCCGCCCCGTCTGGATCGCATTCTCGCCGGAGTAGCCGGCACCGATTGGCCCGCCGTTGCGGGGTCTCGCCCATCCGCCGAGGGCTACGATGTCGGGAATCCGGCCCAGCCGCTCCGCTACTGCCAGGAGGGTCGTAGGTGTGAGCTGCCCGTACCGGGGGAAACCGTCTTTCTCGGACTCCAGACACCAGAGCAGGCGGCCGTCCTCGATTACGGCGACCGACCCATCGTGTCCGGGCTTGATAGCCATCGTTAGCATGATTCGCGTCCGTCCAATCGAATGTATGTTCTCGTCGCAGACTAATCGATTCAGGAAAGCACTCAGTGTTGGGACTCAACCGGCTTGGCAGCCCTTGCACGCCAACGAGCGATGATTGCAGCCTCCCGCGCTGCGTCCATCCCATACTGGACGGCTCGCCCGTGCTCGGCCGGATGTCCTCCGCCGTTTAACCACTGCCACACGTCGGCGATGGTCTGAGCCAGCGGGCGACACTGAAGGCCAGCCGCCACCGCACGTTTGATGGACACATCCCACGGGGCGGCAGCGTTTCCCCACAGCGGCAACTCCGTCCATTGCCGTACCCCTTGATTCACCAGCCAATCCCCGTCAGCCCACACCAGCCCCGGCTCGCCCCCCGCGTCGGCCGCGGCCACGTCGGCACAGCCCCGCACCATACCGCCGTAAGTTTGGCCGTCAGTCGGGGCCGCAACATTAAACACGCCGCGCGTGCCGCGCTCAACCAGATCGACAAGGAAGCGGGCCACGTCGCGCACATCGACCGGCTGAATCCCCCGATCCGGGGCGGGCACGAGTATCGAGCCACCGCGGCGCATCCGCTCAAGCCACGACCGCAGCGGACCGACGTACTCGTACTGGCCGACCATTTCGTGGAGACGCAGGATCAGCAGCCGATCGTCACCGAACGCGTCACGGCAGGCGATCTCGCAGCCGACCTTCAACGGGCCGTACGCGTCCGGATTCCATGTCCGCGTCCCCGGGTCGTAATCGGGGTCGCCGGGCCACAGCGGCGAGTCCTCATCGACCGGCGCATGAGGCCAATCCCGATACACTCTAACCGTCGAGACGGATACGTACCGTTCGGCGACTTCCGCCAGGGCGCGGACTGAGCGCCGGACGACAGCCGGGACTTTGCCGGACACGTCGATCACGACATCCCACGGCCCAGACCGGGCAAGGGTATGCAAATCGTCGTCACGCTCCCGATCCCCGCGAACCTGCCGAACATCACTTGACTGCGGAACATCCGACCGTCCCCGGTTGAAAACCGTGATGTCGAAACCCCGACGTGCGAAGTCCTCGACGAGCAGTCGGCCAAGGAACCACGAACCCCCAAGCAGCAATAATCGCATCTCACTAACCTATAGCCGACGGCGCTCACCCCGGCGGCTCCCCCGGCGCATCGAAGTAGATCATGTAGCAGCGTTCGAGAGGCCAGGCGGTCGCAAATCTCAAGGGTGAGTCCAAGCCTTTGCCGGCCGCGGAATGAGGCGGGCGTCGCCCGCTCTCAACGACCATCCTAGGGAGCCGACCGTGCCGGGAGAGCGCTTAGCAACGAGAGTCGAGCAATCGCTCCAAATATACGGCGACGCCATCGTCCAAGTTGGATAAAGTAATCTCGTCGGCGGCGGCTCGGGCTTCGGGGTGTGCGTTGGCAACCACGACGGAGCGGCCCGCCCAGCGAAGCATCGAAATGTCATTGGGCATGTCTCCGAAGGCGAGCGCGTCCGCGGGGTGAATGCCCAACTCCGCCGCGAGAACGGCCAGCGCGCTGGCTTTCGTCACCCCTCGCTGTGTCATTTCCACGAGGCCCTCGTAGCCGGGGCAGCTTGCTTCCACCAAATCGCCGACGATATCGTTTACGAGTTTGTTGAAACAGTTGGAGTTTAGCCCGTTGGCGCGGGCTTGTAGCTTGGCCACCCGGGTTGCGGTCAACTCTTCAAGCCCGACCGGAGAGGCGGCGCCGCGGTCATCGTCGCGCACCGGCCATCCGGGATTGTAAAGCAGCCGCCCACAGTCCACCTCCGCGGCGAACAACACGTCCGGCACCCGCTCCCGAAGCCGCTGGCAAACTTGGCGCGCCTGAGCCGGCTCCAGCATCCGGCACGGGCGCGGCAGAGCGTCGGTCGGGTCATAGATGATTGCCCCGTTCGCACAAATCGCGGCGTATTGCGTCCCTAACTCCGCGAAGACTCGCGCGAGTCTTCGCAGCGGACGGCCCGTGACCAGCACAATCACGACGCCCGCGGCGGCGACCCGGTTCAGCACGAGCGCACTGCGCCGGCTAACGGCGAAGCCCGCGCCGAGCAGCGTACCGTCGAGGTCGATGGCGAGCAGCCGGGGGAGCTGGCTCGCGGCCTCTGCGCGTGAGTCGGTCGGAGGAATCATAAGGAGGATAATTACTCAACGGAGTCAGCTCAGGCGAATGCCAGGTCTTCGTCCGGGTCAAAGGATGATCCGGGATCGACGCGCGCGCCGGGGCCGCGAGCTCGCCTCGTTCTCACATTAGCTCAAGCTTGACGGCATCGACGAGGTTCGAGACCATCTCGTTCAACAGGCGCTCGCCGATTGCCGGACTCGCCCGGCTGGCGCGATACACGACGCCCCTCTCCGTCTTCAGCGACTCCGGCACCGGGAGTATGAGGTAACGCGCTCGGCGGGCAATGCTGTCGTCGCCGACGAGGTCGTGGCGTACCGCATGCGGGGCGATGTGCATCACCAGGCTCGTCTCCACCATCGCCGCGTGGTGATCGTCCTGGCGGCCGACGCCGGTCTCCTCCGCGATCTGGTTGCGGGTATCCTCCGACACCACGTCCCACCACATGACCGACATGACGCGGGCATCCGGCGCGCCCTCCATGAACAGGTAAACCGACTCTCGAACCGCGGCGAGGTTCGCCATGTGCGAATCGAGGATGAGGAACCGTCGCGCGCCGTGGCGATAGGAGGCACGCAGCACGTCGAGCACCACGTTTGTCAACGTCGCCGCCCGCAAGTTGGTCACGCCGGGGAACTCGCCGCCGCTCGCCGGCGGATCCGTCTTCAGTCCATACGGAATGGCGGGGAGCACCAGAACGTCGAGGTGGCTCTCAAGTCGGTGGGCAAGGTAGGTCGAGATGATCGTGTCGCTCGATAGCGGGAGATGCGGCCCGTGCCCGTCGATGGCACCAATCGGCAGGACGACGATTCCCTTGGCGACGAGAGCGTGGTAGTCGGGCCACGTCGAATCTTCTACACGCATCAGCTTGATCGTCCCGTCGGCGGCTCGACGGCGGGGGACGGGCCGGACGCTCCGCCCAGCACCGCGCCGCCGCCCCGTCGCGCCGATCCTTGTGCCACCTCCGGCGACGGTCGCCCCCCCTCGGAGTCTCCGCCGCCGCCAACCCCGCCGAGACTGGGAGCCGGCGTCTCGCCCTCCCGCCGGCGGCGTTGAAGGTTCAAAAAGTCTTCTTTGTTGACGCAGCCGAACCCGGCTTCGCACCGCGTCCATCGTTCGTCGGATGGGCGAAACTCGAAGCCGTCGTCGAGGACGTTGCCGAGTCGGTTCTTGCCCAGCACTTGATACCGGGAGCACCTGTACACGTCGCCCCGGATGCCAATGTAGAAATAGCTGTGGCCGGCACAGCACAGTTCGTTGCTGAGGTCGCGCATCGCCAGCAGGTTAAGACGGAGGATTTCCGGGTCGGCGCCGAGTCGGACGGCGCGGGCAATCACGTCGTCCTGCTGCCTGAGGACGGGCACCACCGGCCCAGGCTCGGAGTCCGCCCGATGGGCCGTCAGCGGGTCGTAGCCCAAGTCCAGGTTGAAGCGGAGCCCCTGCTGTTCCGCCGCCGCCTTCAGCTCCAGGATAGACGCTTCGTTGTCCGGGAAGAGCAGGCCATTCACCACGACGAAGCAGCCGTATTTCTCCTGCGCGAGTCGCGCGTTTTGGATGAGTCGGGAAACGCTTATCTCGGTGTGATGGTGGGTGATCCAGAGCGAAACCTTGCTGATGTCGCCCTCCCGGTCGAGCTTGTCGAGTCGTTGCTTAAGGAGCGACCCGTTCGTCAGTAACTCGACGAAGGCGACGTTCGGACGCGTGGTCAACCAGGCCGCTTGCGACAAAAAGAGCGGGGACGTGAAAGGCTCGCCGAGGGTCGCGAGCCGGACGCCCACGCGGAACGGGCGTTCGGCA
The DNA here is from genome assembly GCA_040510435.1 of Pyrinomonadaceae bacterium. GTDB lineage: Bacteria > Acidobacteriota > Blastocatellia > Pyrinomonadales > Pyrinomonadaceae > QHXN01. The sequence goes on along the minus strand of JBEVJD010000125.1, from coordinate 21,878 downwards.
ATCCAGTTGACAATCTGCTTGAACCGGGCCTGGTCCTCCTGCTCCAGCCAATCCTTAGTATTGCTTTTCGCGTAGTCGTTGATCGAGACACAGTACGAACAACGAAAGTTGCAAAGCCTCTGCGCGGAAACATACCAGATGCGCGTGATGTCACTCATCGGCATAACCCCCCCGGCGTCCCGCAACCCTTGCGCACAGGGAAACTGGCGAGCGGCCGGAACTGCCGGCGCGGGAAATCCATTAGCTGGTCGTGGCAACTGCGGCAGACGTAGTCGGCCGGGGCGTCGGCAACCCCGAAGACGCGTTGCCGTAAAAGGACGGCCGCCGGGCTGGTCATGATCTCGTGCAAGGAGCCCGACCGGATGTTGCCGAAAGTTTCGCGCTGGTAGTAGTCGTTACAGCAGATGAACATTTCGCCGGCGACCGAGAAGTAGGCGTGGTTCACCGGCCACGCGCAGCCTGTCAGAGACCCTTCGACCCGCACCCCTTGATGGTAGCGGCCTGAGAGCGCACCGGCCCGATCCGCGGTGAGTGTCGCCTTAACCGAAACGCCGGGCGCTTCGTACCTCTCCCGCAGTTCGTCCAGGCGACGGGTCAACTCCTCGCCCGATCCGGTCACCGCGATCTCGACCGGAAGCCCTGCCGCGATGGCTCCGTCGAGATTATGAATGGTCGCGGCATGCGTCTTGGACTGCGTCAACGCGCGGAAGTCTTCCTCTTGCAGTGCCGGGAGGTTCACCACGAGCCGGCCGAGCACGCCAGACCGCTTCAGCGTCTCGACCTTGTCCTCGGTCAGGCGGGTCGCATTCGTGAAGAGCCACAGCGGTATACGGTACGCTTCGAGCACGGCGACACGTTCCTCGAAGAAGGGGTCGAGCGTCGGCTCGTTGAAGAAGTGAAAAGTGACGCAGCGAATCGTGTCGTGCGGCGAGATCTTCTCGATGATCTCTTCGAACAGCGGCATCGGCATCGTCGCCTTCGGCTTCCTGTCGGTCGACACCGGGCAGAAGCTACAACCCCAGTTGCAGTGCGCCGTCACCTCGATCTGTGCCGAGGTCAGATAGTACTCCGTGCAGAGTTCCTCCGGCCGCTGGAGCCACCCGCGGCCGACGAGGTCTGACACCACTTGGGAGCCGTAGGTCTCAAGCAGCGACTGGCGGGCGACAGGTGCTGCCGCCGCTTGCTGCAACGCATCGAGAGCGTTGAGGTCTTTGTGCCACACCACGCTGCGGTCTAGCCCGATGACCCCGAAAGCCGCACCATCCGGAGGTCTCACGTCAGGAAAAACCGGCTCTATCTCGTCAACTGCATAGACAATCTGGCTTGATTGCCCTGCGGCAAGGCACGTTAAGTATGGGGAGGTTTGCAGTAGGTCAGGCATAATAAAAATCTCGGGAGAAACCGCCGACGGAACACCGGCGGCTGAGCGGTCGGGAGCCCGATTGTACACGAACGAACGCTCCAGCACCATAGCTTATTCCCCAGCGGTTCAAAGCACTTTACTTGTTTATTATAGCTGCTTGAGCTTGGCGCAGGCGGCGGCGCACTGCCGACTGTGCGCGGGCGTGAGGACAGCCTCCGGGGAAAGGCTTCCCGGTAGGATACCGATCACGACATGACGAACGCGACGATCTCGTCGAGCTTCGGGGCGTAGCCATCCGCCGTGTCCACGCGGAGCGACGGCACCGGTAATGACGGGGGCACGAATGGCCGAATCAAAGGCGGGGGGGCGTCGGCAGTAAGCGCCGCGGGCGCTCGCGTCGATCCGGACACGGACTGCTGTCCGAGACGCCGCTCGATAACCCTTTGACGAGCTAGTTCCGAACTGACCGTGCAGTGGATGAGCTTCATATCGGCTAAAGGGACGAGTGGCTCCAGGCCGATGCGCCAGCGCTCATTTTGGAACGCCGCTTCGGCGACGAACGTCACGTCGGAGGAGAGGAGGAGCCTGATGATTCGGAAGAATGTTTCAAAGGCGGACTTTGTGAGCCAGTCTTTATCGGCGAGTTCCGGGCGGTCGGCGAACGTGTGAAAGAGTCCCTCGTAGATTTCGTCGCGTGAGATCAACGGAAACGACGTGGCCTTTGCGAGCGTACGGGCAAGGGTCGTCTTGCCAGAGCCCGGTCGCCCGCTGACAATAATCAGAGTCGGCTTATGATTACTTTCGAGTGTCACTAGACGTTAATCCCCCTGCGACTCCGGGCCGGCGCGTCGTTCGAACCCACGCCTCGCCGGGCGCTGCGCTATTATGCTACCTTACGCACCGACCCGCGAACCGCGGCCACGGACTCCGGCCGCGACGTAGCCGCGGGGGCTACGCCTCGACATGACCCAGCTTCCCAATCCCCAACGTCACAGGTTACGTTCGAGAGGCTTCCTGTTCTCGCCGGCCTCCTGCTACCCGAAACCCGCGGCGTACGTTGTCGATGAGGCCGGCTCCGTCCTCCACACGTGGAGCAATACGGCCCACCAACCGGAGCCCGAAGAGAATCCCCCGAGCTACCTCCGAGGCTGGAACCACGTCGATGTGGACGCCGACGGTAGCCTGTTCGCCATCGTCCCGTTGCGTGCGCTGCTCAAGCTCACGCCGGAGTCGGAGCTCGAATGGTCTTGCGATGTCGCCGCGCACCACGACTTCGCCCTGAGAGACGATGGCTCGCTCTTCGTCTTGACGGAGGCGCCGCGGCGTGTCGTGGTTGACGGCCGCGCGCACGTCATCCTCGACAACCTCGTGACACACGTCGATCCGGGCGGCGCCGTGAAGTCGGAGGTCTCGCTGTACGACATCCTGAGTACGGACTCGGGTCTGCGACAGCTCATCGACGACGCGATCCGGCGGCGAAGCGAGAGCTTTCAACGCCGCGGGTGGCCGACGCCTGACGACCAAGTGCCCCTCGAAGTGGTTCAGGAGACGCAAGCGATACTGCGGAGCGCCTGCTACGACGGCGAGCTTCGGCAGGCACTCCGGCGACTCCGCGCCCTGCCCGGCTCGCCCTGCGACGTGTTGCACACCAACACGCTGGAGCTGCTGGACGCGCACCCGGCGGGCATCTGGAAGCGCGGCGACTTTTTACTCTGTATGCGTGAACTCAACACAGTTGCCGTCGTCGATCCGGCCCGCGCCAAAGTTCGATGGTGGTGGGGCGCGGAAGAACTTTCCGGCCCACACCAGCCGTCGGCGCTGCCCGACGGCCGTCTCCTCGTGTTCGACAACGGTCTCAACGCGCGTCGTACGCGTCTCGTCGTGGTTGATCCGAGCACACTTGAGGTGGTCTGGAACTGGTCTGCATCACCTCCGCAGTCGTTCTTCTGCCCGCTCGCCGGTGGTTGCGAGCGGCTGGCGAACGGCAATCTGCTCGTCACGAACTCGACGGCCGGGGGCGCGTTCGAGCTGACCATGGACGGCCAAATCGTGTGGCAACTGACCCTTCCCGCGACGGTGTACGGGGCGGAGAGGGGGCGCGTGTCGATTTACCGGATGTCGGCGGTGGGGGCCGACGTTATCGCGCGGCTTCCAGTCCGAGTTGACGTTACCGAGGAAGCCTCATGAAAGTCCTGTTGATCGTGCGGGGCCAGTCCGGCGTACCGGGCGGAGCCGGCGTACCGGGCGGCCAGATCGGGATGATCCAGATCGCCAAGGCTCTGGCCCGTATCGACGTGGCCGTCGAGCTGTTCGTCGGCGGGCCGCGCATGAGTTACCTCGACGGTCTGGACGGTGTGACGACCAAATACTTCCGTTGGCCGATTTGGTTCGACAGGCTAATCAAGGACAGTCCGGCCCGCGTCCGGTCGCTCGGGACGAACCTGCGGCGGCGGCGCTGGCTCCAGGCGGTCTCTTCTCTTACCAGTCTAGGCGGCGCGGACGTGATTCACGTCCAGGGATTGAAGGATGGCGAGGCGCTGCTCACTGCTATCAGTGGACCGCTTGTCGTGACGCACTGGGGGCGAGTCGGAAGGTGGCTGCCGCGTGAGTCGGAGCCGAACGAGAATGAGGACTTGCAGCGCCGCGTCCGGCTGCTCCGCGACAACGTCAGGCTGGTGGCAATCGGCGAGGCACAGGCGGCGTCGCTGAGGTCGGCCGGTCTGCCGCCGGCAGACATCATCCAGCCGGGTATCGATCTGCAACACTTCAGTCCAGGGGATCGGGCGGAAGCGCGACGGCGCGTGAATCTACCTGCGGACGCTGCCATCGTCCTGTACGTCGGACGGCTGGCCCCGGACAAAAACGTCGAGACGCTGTTGACGGCATTCGCACGGCTCCCACCGCGCTCCCCCCGGCCCCACCTGCTGATCGTCGGCGATGGCCCACTCGGGCCGCAACTCCGCCTGCTCAGTAGTCAGCTCGGGATCGCCGCGTTCACGACCTTCCTGCCGTTCGTGCCACACCAAGACCTGCCGTGGTACTACAGAAGCGCCGACGTAGCGGTAGTGCCTTCCAACTACCTCGAAACTTTCTGCATGGTGGCCCTGGAGGCGATAGCGTGCAGGTGCCCGCTGATCGTCACCGACCAAGTGCCCGAAATCCTTCGGCGCTTCCCGACCGTACCCTCCGTCGGGCCATACGACGTTGACGCTCTTTGCGGCCACATCAGCGCGGCACTCGGCGGCGACGTGAAACCGGCCGAAGACGCGCGCATGGCCGATTACGATTGGAGCGGCGTTGCTCGCCGGTATCTTGATTTCTATAATACGGCACTGCGTCGTACGAAGTAGTCGCACTTAAGATTGGTAGCCAGCGAAAAGGGTTGAAGTATGCCAACTGAAGGACACGAATTGACCGCGGACGCCGAGGCGCTTCGGGAGCAGTTCCGGCACGTTTACTGGATCGGCGGCGGGAGCGGTGCGGGCAAATCGACGATTGCTCGTCGCGTCGCGGCCGAGCACGGTTTACAGCTCTACGTGAGCGACGACGTGATGGCGGAGCACGCCAAGCGGAGCACGCCCGAGGACTGCCCACTTCTGCATGAGTTCATGGCGATGGACATGGACGAGAGGTGGGTGAACCGCTCACCGAAAGAGATGCTTGAGACGTTCCACTGGTTTCGCGGAGAGGGCTTCAGCATGATCATCGAAGACATCCTGCGCCTGCCCAAGGAGCCCGGTGTGATCGTCGATGGCTTCCGACTGTTGCCACGCCTCGTAGAGCCTCTTCTCGCTGAGCGTAGTCACGCCGTCTGGCTCCTCCCGACTCCCGATTTCCGTCGAGCCGTGATGGATAGCCGGGGGGGAGCGCGGTGGGGATTTATCGCGAAAACAGGCGACCCTGAGCGGGCGCTCCGCAACCTGCTTGAGCGCGACGCCATGTTCACCGAACGTCTCTACGAGGAAGCGCGGCGTCTGGAACTGAGCACCATCGAGGTCGCCCCCACGCTGACTGAGGACGAGCTGGCCGGACGAGTGGCAAAAGCGTTCGGGCTGTAAGCAAGGCGTTCTACGTCAGCTTCGGCATCGGCTCGGCCGCGGGCGCGATGCCGCCTTCAATCGGGCGCGCGGCCTGATGGCCGACGGCCTTGAGCTAGTCAGCCGTGATGCAGTAGAGTGGAGCAGTGTGATCGCTCGGCGATGCACTCATGTTTTCACTACCATTCTTAGTGGCTCTTCACTCCGTCGAGCGGATGTAGATAGTATGATCAGCGTTATCATCCCTACCTTCAACAGAGTTGAGTTACTTGATGCCGCGCTCGGGAGCGTCGCCGCCCAGAGCGTGCATAAGCACGTCGAGGTAATCGTTGTGAATGACGGAGGGCCGTCCGTCGCGCCGGTGGTTCGCGCGTGGGAGGACGTGTTGGCCGTCAGGCTCGTCGAACTCGACCGGCGAGTGGGGCCTGCGGCCGCCCGGAATGTCGGAATCCAACTCGCCGCCGGCGAGTACATCGCCTTCCTGGACGACGACGACCTCTTCCTGCCGAATCATCTCGCGGCGGGCTGCAAACTGTTGCAGTCCGCCGACGTAGACCTCGTGTACCTCGGCGCCCTCGTCGCCGACCGCCGGCTGAGTGGTCTCCCGCCCGATCACACCGGGTTCCCGATCAAGGCTTATCCCTACGACCATCGATTCCTGCTGGTCGCAAACTTCATCCACACGGGGTCAGTCATCACGCGCAACTTCAGGCACACGCCGGTCCGGTTCGACGAAGCGCTGGTGGTCTGCGAGGACTGGGATCTCTGGCTGGCACTTACCGAGACTTTGGGCTACCGGGTGTCGTTCGTTGACAAAATTGAGACCATCTATCATCAAGTGCCCGACATGGCCGGCCTCGTTGCCTGCGCGCAGTACATCTCGCCTTCAAAGTTCGAGCTGGCAAGGGACTACATTTACGCCAAATGGCCCTCCGACGACCCCGTCGTGCTGACCTACCGCGAGTGGCTGATCGCTTTCGAGCGGTTCCGGTCTGACCTCATCGCAAGAAAACGACCCATGCCGAACCTCCTCTTCGACGAAATCCTCAAATACCTTCACCGACGAATATCCCGTGAGGAGAAGCCGGACTACGCCGACATCAGCCGATTCTTCGCCCTCGATGACCGCGGCTCGGAGGGACTTGACGTGCTGCGCTCGCCCGCCTCGCCCGCCTCGCCTGCCATGAATCATTCCGGACAAACAGATCGGCATCAGCAGAGTTAAGTAGTATGAACGGATGCCGTGATCAAACAAAAGAGAACATCCGCGTGCCGGGTTGCGGCGGGCGGATGTCGGCGGGCCGGTCGGTGAGTCGATGCATTCCGATCCGGAACGTGTCGTCCGCGGTGCGGGTGAGCGACATCTCTGTGAAACCGTGTTGCAAGAACACCCTACGAACCTCCAGGCTCGGGTCGTGGCCGGCGCGGCCTGCCCGAGTCCAGAGCACGATGCCGTCAGGAGCCAGGAGCGCCGGCAGGGTGGCGACGGTTCGCCGCACGTCCGCCTCGGTAATATTGCCGAAAACGCTACAGACCGTCAGGACTTGCGCGCGCGGCAAATCGCTGTACGTGTCGGTCGTACCTGCATCCGCAGTTCTCACTTCGACTCCGGACAAGCCCAAGTCCGCGACGGCCGTGCGAGCGCGCTGCGACATGGTCGCGTCAAGCTCAACCAGAATCGCGTTCACTCCACGGCCTCCGTCCTGTTCGGCCAAAACCGGCAGTACGTCTCGCCCTTCACCGGCGCAGATGCTGATCAGATTAATAATGCCGTCTTCGCCGTGGGGAGCCTCGGCCAAAGCTCGACGCAGGTCACGCTGGACAACTGCGAGCCGAAGGGCAATGGAAGAGTTCGGGGTGTCGTAATGGCGGTGCCACTCTAGCCAGTCTTTAGCCATTGCATCATTAAATCAAATGTTGGGAGGCGCTGCAATCGCGCCGCGCGCCGCATATTTCAGTGCTTATGTCCGGGCGTCTTCACTGTTCCACAACGCCGGCTACTGTGATGCCAACGGGGGACTTTTCCACAGCATGTACAAAATAGCTCTGATCAACATGCCCTTTGCGAGCCTCAACTTACCGTCCATCGCGCTCACGCAGTTGAAGGCGGTGTTGGAGAAGGAGCACGCCGGCCGGGTCGCCGTCGAGGTCTTCTACCTCAACCACGACTTCGTCGATCTGCTCGGCGCGGACGGCTACCGCTACATCGCCCGCTCGATCAACTCGCTGAACTCCGGGATCGGCGAGTGGCTCTTCCGGCCGGCCGCCTTCCCCGAGTTGCCGGACAACTCCGAGGCGTACTTCGGGCGCTACTTCCCGCGGCGCACGGACGAGTCCGACCGCATCCGTCAGCTCATCACGAAGGCGCAGCGGCAGGTCGGCCCCTTCCTCGAAGGGCTGCTGGCGAAGTACGAGCTGGGCGGGTACGACCTCGTCGGGTTCACCTCGATGTTTATGCAGAACCTCGCCAGCATTGCGATGGCGCGGCTCATCAAGCAGAAGAACCCGCGCGCGACGGTCGTGATGGGCGGGGCCAACTGCGAGTCGCCGATGGGGCCGGAGCTGGTCAAGAACGTGCCCGCCCTTGACTACGCGTTCTCCGGCCCGGCCCTGAAAAGCTTCCCCCTCTTCGTCCGCCACCTCCTCGACGACGAGCCGGGGAAGTGTGAGGAGATCGCGGGCGTCTTCGGCAAGGCCAACGCCTCCGCGCCGCGCGGGCGCGCGACGATAGGCGAGGAACTCGGCCTCGACGAGTTGGTCGAACTCGACTACGCCCCCTTCATGAAGCTGGTCGAGGAAAGGTACGGCGACGGCGGGCTGGACGTAACGCTGCCCTTCGAGACTTCGCGGGGCTGCTGGTGGGGCGAGCGCGCGCACTGCACCTTCTGCGGCCTCAACGGCCTGACGATGAGCTACCGCGCGATGAATCCTGACAACGCCGTGAACCTCATCAGTTCGCTGTTCCGGTACACGTCGCAGGTCGTTCGCCTGGAGAGCGTCGATAACATCCTGCCGAAGAATTACATGGGGTCGGTCTTTCCGCGGCTCAGCACGCCCAAGTCGATGTACATCTTCTACGAGGTGAAGGCCGACCTCTCGGAGCATGACATGGAGGTCATGTCGGCGGCGCGCGTGAAGGTCGTGCAGCCGGGCATCGAGGCGCTTGCCACCTCGACGCTCAAGCTGATGAAGAAGGGGACGACCGGCTGCGGCAACGTCGCGTTCCTGAAGAACTGCCTGACCTACGACATCTACCCGGTCTGGAACCTGCTCGTCGGGTTCCCCGGCGAGGGCGCGGATGTGTACGAGGCATACCTGCGCGACATCCCGAAGCTGGCCCACCTGCCCCCGCCGACGGGCGTCTTCCCCGTGCGGTTCGACCGCTTCAGCCCGTACTACAACCAGGCGAAGGAGTACGGCCTCGATCTGCGCCCCCTCCCGTTCTACGAGCTGTCGTATCCGTTCCAGCGGGACTCGCTCGACAGCCTCGCCTACTACTTCGCCGATCAGAACTACAACGCGGAATACCTCCGCACCGTGGTCGAGTACATCACGCGGCTCCAGGAGGCGGTCGAGGGCTGGAAGCGGGGGTGGGCCGGCGCGACGCCGCCGATGCTCTACGCGGAGGATTGCGGCGGCGTGACGGTCGTCCGCGACACGCGCGGCGGGGCTGATGTGAGCCACGCGCTCAGCGACGCGGCCCGGCAGATTCTCGAAGCCCTCAAGCGGCGCAAATTGATCCCGGAACTGGCCGCCGCCCTCGGCCACATCGACGGCGACGAGCTGAGGGGCGAGGTCGAGTCGCTCGCCGCGAAGGGGCTTCTCTTCAAGGAGAAGGGGATGTACATGAGCCTCGTGCTTCCGGAGAGAAACCGCCCCGATCTGTTCGCGGCGGTCAAGGGCCACTGAAAGTCTTTCCGCACCGACCGTGTCAGGACGCAATGACGCGCTCTGGGTCTCTCCGCCGACCGAAGTCGATGTCGAGCGCATCCGCGAAGACTTGGCTACAGTGGAGATAGCCGAGAAGTTCTTCTCGCCCGAAGAGGTTCGCACCCTCGGCGCCCTGCCGCCACACCTCAAGACCGAAGCCTTCTTCAACTGCTGGACGCGCAAGGAGGCGTACATCAAAGCCCTCGGCAAAGGGGTCGCCCACCCGCTAGACCGCTTCACCGTGTCGCTGGAACCTGATCGCCCCGCCCTGCTTCTCGCCGACGAGACCGACCCCGCGGCGGCTAACTGCTGGTCTCTGCGCGCGCTGCCCACTGACCCGGGCTACGCCGCCGCGCTCGCCGCACGCAAACGCAACTGGCAAGTACGTTTTTACGGCTGGTAGCCCCTCGACGGCGACAGCTTCGCCTGATCCAGCCATGAGATTCGGGTGAAAGCTTTGAAATAAAGGGGTTACCCGAATCCTGCGCGTTAATTGTTAACTTCAGTGGGGGGGGCGACGTTTTTTGCATATATATGTAAGTTAAGCCCCACGACCGGATACCCGTTTCAGAATGGCAAAAAAAATCGTTGCAAAAGTGTTGCCGTCCGAAACAAATTGTGTTAGAAGTGTTACGTCTCCGCCCACCGACCTACGGGTCTATTCCGCCGACCTACAGGTCTATTCCAAAGTTGACGTTTGTGTACGCTATTTTCCAATACATGTCAGGGGAAATTTCTCCTTAAACGGAAGGATTTCCCCGGACGTGAGCAATGCTCGTTTTGTGGACGTAGAGTCTTACTCCTCAGACTCTCTCTCAACACTTGCCCCAGTCTCAGGAAAGCGCCGTGAATATCACCCAACGCACGACGATTCAGCTCATGTCGAACGCCTTTCAGCCGGAGCAGTTGGACGCTTTGGTTGAAAGTCTTACTGGCGACGGGCACCACTGCTCCGTCTTCACGAAAGTCAATGGTATAAAACCCGCCGTCACGAACGCTTCCACTAAGCTGTTACTGCTAGGGGTCCCCGACGGCGAGCTAGAGCAGACCCTGGAAGCACTCCAATTCTGCTCGAACGCCGCGCCGGTCGTCCCCGTTATCCTGTATCTAAAAGAAGTTCAGGATATTTCGGGGGTTCTCGTCCCAGGGATTGATGATTTCCTGCTCGCCCCCCTGAACCTCCTCGACGTTCGTCTGCGGATTCAGCGTCTCGTGCAACGCGCGGCCGAGAAGCAGAGCGAGTTGGAGCAGGTCAAGCAGCAAATGCACTCCCACTTTGGGATGCAGCAGTTAATCGGTAAGGCCCCGGCGTTCCTCGCCGCGGTGGAGAAGATCCCGCGCTTGGCCGGCTACGACGCCCCCGTCCTGCTGAGCGGCGAGACCGGCACCGGCAAAGAGATGTGCGCCCGCGCCATCCACTACCTCAGCCCGCGCGCGAAAAAGCCTTTCATCCCCATCAACTGCGGCTCGATTCCCGCCGACCTGTTCGAGAACGAGATGTTCGGGCACGAGGCGGGGGCCTTTACCGACGCGCGGCAGTCACGCCGCGGCCTGATCGCCGAGGCAGAAGGCGGCACGCTCTTCCTCGACGAGGTCGATTCGCTGCCCGGCCCGACGCAGGTCAAGTTGTTAAGGTTCCTGCAAGACCGCCAGTACAGGCCGCTCGGCGCTTCTCAGTACCGGCAGGCGAACACGCGCATCCTGACGGCGAGCAACCAGAACCTGCTGCGCAAGGTGCAGGAGAATGCCTTCCGCGAAGACCTTTACTACCGCCTCAAGGTCATCACGCTCCAACTGCCCTCGCTCGTCGAGCGGCGGGAGGACATCATCCTGCTGTCGACGTACTTCCTAACGCAATCGGCGCAGGAGTACGCCCGACCGGTCACGCATCTGTCCCCGGACGCGATGCAGAAGCTGAACACCTATAATTGGCCCGGGAACGTGCGCGAGTTGGAGAACGTGATACGGCAGGCCGTGATTCTGGTGGACGGGCCGGTGATTCGCGCCCGCGACATCCAGCTCCCGACCGACATCCCGAAGCCGGGCGCCGACAGCCCGCACCGGCACGAGCCGTTCAAGGTGGCGAAGGCACGCATGATTGAAGACTTCGAGCGCGCGTACCTGAGCGACATCGTGGCCTCACACGACGGCAACATCAGCAAGGCGGCGCGTGCCGCAAAGAAAGACCGCCGCTCCTTCTTCGCCCTCCTCAAGAAGTACAGCCTGACGATCCCATACGAGAGGCGTCAAGGCTAAAAAGAGTTTCCCGCCCGACTAAAAGCCCGCGCCGCGCGCGAGCCCCGCGGGGATCGCGCGCGGCGTATTGCTCCGGCGGATCGGCCCCGTGAGCCAGATAGGTTTGGGAGAACCACGGCGGCCTGTGGGGCAGGCTAAAAAAGCCCTATCGCACAAACCACCGTTCGGCGGGGAAACCGCCGGGGCGGCGCTTCGACGTAGGGTAATGACAGCCTAGTTGAATTCGACGACGGCGCCGCGCCGCTTAACCTTTGACGCCTTTGCCTATGTTTCGTGAGGGGCCGCATTTGGCACGACCGTTGCTCGGAAGGGAGCCTCGGTAGAAGTCCACGCAGGGCACACGGCTAAGTCAGATGGCAGAGGCGAAAGCAATCACCACGCACATCGTCGAGTATTTAGAGGAGCACGCGGAGGCCGGAGGCTCTCTGGAGAGCATCGCCATCTGGTGGATGACGCGCCAGCAGGCGAGCGAGCCGAAGGGCGCCATCCGGGCGGCGCTGGAGCAGTTGCGCAGCGCAGGCGTCATAGCTGACCACATAACGCCCGACGGCAAAACAGTTTACTTCCTTAACGGCGAGAGCGACGCGCGGCCGCGTGACTCGTAGGCGGAAGGGAAGTGGCGCCCTACCGCCTTGCGCTCACATGAGGTGATCCTTCTCATGGAAATCCGTTGAGCAGATCAGAGGGCGAGGGCGGAGCCGGCGGCGGCACCCGATCCGACAAGTCCGGGCACTCGGAGTCAGGCCGGCGCTCTAAAATCCGGAACTCGTAGGCCGGGCCTCCCGCCGCCCGCGGCAGAGAAGAGCAGATGAGTAACCGCCGGCAAGCCCCGATCCGCCTTGAAGGCGTCAAGAAAGTTTTCCTGACCGACGAGGTCGAGACGCACGCGCTTGAAAAGAGTCGGGATGGCACACCGCGCGCTGCCGAGGAGTTGGAGGTCACGGTAGCCTGATGGGAGCTTTACTCCAAGACGTTCGTTACGGCGTGCGCACGCTGATCAAGAATCCGGGCGTGGCGCTGCTCGCGGTCTTCGCGCTCGGCCTCGGGATCGGCGCGAACAGCGCCATCTTCAGCATCGTCAACGCGATCATGCTGCGCCCGCTGCCCGTCAGCGAGCCGGACAGGCTCGTGCTGCTCTTCGAGAGCAAGCCGGAGGCGGGCATCACCAAGGGGCAGGTCTCCTACGACAACTACGTCGAGTGGAAGCAGCGGAGCACCGTCTTCGAGAACACGGCGGCCTACCAATCGCAGTCATTCAACGTCAGCACGCAGGCGGAGCCGGAACGCGTCGCCGGCGCGCGCGTCTCGTCCGACTTCTTCGCCGTGGTCGCGGCACGGCCCGCGCGCGGCGCCCTCTTCACCGCCGAGGAGGACAGGCCGGGCGGCAACCGCGTCGTCCTCATCAGCCACAACCTCTGGCAGCGCCGCTTCAACTCCGACCCGCAGGCCGTCGGCAAGACGCTGACCATCGACGGCGGAAATTACACCGTCATCGGGGTGATGCCGGAGGAGTTCCAGTTTCCGAGCAGGCGCGTCGAGTTGTGGACGCCGCTCGCCCTCGTCCGGTCGCCGGAGGGTCAGGACGACGCGCGCGGCCTGAACGTCATCGCGCGGCTCAAGCCGCAGTCCAGCCTAGCGCAAGCGCAGGCCGAGATGAGCAACATCGCGCACCAGATTCAGGAGGCGGACGGCAACACGGGCTGGAGCGTTAAGGTCGTCGGGCTGGCTGAGCACTTCGTCGGGAACATCAGGCCGGCCTTCGTCATCCTGTTCGCGGCGGTCGTCTTCGTCCTGCTGATCGCGTGCGCCAACGTGGTGAACCTGCTGCTGGCGCGCGCCGCCGCCCGGCAGAAGGAGATCGCCATCCGCTCGGCGCTCGGCGCGACGCGGATGCGCATCCTCCGGCAACTGCTGACGGAGAGCACGCTGCTCTCGCTGCTCGGCGGCGGGGTCGGTCTGCTGCTGGCCTACGGCGGCCTCAAGCTGCTCGTCGCCAGCCTCCCCAGCCAAGCCGCCATCCCGAACGCCGAAGACATCGGCATCGACGCGCAGGCGCTCGTCTTCACGGTGGCCGTCTCGCTGCTGACGGGCGTCATCTGCGGACTCGCGCCGGCGTGGCGTCTCTCCCGGCCAGACTTGAACGAGACGCTGAAGGAAGTCGTCAAAGGATCGACGGGCACGCTGGGCGGCCGCCGCGTCCGCAAAGTGATGGTCGTGTCGGAGGTCGCGCTGGCCCTGATGCTGCTCATCACGGCCGGACTAATGATCAAGAGCTTCACCATGCTCCAGCAGGTGACGCCCGGCTTCAAGGCCGAGAACCTTTTGACGATGGAGATGTCGCTGCCGCGGGAGAAGTACCCGGAGGGCTATCAGGTGGCAGCCTTCTACCGGCGGGCGCTTGAAGGCATCGCGGCGCTGCCCGGCGTGCAGGCGGTCGGGATGGTCAACCACCTCCCGCTCAGCGGCGAGAGCACCAACGTATATTTCACCGTCGAGGGGCGGCCCGCCCAGTCGTCCGCCGACGAAATCTTCACCGGCTACCGCACGGTCAGCCCCGACTACTTCAACGCCATGGGCATCCCCGTCAAGAGCGGGCGCGCCCTCGACGCGCGCGATGAGGAGAAGGCGCCGGGCGTGGTCGTCATCAACGAGACGATGGCGGGCAGATTCTGGCCGGGCGAAGACCCGCTCGGCAAGCGCCTCAAAAGCGGCGAACTCGGGTCGAACGTGCCGTGGCTGACGGTGGTCGGCGTCGTCGGCGACGTGCGTCACTCGGCGCTCACGCAGGAGCCGAAGCCGGAGATGTACCTGCCCTACCAGCAGGAGCCGCTGCGTTCGATGTTCCTGGTCGTGCGGACGGCGGGCGAGCCGACGAGCCTGACCCCGGCCGCGCGCGGCGCGATCCTCGCCGTCGACCGGGAGCAGCCCGTTTCTAACGTCCGCTCGATGGAGGCGGTCATCTCGGACGCCAACTTCGGGCGGCGCACGACCTCGACGCTGCTCGTCGTCTTCGCCGCGCTGGCGCTGGTGCTGGCGGCCGTCGGCATCTACGGCGTGCTCTCCTACACGGTCGCGCAGCGCCGGAAGGAGATCGGCATTCGCATGGCGCTCGGCGCGCAGGCGGGCGACATGCTGCGGATGATTCTCTGGGAGGGCCTCGTGGTCGTCTCGATTGGGATCGTCATCGGCCTCGCGCTGTCGCTGGTCGCCGGCCGTCTGCTGGCGAACCTGCTCTACGGGGTGAGTGCGACCGACCCGCTGACGCTCGTCGGCGTCTCGGGCTTCCTCCTGCTCGTGGCGCTGGTCGCGTGCATCATCCCGGCGCGGCGCGCCACCCGACTCGATCCCGCGGACATCCTCCGCTACGAGTGATCGCGCGCGCGCGGGCCGCCCCCGGCAGGGGCGGCCGTTCTCGATGGTAGTGAACTTCGGCCGCCGACCCGCGCCGGCGGCCGCTTCGCCTTCCCGCTGGAGCGGCCCGCAGCCCGCAGCCTTCCGGGCGCAACGCCGCGAACGAAAAGCCCTAAGGCCCGAAGAGGTGCAGAATGAGCGAAAAGAAACTCGACTGTGTGGTGATCGGGTACAACGAACTCCCGTTCCAGCAGTACGAAAACTTTCTCAGGAAGTACGGCGAGGACTCGGAGGCATACCGCGACCTCAAGTTCAGCTTCGTCGATGTGGCCGGCGAGAAGATGGACTACGTCAACCTCCTCAACCGCGTCCTCGACGGCGCGCACGGCGCGGGGCACGGGCTGAAGTCGGGCGACATCCCGAACCTCGCCGCCGCCTACCTGACCAACTTCCTCCGCTCACGCGCGGTCGAGGCCGAGTACATCAATCTCTTCCAGCACGAGAAGGAGCGGCTCGCCCGCTATCTCGAACAAGACCCGGTCTGCGTGGCGATTACGACCACCTTCTACGTCGTCAACCTGCCGGTCAACGAGATGGTCGAGTTCATCCGGCAGCACAACCCGCGCACCAAGATCGTCGTCGGCGGCCCGCTCGTCGCCAACCACGCGCGCAACAACGCGGGCGACAACTTCCGCGCGGCCGTCGATGACATCGGCGCGGACATCTACGTCGTCGAGGGGCAGGGCGAGCAGACGCTCTACGAGGTCGTCTCGTGCCTGAAGTCCGGCGGCGATCTGAACGACGTTCCCAACCTCGCCTACTTCGAGGGCGGGCGGCTGCGGCGCACGCCCGTCAGGGCCGAGAACAACTCGCTCGACGAGAACATCATCGACTGGACGCAGTTCGGCGGCGGCGCGTCCTTCGGGCGCACCCTGCAAACGCGCACCGCGCGGAGCTGCGCCTTCAAGTGCGCCTTCTGCAACTACCCGACCCGCGCCGGCGCGCTGTCGCTCACCAGCATCGAATGCATCGAGCGGGAACTCGACTCGATGCTCGCGGCCGGCGACGTGCGGAACGTCGTCTTCATCGACGACACCTTCAACGTTCCGTTCCCGCGCTTCAAGGACATCTGCCGGATGATGATCCGCAAGCAGTACCCGTTCAACTGGTTCTCTTACTTCCGGTGCAGCAACTCGGATGAGGAGGCCATCGACCTGATGGCCGAGAGCGGCTGCAAGGGTGTCTTCCTCGGCATCGAGTCCGGCTCGCCCACCATCCTCAAGAACATGAACAAGGCGGCGACCATCGAGAAGTACGCGCAGGGCATCGAGTGGCTGCGCGCTCGCGGCATCCTCACCTTCGGCTCCTTCATCACCGGATTCCCCGGCGAAACCGAGGAGACCGTGGACGAGACTATCGACTTCATCCAGACGACGCGGCCCGACTACTTCCGCTCGCAGATGTGGTACTGCGAGCCGGGCACGCCCATCTACCACCAGAAGGAGAAGTACGACATCAAGGGCGACGGGTTCGTCTGGTCGCACGCGACGATGGACAGCCTCGAAGCGATGGATCACATCGACCGCATGTTCCTCACCGTCAACCAGTCGCTGTGGCTGCCGCAGTGGTCTTTCGACTTCTGGATCATCCCCTACCTCATCGGCAAGGGCATCGGCCCGGATCGCTTCAAGGAGTTCATGGCGGCCGCGCACAAGATGCTCGCGCTGGAGATCGCCTCGGTGCCGAGCGCGCAGAAGGCGTCGCTCCAGCAGCAGTACATGCGGAACATCGTCGAGAAGGCGAAGGGGTGGGATTTGCCGGGGCTGGCGGCCGCCGCCTGAGGGGCGGCCGTGGGGGTGAAAGACCATGCAAAGCACAGTCGAAGGCTACGAACTCTCCCCGCAGCAGAAGCGCGTTTGGTCTCTCGACGACGGGGGCGCCGCTTACCGCAGCCAGTGCGCCGTTACGGTCGAGGGGCCGCTCCGCGCCGAGGAGTTGGCCGAGGCCGCGGCGAAGGTCGTGGCGCGGCATGAAAGCCTCCGCACCACGCTCGCGCGCCGGCCCGATCTGACCTTTCCCCTCCAAACCGTCTCGGGCGGGAGCGCGCCCCCGCTGTGCCAGCTCGACCTGCGTAACTGCGCGCCGGAGGCGCTGAGGGCGCGGATCGAAGAGCTGCTGCGCGAGGAGCGCGAGCGCGAGTTCGACCTGGCGGTCGGGCCGCTCTTCCGCCTCTGCCTCGCCGAGTTGGCGACCGACAGGCACCTGCTCGTCCTCACGTTGCACTCGCTGTGCGCCGACGCGCAGTCGATCAGGAACGTGGCCGCCGAGCTTCTACGCTTCCTCTCGCCCGCCGACGGCGAGTCGCCCGAAGAGACAGACGCGCTGCTCCAGTACGCCGACTTCGCGCAGTGGCAGAACGAGTTGCTTGAGGGCGAGGCCGCCGAGAACGGTAGCGCGTTCTGGGCGTCGCAGAACCCGGCCGGCGCGGCCGAGCTGCGGCTGCCCTTCGAGCGGCGCGCGGCCGCCGGGGGGAGGTTCTCCCCGGCGCGCCAGACGCTCTTCGTCGATCAGGGTCTCCTCGTCGCGATGAGGCAGGCGTGCCGTTCGCTCGATGTCACGTTCGCGGACTTCATGCGGGCCGCGTGGCAGACGCTGCTCTGGCGGCACGCCGGGCAGAACGAGGTCGTCGTCGGCGACCTCTGCACGGGATATAAAGAGCTTGAGTCGGCCGTCGGACTGTTTGCCAAACTGTTGCCGGTGGGCTGCCGCGTCTCGCCGGACGCGCGCTTCTCGGAAGTCCTCCGGCGGTCGGCCGAGGCGCGTCGGAGCGCGGGCGAGTGGCAGGAGTACTTCGCGTGGGGGCCGCAGCCGGACGCGCGCGCGCCGCGGGAGAGTTTCTTCGCGGCCGCCTTCGAGCACATCCTGTCGCACGCACAGTTCGGAACGGCCAGGCTGAAGGTCGTCGGCTACGAGGACTACGTCTGCTTCGACCGCTTCAAGCTCAAGCTCTGCTGCGCGGAGTTGGGCGGCGTCGTCCACGCCGAGTTGCAGTACGACGCCTCGGCCTTCGACTGGGCGTCGGTCGCCCTCCTCGCCGACCAACTCCTCACGCTGCTCGCCCACGCCGCGCGCGCGCCCGAGACGCCCGTCGGCGAGTTGGAAGTGCTGGGGGCCGTCGAGCGCCGCCGTCTCCTCGTCGAACTCAACGACACGGCACGCCGCCACGCGGACGGGCGCTGCGTCCACGAACTGTTCGAGGAGCAGGCCGCGCTCCTCCCCGATGCGACCGCGGTCGTCTGCGAAGACCGCCGGCTCAGCTACGCCGAACTGAACGCGCGCGCCAACCGACTCGCGCGCCACCTGCGCGCGCTGGGCGCCGGGCCGGACGCCGCCGTCGGCCTCTACCTTGAGCGTTCGGTCGATCTGATCGTCGGGATGCTCGGCATTCTCAAGGCCGGGGCCGGCTACGTGCCGCTCGAACCGGCACAGCCGGCCGAGCGACTCGGTCACATGATCGAGGACGTACGCCCGCTGGCCGTCGTGACCGAGCGTCGCCTCGCCGCGGCGCTGCCGGCGGGGGCCGGGCACGTCGTCTGCCTCGACGACGCCGACGGCGCTTCGTTGGCTGAGAGCGCCGAAGACCTGCGGGGCGGCGCACTCCCCGGGAGTCTCGTTTACATCATCTTCACTTCGGGATCGACGGGGCGGCCGAAGGGCGTCGTCGTCGAGCACCGCCAACTCTCCAATTACGTCTCCGCCGTGCAGGAGCGGCTGCGGCTCGTGCCGGGCGAGAGCTTCGCCACCGTCTCGACCTTCGCCGCCGACCTCGGCCACACCTCGATCTTCCCCGCGCTCACGTCGGGCGGCTGCCTGCACATCGTCACGCAGGAGCGCGCCAGCGACCCCGACGCCCTCGCCGAGTACTTCGGCCGTGAGCGCGTGGACGTGTTGAAGATCGTCCCGTCGCACCTGGAGGCGTTGCTGACTTCGGCCGCGCCGGAGCGGGTGCTGCCGCGTCGCCGTCTGGTGCTGGGCGGCGAGGCGTCGCGCTGGGAGCTGTACGAGCGCGTGCGCGGCCTCGCGCCCGCGCTCGAAGTCTTTAACCATTACGGGCCGACGGAGACCACGGTCGGCACGCTCACCTTCCGCGTGGCGGCGGGTGGCGACGGCGCGATCTCGGCCGGCATCCCGCTCGGGCATCCCATCCACAACTCGCAGGCGCGCCTGCTCGACGGCCGGATGCGCCCCGTGGCGACGGGCCTGCTCGGGGAACTCTACGTCGGCGGCGCGGGTGTGACGCGCGGCTACCTCAACCGTCCCGCGCTCACCGCCGAGCGGTTCGTGCCCGACCCGTTCTCCGAGGAGCCGGGCGCGCGCCTCTACCGCACGGGCGACCTCGCGCGCTACCTGCCGGGCGGCGAAGTGGAGTTCGTCGGCCGCGCCGACACGCAGGTCAAGTTCCACGGCTACCGTGTCGAGTTGGACGAGATCAGGCACTCCCTGAATCGCCATCCGCAGGTCAGGGACAGCGTGGTGGTGATCGCGCGTGACTCGAACGGCCTCGACGCGCTGGTCGCCTACTACGTCGCGCGGCAGGAGTTGGAGGCCGGGGCGCTGCGCGAGTTCCTCGCGGCGAGCATCCTGAAGGAGACGCTGCCTGGCATCTTCGTCCACCTGAAGAAGCTGCCGCTGTCCCTTAACGGCAAGATCAACTACCGCGCCCTCCCCTCGCTCGAAGAGATTCGCCGGCAGGACAGGCGAACCTTCGTCGCCCCGCGCACGCCGGCCGAACAACAGGTGGCGGCGGTCTGGGCCGAGGTGCTCGGCATCGAGCGCGTCGGCGTGCACGACAACTTCTTCGAGATCGGCGGCCACTCACTTCTGGCGACGCGCGTCACCACGCGCCTGCGCGAAGCCTTCCGGGTCGAGCTACCACTGCGCACGGTCTTTGAAGAGCCGACCGTCGAGGGACTGGCGGTGGCGATCACGCAGCTACAGCTTGAGCAGGCGGGCGATGAAGAGTTGCAGCGTTTGCTGGAAGAGGTGACGAACCTTTCCGACGACGCCACCGGCGTCGCGCACGCGGCCGAGTAAGGGCGGCGGCGCGGGAGGCAGGTCTCAGTTGAAGCCAGTGAAGAGAGTTTCTGAACTCACCGTCGAGCAGCGCACGTTGCTTGAGCTGCGGCTCAAGCAGCGGCGGGAGGGCGTCGCGCAGCCGCAGCCCATCGCGCGCCGCCGCGACGAGGCGCGCGCGCCCGTCTCCTACGGGCAGCAGCGGCTCTGGTTCCTCGACCGGCTTGAACCCGGCAATCCGTTCTACAACAGCCCGTCGGCCATCCGTCTGGAGGGTCGGCTCGACGCCGACGCCCTCGGCCGCTCCCTCACCGAACTCGCGCGCCGCCACGAGGTCTTGCGCACACGCTTCGTCGAGGATAGCGGGGAGCTGACGCAGGAGGTCACGCCCGCGCAGCCCGTGCCCTTGCCCTTAATTGACCTTTCGCAGGAGATCAACGGCGAGCGCGAGTCGGCGGCGCGGCGGCTGATGGAGGAGGAGGCGCGGCGTCCGTTCGACCTCTCACGCGGGCCGCTGCTGCGCTGCTCGCTCGTGCGGCTGGCGGACGACGAGCACGTCCTTCTTATCACGATGCACCACATCGTCTCGGACGGCTGGTCTGTGGGCGTCATGGTGCGCGAGCTGACCACGCTCTACGCGGCCTTCACGCGGAGCGAGGCGTCCCCGCTCGAAGAGTTGCCGGTGCAATACTCCGACTATGCTCGCTGGCAGCGCGAACATCTTTCGGGGGAGAGATTAGAGAGGCAGCTCGCCTACTGGCGCGAGCGTCTGTCAGGCGCTCCGGCGTTGCTGGCGTTGCCGACCGACCGGCCGCGCCCCGCCGTCCAGAGCTACCGCGGGGCAGATATATCGTTCACGCTGCCGGCCGAGTTGGTTGCCGAGCTGCGCCGCCTCGGGCAGGCGCACGGCTGCACGCTCTTCATGACGCTGTTGGCCGGGTGGCAGGCGCTTCTAGCGCGCTACTCGGGGCAGGAGGATGTCGTCGTCGGGACGCCGATAGCCGGGCGCACTCACGGCGAGACGGAAGGGCTCATCGGCTTCTTCGTCAACACGCTGGCCTTGCGGACTGACCTCACGGGCGACCCTTCGTTCGAAGAGCTACTCGGGCGCGTGCGTGAGACGACGCTCGGCGCTTACGCGCACCAGGAGGTGCCCTTTGAGCGGCTCGTGGAAGAGCTTCAGCCCGAGCGGAGCCTGAGTCATCAGCCCGTCTTCCAAGTCGTACTATCCCTACAGAACACGCCGCGCGAGTCGCTGCGGCTGCACGGCCTTGAGCTGTCGTCGTATCCGGGACGCGGGACAACGGCCAAGTTCGATATGGTGTTGAGCCTAGTCGAAGGCGGGCGGGGTCTTGCCGGCGGGCTCGAATACAACACAGACCTCTTCGACGCCGAGACGGCCCGGAGGATGACCGCGCACCTCTCCCGCCTGCTTGAGGCAGCGGCGGCCGAGCCGTCGGCGAGGGTCGGCGACTTGCGGCTCCTGAGCGACGAGGAGGAGCGCGAGTTCTTCGCCGAGGCGTCGCAGACGTACGCCGCGGAGCCGACGACGCTGACGCAGCTCTTCGCGCGGCAGGCGCGACTGACGCCCGCGGCCGTGGCGGTCGAGGGCGGGGGTGAGCGGCTGAGCTACGGGGAGTTGGACGCGCGGGCCGAAGCCTTAGCGCGCCGGCTGCGCTCTCTCGGCGTCGGGCCGGAGACGCGCGTCGGGCTCTTCATGGAGCGGTCGGCGGAATTGGTCGTGGCGGTGCTCGGCGTGATCAAGGCGGGCGGCGCGTACGTGCCCTTAGACCCGGCGTACCCGCATGCCCGGCTGTCGTTCATCCTCGCGGACACGCAGGCGCCCGTGCTGCTGACGCGGACGGCGC
>JBEVJD010000124.1:0-28730 GCA_040510435.1 Pyrinomonadaceae bacterium | reverse complement strand
ACCCGAAGGTCATCTGGGTCGGCACGGGCGAACCCTGGACGCGCAACTCGGTCTCGGTCGGCGACGGCGTCTACAAGTCCGTGGACGGCGGCGACAACTGGACGAACGTCGGCCTCAAGGACTCAGAGCGCATCGCGAAGATTCTGGTTGACCCGTCGAACACCGACACGGTCTACGTCTGCGCCCCCGGCAAACTGTGGAGCGACTCGGACGAGCGCGGCGTCTACAAGACGACCGACGGCGGTAAGAGTTGGACGAAAATCCTGAAGGGCTCGAACCTCTCGACGGGATGCTCGATGATGTCGATGGACGCGTCGAACCCGAAGACCATCTACGCGGGGCTGTGGGACTTCCGCCGCAAGGGCTGGACGTTCCGCTCCGGCGGCGACACGCCCGAATCACCGAGCGCCAGCGGCCTCTTCAAGTCAACCGACGGCGGCGCGACGTGGACTGAGCTGACCGAGGCGAGCGCGAAGGGTCTGCCGCCGAAGCCGTGGGGTCGCGTGGCCGTCACGGTCGCGCCTTCGAAGCCGAACGTCGTCTACGCCGCCGTCGAAGCGGTCATCCCGAAGGACGGGCTCTACCGCTCGGACGACGGCGGCCGGACGTGGACGCAGCTCGACCGCAGCCAGAACATGAT
The DNA here is from genome assembly GCA_040510435.1 of Pyrinomonadaceae bacterium. Classification (GTDB taxonomy): domain Bacteria; phylum Acidobacteriota; class Blastocatellia; order Pyrinomonadales; family Pyrinomonadaceae; genus QHXN01. Next base: position 28,090 of record JBEVJD010000124.1, on the reverse strand, counting down.
CTGGCGCCCCTTCTACTTCTCGCACCTCATCGTCGACCCGAAGGACGAGAACAAGGTCTACAAGCCCAACCTCTCGCTCATCGTCAGCAACGACGGCGGCAAGAGTTTTTCCAACATCTCGGGCAGGACGCACGGCGACTTCCACGACCTCTGGATCAACCCGTCGAACACAGACCACATCATCGCGGGCGACGACGGCGGACTCTGGTACTCCTACGACGGCGGCAACCGCTGGTGGAAGGCGCAGAACCTGCCCATCTCGCAGTTCTACCACGTGAGCGTGGACAACGAGATGCCCTACCGCGTCTACGGCGGCTTGCAGGACAACTCGTCGTGGGTCGGCTACTCGGCCTACCCGGGCGGCATCGCCAACGCGCAGTGGGAGAACATGTACGGCGGCGACGGCTTCTGGATGTTCGCAGACCCCTCCGACCCCGACTACATCTACGCCGAGGCGCAGGGCGGCTACATCGGCCGCGTCAACCGCAAGACGCACGAGTCGCGCGACATCAAGCCGCTGCCCGGCTACAAGGAGGGCAAGCTCCGCTTCAATTGGAACGCGCCCATCCACCTCTCGCCGACGCAGAAGGGCACCATCTACCTCGGCTCGCAGTTCCTCTTCCGCTCGCGCGACCGCGGGCAGACGTGGGAGCGCGTCTCGGGCGACTTGACGACCAACGACCCCGAGAAGCAGAAGCAGGAGCATTCGGGCGGCGTCACCGTGGACAACTCCGCCGCCGAGATGCACACGACCATCTACGCCATCGCCGAGTCGCCTAGAAACGCGAACGTCATCTGGGTCGGCACCGACGACGGCAACGTGCAGGTGACGCGCGACGGCGGCAAGACTTGGACGAACGTCGTCGGCAACGTCCGCGGCATCCCGAAGAACGCGTGGGTCTCCTACATCGACGCCGGCCGCTTCGCAGAGGGGACGGCCTTCGTCACCTTCGACGCGCACACCTTCGGCGACATGAAGCCCTACGTCTACAAAACCGAGGACTTCGGCAAGACCTGGACATCCGTCGTCCCCGAGGGCTCGCCCGTGCGCGGCTTCGCGCACGTCGTCAAGCAAGACCTCGTCAACAACGACCTGCTCTTCGTCGGCACGGAGTTCGGCCTGTGGGTCACGCTCGACGGCGGCGGGCGCTGGGCGCAGTACAAGGGCGGCGACCTGCCCTCGGTGCCCGTGCGCGACCTCGCCATCCACCCGCGCGACCACGACCTCGTCATCGGCACGCACGGCCGCGGCATCTGGATCGTGGACGACATCACCCCTTTGCGCGCGCTCACTTCCGACGCGCTCGCGAAGGACGCCTTCTTCATCGAGGCGCGCCCGACCGTCCAGTCCATCTCGGGCGGCGGCGGCTGGTCGGTCGGCGACGCCGAGTTCGTCGGCCCGAACCCGACGACCGAAGCCGTCATCACTTATTACCAGCGGCGGCGGCACATCTTCGGCGACCTGAAGATCGAGGTCTTCGACCCGACGGGCAAGCTCCTGAAGGTCATCCCGAGCAGCAAGCGGCGCGGCCTGAGCCGCGTGACGTGGGCGATGCGGCACGACCCGCCGAAGGTGCCGCCCGCGGCGACGGCCGCCTTCGGCGCCGCCTACGGCCCGCGCGTGCTGCCGGGCACCTACACGGTGAAGATGACGAAGGACAAGCAGGTCTACACGGCCGAGCTTAAGGTCGCGCCCGACCCGCGCTCGACGCACACGGCCGAAGACCGCCGGCAGCAGTTCGACCTCGCCATGAAGCTCCACAAGTCGCTCGGCGAGATGTCGTTCGCCGTGGACAAGATCAACCGGCTGCGCCTCGCGCTCGACGACCGCGCGTCGAAGCTCGCCCCCGAAGACCCCTTGCGCAAGCGGCTGCAAGACGCGTCGGCGCAGGTGGACGAGCTGCGACGGAAGATCGTCGCCACCAAAGAGGGCGGCGCCATCACCGGCGAGGAGCGTCTGCGCGAATTCACGACGGAGCTTTACGCCAACGTCGTCTTCTACGAGGGTCGCCCCTCGCAGACGCAGGCCGAGCGCGCCGCCGCCCTCGCGCGCGAGCTGGCCGACGTGGTCAGGGACTTCGACGCATGGACATCGAAGGAGCTTTCCAACCTCAACGTCGAGCTTTCGTCGAAGAGGCTTGAGCCGCTGAAGACGCTCTCACGCGACGAGTGGGAGAAGGTCAGCGCACGGCCCACCTCCTCGCCAACGCCTTCGGCGCTCAGACGAATGCGCGACGAGTTCTGACGGCGGCCGAACGGCCGGATGTAAAAAAGGGATGGGCGCAACACTCGTTGCGCCCATCCCTTTTTCAGCAGCCCCTTCGTCGCGCCGCGCGGCCTCAGGCGCCGCCGGAGGGCGGCGGGTCGTTATTGATCTGGACGCCGTTCTGCACGGGCCCGTCGATGGTGCAGTTGTTGGCGATGAGCGTCGAAGTGTAGTCGGGGATGTTGAGCGCGAAGGTCGCCCCCTGCACGTAACAGTCGTCGAGCGTCACAGAGGCGCCGCCGTTCGAGTTCACCCCGAACGACTGCGAGCCGCCCGTCGCCACCAGCTTCGACTCCATGCACTCTACCCGGGCCTGCGTGTCGGCGATCAACGCCTGGCCGACCGAGTCGCCGCTCGTCATGTTGGCCGAGGCGGTGGAGTGCGAGAAGTAGACCATCGTGGGGCCATACGCGGGCGCGTTCGAGTTGACCGCGATGGTCTCGATGTTGATGCCGGCGTTCCCCTGGTCGTCGCAGAGCAGAACGACCTCGCCCGCGAGGAACGGTGTGCAGTTGAAGGCCATGAGGGCCGTGCTGTAGGCGCCCCAAGTCCCGCCGAGGCAGTTGGCCGTCAGGTTGGCGACCCCGGAGTTGCTGGCGGCCACGATGGTGCCGCGGTTTAAAAAATTATCGCTGGCGAACGGCCCGTACGTGACGACGGTCTGGTCGGTGCCCGACCCGTGCAGGTAGACGTACGGCTTGAGAATCACCTGCTCGTTGTAGGTGCCGGGGCCGGCCGTTATCAGGTACTGCTTTCTGAGGCTGGCGTCCGTAATGCTGGCGAGGGCGGCGGAGATGGTCGGGAAGGTCGCGCCGCTCGGGCTCACCTTCACCGTGTTCGTGTCTAACTGCGCCGCGGCGGCCTTGAGCTGTTGCGGGTCTCCGAATTTCGACAGGATGGCGTCGGCCTGCGCCTCACCGCCCGCGCCGCCGTCGCCCCCGGGGTTCTGGGAATCGTCCATTGTCTGCTCCTTCGTCTGTCGATTGGGAATGCAGCATCGACTAAATCAGCGTTGACCCAACAGCACGCGCACGGCGGCGTCGAGCTGCGAGTCCTTGTCGGTGTAACTCTCACCCATCACCCGCTCCACCGGCACGTCCACGGGGCGCGGGTTACGCTCCATGTTGACGCCGTCGGCCGTCTCGATGCGGGTGAAGGGGACGCGGAAGACCGTCCCGTCGATGAGCGTGATGTTCGAGGTGAAGATGATCCAGCCGGAGGTCGGCTCGCCCACGACCTTGCCGAGCTTCAGGCTCCGGTACCCTTCGGTGAAGTCCTCGGCGTCGGAGAGCGAATACTGGTCGGTGACGAGCACCGTCGGCAGCTCCAGCGCCCTCTGCCCGAGCAGAGTGCGCCCGGGCGCCGCCGAGAAGCCGCGCGGCGTCATCTTCAGGTAACTCCTGCGCGCGAGCACGTCGATGGCGTAGACGTTGACGAAGCCGCCGTTGTTGTGGCGCACGTCAACCACCACGCCCTCCTTCGACTGGTTCTCCGCGTCGAGATCGACGTAGAGCTGTGCGAGCGACGCCGAAGTCATGTCGTACATGTGCACGTAACCGAGCCGGCCGCCGCTCGCGCGCTCGACGTAGGCGCGCCTCTCGTCAACCCACTTGCGGTAGCGCAGCCCCTTCTCCGTCCCGACGTTGACCGGCCGCACGTCCACCTCCTGCCGGCCGGCGCCGGCGGCCGAAGAGGCGACGGTCAGCGTGACGCGGCGGTTGATCTTGTAGTTGAGCAGCTCTTGAAGATTGGCCCGCCCGTCGAGCGTGCGGCCGTCAACGGCGAGGACGTACTCGCCCGGTCTGATTGCGCGCGGCCGGTCGGGCGCCGACGCGTCGCGCGCGAGGGCGGCGGGGCCGAGCGGGAGGACATCGCTCACGCGCAGTCTTCCGCTGCGCTCGTACTCGGCGCGGTCGAAGTCGAGCCCGAGCCGCCCGGTCGTCGTCGGCGCGGAGCCGAACGGGCCGGACACGCCGAGGTGCGAGGCGTCCAGCTCGCCGACCAGCAGATTCATCAGACGCCGCACCTCGTCGGGCGTGCGCGCGCCCGCGACGTAGGGTTGAAACTCCGTGCGCAAGCCCCGCCAGTCCGCGCCGTGATACTGCGGGTCGTAGAAGTTGTCGCGCATCATCTCCCAGCCCTGCTCGAAGACCTCCATCTTCTCGCGCGCGAAGTCCACGTCCAGCTCGGCCGCGACCGCGACCGCGCGGGGCGGCTGGCGCTGGTCGAGCGGCGCGACCTGTACGCGGCCGTTCTCAAGATAGAAGACCTGCTGGCTGTCGGGCGAGAACTGCGCGTCCGTCTTGAAGCCGGGGGTCGAGGTGAGCTGGCGCGCGATTGCCGGCTCGCGCGAAAGCTCGTCGAGCGAATAGAGGTAGATGTTGACCTGGCCGACCGCGCCCGCCAGCATCAGCACGTACTTCCCGTCGGGGCTCACCGTCTGGTAGTACACGTCAACGCCGACGGGGAGCATGCTCAGGCGTCGGCGTATGCCGTCGAAGACGACCTCGACCGGTTTGTCCGCCCTCCTTCCCGGGCCTTCAGCTCTGCCCAGCAGCGACTCCGCCGTCGTGGGTGTCCTCTGCGGCGAAGGCGAAGGCGCGGGCGGGGCCGGCGTCGCAGGCTCGGTTGGAGCGGGCGTCGGCGTCGGGGTGGTCGTGTTCGTCGGCGTCTGCGCGGGCGTGGAAGGGCTCTGCGGGTTGTTCTCCTGGCGGCGCAGCGTCGGCGAGACGTTCTTCGGCGTCTCCTCCTTGAAGAGGTCGCGGAACTGGTCTTCGCGGAAGCGCGGCGTGCGCGGGATGAGGTCTACGCGCGCGAGTTGCCCCGACTCCGTGCGCTGCCCCGTGTCGAAGAGGATGAACGTGCCGTCCGTGCTCCAAGAGACCGTGTTGCTCCCCGCGTTGGCGAGGAAGCTGACGGGGCGGCCCTTGCCGTCGCCCTCGACCTGCGCGACGTGGACGTTGCGGAAGAGCTTCTGCCCGACCGGCATGTACGCGATCCACTTGCTGTCGGGCGAGAAGACGAAGGGGCGATCTGGACTCAGGGGCGGGCGCGAGAAGCTGCCGGTGGCGACCAGTCGTTCCTGCTTCGTCTCGACGTTGAGCGCGCGCAGCTCGCGCCCCCCGCGGTGGAAGGCGAGCCACTTCCCGTCCGGCGAGAAGCGCGGCGTGTCGTCCGCCTCCGAAGCGCTCGTCAACTGCGTCTCGGCGTTCGAGGCGAAGTCGTAGCTGAAGAGCTGACCCGGCCCGTTACGCTCGGAGACGTATGCGAGGCGGCGGCTGTCGTGTGACCAGACGGGCTGCGACTCCGGCGCAGGCGTCGTCGTCACGCGTACGGCGTCGCCCCCGTCCGTGGCGGAGGCCGCGAAGACTTCGCCGCGCGCGACGAAGGCGACCTTCTTGCCGTCGGGCGAGAGCGCGAGGTCTTGCAACTGTTCGGTCTGCCGCACGCGCTCGACGGCCGGGCCCGCGGGCGCGCCCCGCAGCGTGACGCGGACTTCGCTCGCGCGCCCCGAGTCGGTCTCCAGACGCCAGAGGCCGAAGCCGCGCTCGAAGACTATGGTGCGCCCGTCGTATGAGATGTTCGGCCAGAGCACACGCCCCGTCGTGAACTTCGTCAACTGCACCGGCCGGCCGCCCCCGAGCGCGAGCTTCCAGATGTTCTCCGACCCGCCGCGGTCGGACATGTAGTAGAGGCTCCGCCCGCCGTCGCCCCACATCGGCCAGACCTCTTTCGCGCCGCCGTCGGTCAGCGCCTCGTACTTCGAGGTCGAGTGCTCGCGCATCAGCATGACGACCGACTCGTCTATGTGCGCGCGGCCGTGCCGCCACCACTGCGGGAAGCCGCGGCCGACGAAGGCCAGCGTCGAGTTGTCGGGGCCCGGCGCGGCCGCCCACTCGTTCGCGTAGCGGTCGGCCGAGACCTGCATCGGCGTCCCGCCCGCGGCGGCGACGCGGTACACGTCGTTGCTGCCGCTGATGTCGTGCGCCGTCGAGGAGAAGTAGAGCCAGCGCCCGTCGTGCGACCAGGCGTCGAGTTGTTCGGCGCCGTCGTCGAAGGTGACGCGCCGCACCTCGCCCGAGGCGAAGTCGAGCACGTAGATGTCGCCGCTGCCCGTGCGGGTCGAGATGAAGGCGAGCGCGCGGCCGTCGGGCGCGTAGAGCGGCCGCGACTCGGTCGCCGGGTGCGAGACGAGCAGACGCGCCTCGCCGCCCTCGGCCGGCGCCGTCCACACGTCGCCGCCCGAGACGAAGGCTATTTCCCGGCGGTCGGGCGAGATGGCGGGCTCGTAAAGGTAAGGCCGCGGCTCGGGCCTCGGCTCGGGCGCGGTCTGGGCGGGCGCGAGCCTCAAGCCCGTGAGCAGGAGCAGCGCGGCGAGCAAACACACGCGCCTATTCTTGGCAGTAAACATTCTTCCTCCGAAATTTTAGACAAGAGCCGAAGTGATGAACGTGCAGAACTCGAACGTGCAGTGAATATACGTTCATTCGCTTCGCGAGTTCAAAGCGCGGGGCGATTTAACGCACGCGGGCACGCGGGCGCGGCGGCGGCGGGCGTTTTTAAGGTTGAAATTCCAAATCTCGTATTCCCTCACTTGCTTACCCGTCGCCGCCGGTGCTACTTATCCTTCCGATGCCGGTTCTTCTCATCTTCGTGGACGGCCTCGGCGTCGGCACGCGCGGGCGTCACAACCCGCTCCACGTGCTCGGCGAGGCGGCCGCCCCGCTCGCCGTTTTCGAGGACGAGCAGCCGAGCCTCCCCTTCGGCGGGCTGCTCGCACTCACCGACGCGCGGCTCGGCGTCGAGGGACGGCCGCAGAGCGCTTCGGGACAGACGACCATCCTCACGGGCGTCAACGTGCCCGCACGGCTCGGCTACCACAAGCAGGGCTTTCCCAACGAGCAGATGCGCGCGTTGCTGCGCGAGCACTCGCTCTTCCTCCGGCTCAAAAATCTCGGCGGCGGCCCCGACCTCTTCGCCAACGCCTACGCGCCGCAGTTCTTCGTCAAGCGCCCGCGCTGGGTTGCGGCCACCACCGTCGCCGTCGAGGCCGCCGGCCTCAACTTCCGCACCTTCGAGGACTTGAAGGAAGACCGCGCCGTCTATCACGACTTCACCAACCGTTTCCTCATCGAGCGCGGAGCGGACATCCCGGAGCGCACGCCCGAGGAGTCCGCCGCAGTGCTGGCGGGGCTCGCCGCCTCGCACCGCTTCACGCTCTACGAACACTTCATCGCCGACCGCGCCGGCCACGAACAGGACGAGCGGGTCGCCCTCGACATCCTCGCCGAACTCGCGCGCTTCGTCCGCGCGGTGCTCTCGCTCGTCGACCTTGCACGCACGACCGTCCTGCTCACGAGCGACCACGGCAACGTCGAAGACCTCTCGACACGCAACCACACGCTCAACCCCGTGCCGACGCTCGCCTGGGGGCGGGGCAAGGAGACGGCCGTGCGCGGCGTGCGCACGCTCGCCGACATTACACCCACGATCCTCGAAATCCTGAACGGAGAGGGCGCCACGAAGTGACCCCTGAACCTGACGACCCGCGCGCCGCACGCGCGCCCGCCGACCCCGCGGCCGAGGCCGGGGCGGACGGGCGGCCCGTCAACGACCGCCGCGAAGTGTTCGGCTGGCTGCTCTACGACTGGGCCAACTCGGCCTTCTACACGACCGTCGTCGGCGCGCTGCTCGGCCCTTACCTCATCGCGCTCGCGCAGGCTGACGTTGGGAAGACGGGCGTCGTCCTTGACCTCGGCTTCCTCGGCTCGGTGACGGCGCAGTCCTTCTACCAGCTCTTCGTTGCCGTCGCCGTCGGCTCGCAGGTGTTGCTGCTGCCAATCGTCGGCGCCATCGCCGACTACTCTAATTTGAAGAAGAGGCTGATGGCCGTCTTCTGCTACACGGGCGTGACGGCCACGTGCCTGATGTTCTTCGTGACCGGGAAGCTCTACCTCATGGGCGGCGTCCTCTTCATCGTGGCGAACCTCTCTTACGGCGGGGCCATCGTCCTCTACAACTCCTTCCTGCCCGAGATCGTGACGGAAGACCGGCGCGACAAGGTTTCGAGCCAAGGGTTCGCGCTCGGCTACCTCGGCGGCGGGCTCCTGCTCGCCCTCAACTTCCTCTTCGTCGGCGTCGCGCCGGGACTGCTCGCCCCCTACGGCTTCTCGGAGGGCGAGGCGCGCGGACTCGCCGTCCGCATCTCGCTGCTGTCGGCGGGCGTCTGGTGGGGCGTCTTCGCCTTCTTCTCGTTCCGGCGCCTGCGCGAGCGCGCGACGCCGAGACAACTGCCGGCCGGCAAGAACTACCTGACCGCGGGGTTCGCGCAGCTCGCCGACACCTTCCGCGAGCTGCGCAGGCTGCCGCACACGCTCAAGTACCTCGTCGCCTACCTCCTCTACAACGACGGCATCCAGACCGTCATCGGCTCGGCCGCCGTCTTCATCGCCGCCGAGCTGTTCGCGGGTGGACTCGACAACCCGGAGGCTCCGACTTTTGTCCTCAGCATCTTCCTCTTCGTGCAGTTCATGGGCATCGGCGGGGCGCTCCTGTTCGAGCGCATCGCGCGGCTGGTGGGGACGAAGCGCGCCATCCTCGTCTCGCTCGTCATCTGGGTCGGGATAGTCGTCTACGCCTTCGGCCTCTTCGAGACGCGCACGCAGGCGTGGGTGATGGCGGGCGTCATCGCCGTCGTTCTCGGCGGCTCGCAGGCGCTCTCGCGCTCGCTCTTCTCGCAGATGATCCCGCGGGGGCGCGAGGCTTCGTTCTTCGGCATCTATGAGGTCTCCGAGCGCGGCACGTCATGGCTGGGGCCGCTCGTCTTCAGCGTCGTCGTCGCGCGCACGGGCTCGTTCCGCTACGCGCTCCTCTCGCTCATCGTCTTCTTCGTCTCCGGCCTGCTGCTCCTCAGCTTCACCGACACCGCCCGCGCTATCCGCGAGGCCGGCAACGAGCCGGCACCGTCGAGCGATGAATGATGGATGAAGATAAGTAGACAGTAGTCAGAAGTCAGTAGCCAGAAGGAAAACAGGAGCGGTGCGCCTCAGACTTTAGGTCGGGCGCGCCGCTCCTGTCTTCCTTCTGACTTCTGACTACTGTCTACTTGCTTTCACAGCGTGAAGTTGAAGTTGAGGTAGCCTGTAACGCGGACGGGCTGGCCGTCGATGACGGTCTGGTTGAACTTCCAGCGGCGCGCGGCCTCGATGGCGGCCTGCTGCAACTGCTGCGGCCCGTCGGCGCGTACCACCGACTCGACCTCGCCCTTGGCGTTGACGACGAGGAAGACCGTGACGGTGCCCGTGACGCGCGCGGTGCGCGCCAGCGGCGGGTAGGTCGGCGTGGAGCGCGACTTCGCTTTGCCGGCCAGCGAGCCGATGGCGACCGGCGAGTTGTCGGCCCTCCCGGCGGGCGCGGCGGCGTCGTCGGGCTGTTGCGCCGGAGGCTGCGCGTTCGCGGGGGCCGCGTTCGTGCGCGGCTCACCCGAGGGCTGCGCCGTCGTCCTCTGTGTGTTGTTGGGCGACGCGGCGGGCGCGGGGGTCTTCGAAGCGGTCGAGGCCGGCGGGGGCGCAGGGCGCGCGGCCGGGATGGGGCTGATGCTGGCGACGCGCGTCTCGGAGAAGAGGTGCTGGCGCGCCTCGGAGACTTCCGCCTGCCAGCGCGCGCGATCCTGGTCGCCGCGCGCGATGCGCATGCGCACGGTGGCCGCGTCTTCGAGCAGCGCCGCCGCGTCGAGCCCGCGCACGCCGTCGGCGCCGCCCTTCAACTGCTCGGCGTGGAGCGCACGCGCCTGTTCGACCACGCGTTCGAGCAGGACGCGCACCTGATCCACGTCGCCCGCGGCCTCGGACGGCAGTTCCGACGCGTCGGCGACGTTGACGCCGAAGGCGCGGTAGCGTTCGAGGTGCGTGCGGACGGCGTTGACGGTCTGCCCCGCGAGCGCGAAGTAGAAGTGCGTGGCGGCGTCGCCGGTACGGCTCTGCGCCGGGCGCGCCTTGAACGCCTCTTCGAGCAGCGCCGCCGCGCGCGGGTAGTCGGGCATCTCGACGAAAATCGCCATCAAAAGCAGCCGCGCCACGTCCCTGACGGCTTCGTCCTTCGTCGTGGAGCGCATGTTCTCAAGCTCCGCGGCCGCGGCGGCGAGCCGGCCGATGGCCGCCAGCGCGCGCGCACGCGAGAGGCGCTGCTGGACGGCTTCGGCCTCGGCGGCGGCCGGGTTGGGAGTGGACGCGGGCTGCTCCGCCGCCTGCGTCGTGACCTGCGCTTCGGGCGCGGGCTGCGGCGTCTGCGCGCGCGCGACGAGGGGCACCGCGACGTTGAATGTCAGCGCGAGAAAGATGCCGGCGAAGGGACTGATGGGGGATAACTGGCGAGATGAACTCACTACAAATAACTCCATAAATTCAAAAGCGAGCCACGACGCTCGCCTGAGACCACACAACAATTTAGAGTCACATTATGCCCCCTCGCGTTGCGTGGTTCAACCCGCCACGGGGAATAGTAGGCGGTTGGTAGTAGTCAGTAGACAGTAGGCAGTAGGCAGAGGGCAGTTGAAGGCCAGTTGAGGCCAGTTGAGGAGCCCCGGAGGGGCGTCATGTTTATAGCTCCGGCGTTCTAAAAGACCCTGAGCCCCGTCAGGGGCGATATGTACATGCCGCTCCTCCGGAGCTTGGAAAATTAATTGTCAGCCATGAGCTATAAACATCCCGCCCCTCCGGGGCTTTTAACTGCCTGCTGCCTACTGCCATCTGCCATCTGCCATCTGCTCTCTGTCACTTCTCCGCGAGGCTGCGCGTGATGCGCTCGCGGATGGCGCGCGCCTTCTGTTTGATGACGGGCTCGTTGAGCGTGAGCAGGCGGCGGTCGCGCATGACGACGCGCCCCTCGATGACGACCGTGCGCACGTCCGAAGCCTTCGTCGCGTAGACGAGGTGCGAGTAGACGCTGTAGCGCGGCGTCTGGTGCAGCGCGTCGAGGTCAACGACGACGAGGTCGGCGCGCTTCCCCTCTTCGAGCGAGCCGATGTCGTTCTCCATGTGGAGCGCGCGCGCGCCGCCGATGGTCGCCAGCGCGAGCGCCTCCTCGGCCGTGACGACCTTCGGGTCGTTGGACGAAAGCTTATGGAGCTTCGCCGCGTAGTCCATCGCCTCCCACATGCTGAGGTCGTTGTTCGACGCCACGCCGTCGGTGCCTAAGCCCAACAGGACGCCCGCCCGCATCATCTGCGGCACGGGCGCGACGCCCGAGGCGAGCTTCATGTTCGACTCGGGGTTGTGGACGGAGCCGACGCCGTTCTGCTTGAGGAGGTTGATCTCGCGCTCGGTCAAATGCACCGTGTGCGCGGCGACCGTGCGCGGGCTCAGGAAGCCGATGCGCGCGAGGTACTCGACGGGGCTGGCGCCGTGGTCGCGCGTGATGTCTTCGACTTCTTTGCGCGTCTCGGCGACGTGCGTGACGACGGGCGCGCCGGTCTTGTCGGAGAAGGCGCGCACCTCGCGCAGGTGCGCCTCCGAGACGGTGTAAGGCGCGTGCGGTGCGATGGCCGCGGTGATGAGGCGGTGACCTTTCCAACGCGCAACGAAGCGCGCGGTGTAGGCCATCGCCTCGGGCCACGTCTTGTTGTCGGGCACGGGGAAGTCGATGACGGTCTCGCCGAGCAGGCCGCGGACGCCCGCGCGCTCGGTCTCCTCGGCGATGGCGTCCTCGAAGTAGTACATGTCGCAGTAGGTGGTCGTCCCGCCGCGGATCATCTCGGCGAGGCCGAGCTGCGTGCCGACGCGGACGAAATCCTCCGTGACGTTCTTCGCCTCGGCGGGGAAGATGTACTTCGTCAGCCACTCGTTGAGGTCGAGGTCGTCGGCGATGCCGCGGAAGAGCGACATCGGGATGTGCGTGTGGCCGTTGACGAGGCCGGGGATGACGGCGCGGCCGCGCGCGTCCACGACCTCGCGCGCCGCGTAGCGCCCGACGATTTCGCCCCTTTGCCCCACAGCGACGATGCGCCCGTCTGCCACCGCGACTGCGCCGTCCTCGATGACGCGGCGGCTCGCGTCCATCGTCACGACCGTCCCGCCGCTCACGATGAGGTCAACGCGCCTCAACCTCTGCGCCGCGCGGACGGGGGCGGGGGCCGTGAAAATAAAAGTCTGCGCGAACAGGGCGCAGGCCACGAACAGGCGAAGGAGATGTTTGCTCATATCAGGAGGGCCGGCGTGCGAAGGCGCGCCGCGGGTCACAGTTTCTTCTTCTCTATCATCCGGCACGCGGGGGTCAGGAGCCGCATCATCATGTGCGTCTTAACTTCCTGCCACTCCTCTTCTCTGCCGGCCTTGTAGGAGTGGACGACCGCGCCCTTCTCGTCGAGGTAGACCGCGTCGCCGAGGCGGTACTCGTGCTCGGCGCACATGATCTCCAGGTCTTCGACGACCGTCTTGTACAACACGTCGGGTTTGCCGGGCAGCGGGCGGGGCTCGTCGAAGACCGTGCGGAACCTCACGCGCCCGAAGTTGCCGAACGAGAGGTGTATCTCCTCCATCTCGATGACGGAGTCTTCGTAGGTGTGGACGCGCACCCACTTGATCTTCCGCTGCGCCGCGACCGTCAACGCCAGCGCGAGCGACAGGAGGAAGGCACTGAATCGCATGACAACGCTCCGGCGGGACGAGAATCGTTAGCGCCCGTTCGTCCGACTCTCCCGGGTCACTTCTGCTCGGCGCCGGTCTCTTCGAGGAAGCCCGCGTCGAAGGGGTGCGGGAGCAGCTCCTTCATCTGGAACGTCTCGGTGTCGCCGCGCAGGTTGGCGAGGACGACGGGGATGTCGCCGCAGAACTCCCAGATGACCTGCCGGCACGCGCCGCACGGCGGCGTCAGGCGCTCGGTGTCCACGACGACGCAGAGCCGTTTGAACTTGCGCTCGCCCTCGGAGAGCGCCTTCCAGATGGCGACGCGCTCGGCGCAGATGGTCTGCTCGTAGGCCGCGCTCTCGACGTTGCAGCCGGTGTAGACGCCGCCGCCGTCGGCTTCGAGCGCGGCACCGACACAGAAGTTCGAGTAGCGCGCCAGCGCGCACTGCCGCGCGTTGGTCGCCAGCTTAATAATCTCTTGCAAACTGTCCTTACTCACTTACCCTCCCTGCTCGACGCGCAAGCCCACGCCGACCGCAGCCCCCTCGGCGCGCGTGCGGCGCGCGTCGGCCAGACGCTCGCGGATGCGACCCGAGATGAGGCTGATGCTCACGAGGTTATGGCCGCCCTCGGGGATGATGACATCGGCGCAGCGCTTCGACGGCTCGACGAACTGCGTGTGCATCGGGCGGACGGTCGAAAGATACTGTTCGATGACCGACTCGACGGTGCGCCCGCGCTCGGCCACGTCGCGGCTCAGGCGCCGGATGAAGCGGATGTCGTCGGGCGTGTCCACGTAGACCTTGATGTCCATCTCGTCGAGCAGCCGCGGCTCGGCGAAGATGAGGATGCCCTCGATGATGATGATCGGCTGCGGCTCGACGTGCAAAGTCTCCTCGCGGCGCGAGTGCGTCTTGAAATCGTAGAGCGGAAGCTCGACCGAGTCGCCGCGCTTGAGCGCGCGCAGGTGCTCGACGAGGAGGTCGTTGTCGATGGCGTCCGGGTGGTCGAAGTTGACGACGTTCCGGATGTCGAGCGGGAGCTGGTCGAGGTTGCGGTAGTAGGAGTCCTGCTGTAGGAAGACGACCTCGTCCTTGCTCACCGATTCAAGAATCCGGTTCGCAACCGTGGTCTTACCAGAACCCGTCCCGCCGCAAATTCCGATGATCATTGCTGCGCTACGCTCCGCAGTGATGAGTGACGAGTGATGAGTGATAAGTAAAAGCAGATGTCTTTTCTTATCACTTATCACTCATCACTTATCACGTCAATCTCGGTATCACTCTCCTCAGCAGCTCCGCGAAGGTCTCGCGGACGCGCTCGCCGGTCTCGATGACCTCCTCGTGGTTGATGGGCTTGTCGAGGACGCCGGCCGCCATGTTGGTGATGCAGGAGAGGCCGAGCACGCGCAGGCCCATCTGGCGCGCGACGATGGCCTCGGGCACGGTGCTCATGCCGACCGCGTCGGCGCCGAGCAGCCGCAGCATCCTGATCTCGGCGGGCGTCTCGTACGAAGGCCCCGTGAGCGCCGCGTAGATGCCGCGCCGCAGCTCAAGCCCCATCTCGCGCGCCTCGCAGATGGCCGCCTCCTGGTACTCGCGGTCGTAGACCTCGCTCATGTCGGGGAAGCGCGGGCCGAAGCGCGGGTCGTTGCGGCCGAGCAAAGGGTTCGTGCCCATCAGGTTTAGGTGGTCGCTGATGAGGATGAGCGCGCCCTGCTCGTAGGAGTTGTTCAGCCCGCCCGCCGCGTTCGTCAGCACGAGGCTCTTCGCGCCGAGCAGCCCGAGCACGCGGATGGGGAAGGTCACCTCTTCGAGCGTGTAGCCCTCGTAGAAGTGAAAGCGCCCCTGCATCGCGGCCACCCCGACGCCGCCGACGCGGCCCACGACGAGGCGGCCCGTGTGCCCCTCGACCGTGGGGAGCGCGAAACCCGGAATCTCGTGGTACTTGAGCGCCTCGACCACCTCAAGTTCGTCGGCGAAGGCGCCGAGGCCGCTGCCGAGGACGAGCGCGACGCGCACGATGTCCCCGCCGATGCGGGAGTTGATGAAGCGCGCGGCGTGCTCGGCGCGCTCGTACAAGGTTTCGTTGTGTGTATGCTCCTGTGGCGTCATCGTCGTCCGCGCCCCTGTCGTCGTCAAGGCTTCTTGTCCTGCTCGCCCTTGTCCTTTTCGTCGAAGAACATGATGTTGAAAACTAACACGAGCGCGCCGATGGCCGCCAGCAGGAAGAAGATGATGGCGATGCCCGGGTAGCCCAGAATCGTCCAACTGGACTCGACCCGCATCATCAGCGCCGCCCCGACGATGAGCGCCGCCAGAAGCAGCCCGACCGTGATGCGGTTGGCGATCTTGTGGAGGCTCGCGAGCAGACTGTGCTCGTCAATCACGTCGGCGTTGATGCGGATGCCGTTGGTCGTCAGCGTGTCCACGAGCTGGTTGACCCGGCCCGGGAGCTTGTCCACAAACTCCTTCAGCTCCAGCACCGTCCCGTAGAGATTGCCGGCTGACAGGCTCTTCTTGAACCGGCGCTCCATGATCACGTCGGCGTAGTTGCGGATGGCGAAGTTCGGGTCGAACTTCGGGTCGAGCGTGTGGACGACCTGGTCGAGGTTGAGGAGCGCCTTGGCGATCATCGTGAACTCGCTGGGGAGGCGGAAATTCACCTCGCCGGCGATCTGCTGGATGCGGAGGACGACGCGCCCCGAATCGAGGTTCTCCAACTGCGCGTTCTGGTTCTCAAGCACGAGGTCGGCGACCGCCTTGCGGAAAGCCTTCTCGTCGAAGCCGGGCTTGGCCTCGCCCATCTTGATGGTGATGTCGGCCGCGTCGTCGCCCTTGCCCTCGCTGATGGCGAGGAGGAGCTGAATCAGATTCTCCTGCGGGCGCGGCGCGACGCGCGCGACCATGCCGAGGTCGATGAGGGCGATTCTTCGGTCGTCGGTCAGGAAGACGTTGCCCGGGTGCGGGTCGGCGTGGAAGAAGCCGTCTATGAGAATCTGGTGGAGGTACGCCTGGAAGAGGTGCTGCGCGAGCTGGTAGCCGTCGAGCTCGATCTTGGCGAGCGGCGAGAGCTTCGTGATCTTCTTGCCGCTGATGTAGTCCATCGTCAGCACGCGCGAGGTCGTGAAGTCCTCGACGGGCTGCGGCACGATGATGCGGTCGAACTCGCGCAGGTTGTTGGCGAAGATGACGAGGTTGCGCGCCTCCAGCCGGTAGTCCAGCTCGCGCAGGAGGTTCTTGCGGAACTCTTCGAGGAGCGGCGTGAACTCGTACTTGCGGCCGGCCTCGGTGTGCGAGTCGAGGAAGGCGGACATGTCGGAGAGCACGTCCATGTCCTTCGACATCTCCTCGCGGATGCCGGGGCGCTGCACCTTGACGACGACCTCGCGGCCGTCGCGCAGGGCGGCGCGGTGCACCTGCCCCAGAGAGGCGGCGGCGATGGGTGTGGACTCGAAGTAGGAGAAAGCCTTCGAGATGCGGACGCCCAGCTCGGTGGCGACGATCTCTTCGACCTCGGTGAACGGGAAGGGCTCGACCTTATCCTGGAGGCGCGTGAGGGCTTCGATGTAGGGCTGGGGCAGCAGGTCGGCGCGCGTCGAGAGGAGCTGCGCGAGCTTGATGAAGGTCGGCCCCATGCGCTCGACATCAGAGGCCAGCTCCCCCAACTTCTCGGGATCGACCTGCACCTCGGGCTGCGAGCCCTCGATGGCCTCTTCGAGCCCGGCGCTGCGGACGAGGTCTGCGCGGCCGTAGCGCATCAGCAGCAGCGCCATGTCTCTGTAGCGCCTGAGGTGTTCGGGCTTGAGCGAGAGAGCCATAAGTAACAGTAGCCAGTAGCCAGTAATCAGCAGCCAGTAGAAGACCCTTGAAAAGTAAGTTGACGGATTGTTGCCCGGAACTAATTTACTACTGTCTACTGGCTACTGACTACCGGCTACTTCCCCTCCTACTTCTCCTTCTGATACGGGATGCCGAGGGCGCGTGGGGCGCGCGAGGTGCCGATGAAGCCGGCGAGGACGACGATGGTCAGCACGTAGGGGATGATCTGGATGAACTGGTTCGGTATCTCCTCGCCGCCGAAGAGGCGGACGCCCTGGAGTTGGATGGCGACCGCCTCGGTGAAGCCGAAGAGGAGGCAGGCGAGCATCGTCTGGACGGGGCGCCACTTGCCGAAGATGAGCGCGGCGAGCGCGATGAAGCCGCGGCCGGCGCTCATGTTGCGCGTGAACAGCGACGACTGGCCGATGGAGAGGTAGGCGCCGCCGATGCCGGCGAGCGCGCCCGAGAGGAGCACCGCCGCGTAGCGCAGCCGTGTGACGCTCACGCCCGCCGCGTCGGCCGCCCCCGGGTTCTCGCCCACCGCGCGCAGGCGCAGCCCGAACGGCGTGTAGTAGAGCACGTAGTAGGTCAGGGGCACGAGCAGGGCGGCGATGACGATGGGCGTCCAGGGTATCAACTGCTCCTTCGGAATCTGCGGCGTCGAGCCCGACGAGAGGAAGAACGCGCCCGAGAGGAGCGCCGGCACGCCCGTCAGAAGGATGTTGATGGCCGTGCCCGAGACGACCTGATCGGCGCGGTAGCGTATGCACGCGACGGCGTGGACAGCCGCAATCGCCGCCCCCGCCAGCACCGCCGAGACCAGCCCGACCCACGGGCTCCCCGCGTACCACGTGACGCTCGCGGCCGTGAACGCGCCCGCCAGCAACAGCCCTTCGAGCGCGATGTTGATGACGCCCGCGCGCTCCGAGAACATCCCGCCGAGCGCCGCCAGAAGCAGCGGCGTCGCCAGCCTGATGGCCGACAGGATAAGGCCGAAGTTGAATATGTCGGTCATAGGAAACCAGTAGTCAGGAGTCAGAAGTCAGGAGTCAGTAGAAGAATCTGCGGAGCTGAGCACCGCGGTTTCAGTGTCAACGACAGCGGCGCGGAGCGCTACTGTCTCCTGACTATTGTCTCCTGACTACTTCTTAAATCTTCGAGCGCCTCAGCAGGCTGAACCTGTTCGACATCCAGCGGAAGTTGACCCCGACGGCGACGAAGAGGATGACGAGCGCCTGAAGCACTTCCACCAAGTCCTTCGTCACGTGCTCGGAGAAGGCGTCCACGAAGATGCCGCCGCGCAGGAGGATGCCGAAGAGCAGGGCCGCGAGGATGACGCCGAGCGGGTGGTTGCGCCCGAGCAGCGCCACCGCGATCCCCGTGAATCCGTAGCTCGCCGAGAACTCGTGGTAGTAAAGATGCCGGTAGCCGAGCACTTCGTTGATGCCGACCATCCCCGCCAGCGCCCCCGACACCGCCATCGCCAGCACGATTTGCTTGCGCACGTTGATGCCGCCGTACTCGGCCGCCGAAGGGTTCGCGCCCGTCGCGCGTATCTCGTAGCCCCACTTCGTCCGCCAGAGGAAGACGTAGACGAGCGCGCAGGCCAGCAGCGCCAGCAGGAACGCCGCGTTCAAAGGGATGCGCGAGGGCAGCCCCGGCACGAAGTCGCCGAGGCGCGGGATGTGCGCCGCCGCGCCGATGGGCACGCTCTGCATGATGGGGTCGCCCGGCGCCTTGTAGTAGTACTGCGTGAAGTAGCTGATGAGCGCGACGGCGATGAAGTTGAGCATGATGGTCGTGATGACCTCGTGCGCCCCGAACCGCGCCTTGAGCCAGCCCGGGATCGCGCCCCACACTCCGCCCGCCAACACCGCCGCCAGCAACGCCAGCGGCACCAGCAGCACCGCCGGCAGACTCGCCCAGCCGTAAGAGATGGGGTCGCCCGTCGCGGGCGTGAAGACCGCCCCGCCGAACTTGATCGCGACCCACGCGCACGCGAACGCGGCCACGTACAACTGACCCTCCGCGCCGATGTTCAGCAGCCCGCAGCGAAAGGCCACGGCCACCGCGAGCCCCGTGAAGATGAGCGGCGTCGCGTAGAAGAGCGTGTAGCCGATGCCGTCCGGCCACGTCAGCGCGCTCCCCAACAGCAGCCCGTAGACCTCGAACGGGTTGTCGCCGATGAGCCACACGATGACGCCGCCCACGACGAACGCCACCAGCACGGCGATGACGGGGAAAAGAAGTTCGCGGAGAAGTTTCATGGTTTAGAGTAGTCAGTAGTCAGTAGTCAGTAGTCAGTAGTCAGTAGGAATACCTTCGGAGTTGAACGCCACGGCATCAGAGTCAACGACCGCAACGCGGAGCGCTACTGTCTCCTGACTACTGTCTCCTGACTACTATTTCTCTCCCCCCGTCATCAGGAGGCCGATCTCTTCCTGTGTGGACTGCTTCGGGTCTACCTCGCCGACGATGCGGCCGTGGTAGAAGACGAGCAGACGGTCGGCGAGCGAGGTGACCTCTTCCAGCTCGGCCGAGACGAGCAGGATGGCGCAGCCCTCGTCGCGCAGCTCGACCAGCTTGCGGTGGATGAACTCGATGGCGCCGATGTCCACGCCGCGCGTCGGTTGCGAGATGAGCAGGAGCTTCGGGTTCAGGCCGAACTCGCGGCCGATGATGAGCTTCTGCTGGTTGCCGCCCGAGAGAGAGCGCGCCGGCAGGTCGGGGTTGGCCGGGCGCACGTCGAAGTCGCGGATGATCTCCTGCGCGCGCGCGCGGATGCCGCGCAGGTCAAGGAGCGGCCCGACGCTCACGGCCGGGGGCCGGTAGTGGAGCCCGAGGATGGAGTTCTCCGACAAATCGAAGTCGAGCAGCAGCCCACGCCGGTGCCGGTCTTCGGGGACGTGCGCTATCCGCAGCTCGTAACGCTCGCGCGCGTTCGTCCTCGTGATGTCGCGCCCGCCGAACTGAACCTCGCCGCCGACCTGCGACTGCGGGACGAGCCCCGCCAGCGTCTCTATCAGCTCCGTCTGCCCGTTCCCCTCGACGCCCGCGACGCCGACGATCTCGCCCGCGCGCACGTCGAACGACACGTCGCGCAAGCCCCCGTGGCCGCCGCTCACCGTGACCGACAGGCTCCGCACGCTCAGCACGATCTCGCCCGGCCGCGCGTCCGGCTTCTCGACGCGCAGGAGCACGTCGCGGCCGACCATCATGCGCGCCAGTTCGGCTGCGTTCGTCTCCGCCGTCTTGACGCGGCCGACGACGCGGCCGTCGCGCATCACGGTCACGTCGTCCGAGATGGCGAGCACCTCCGAGAGCTTGTGCGTGATGATGATGACGGTCTTGCCCTGCTCGCGCATGCGGCGGAGGATGGCGAAGAACTCCTCGACCTCCTGCGGCGTGAGCACCGCCGTCGGCTCGTCGAGGATGAGCAGGCGCGCGCGGCGGTAGAGCGCCTTCAAAAGCTCCACGCGCTGCTGCTGCCCGACCGACAGGTCTTGGACGAGGGCGTTCGGGTCAACCGACAACCGGAACTCGTTCGAGAGCGCGCGTATCTCCTCGGACGCCTTCCCCAAATCAATCGCGACGGCCGAGCCCGGCTCCGCGCCGAGCACGATGTTCTCGGCCACGGTCATCGTGTCCACCAGCATGAAGTGCTGATGCACCATGCCGATGCCGAGCCGGATGGCGTCGTGCGGCGTCTGGATGTTGCGCGGCTCGCCGTCCACCAGAATCTCGCCCGAGTCGGCCGTGTAGAAGCCGTAGGCGATGCGCATCACCGTGGACTTCCCCGCCCCGTTCTCTCCGACGATGGCGTGAATCGTCCCCGGCTCGACGCGGATGTCGATGTGGTCGTTGGCGAGCACCTCGCCGAAGCGCTTGGTTATGGCCCTGAGTTCAAGCATGAATGGGTTATGGGTTCTGGGTGCTAGATTCTGGGTTTCGGGTACTCGGTGCTGGGCTGTTCGCGATCTCGTCAAGGGATTACCACCTGCCACCCAACACCCCTTACTGCGTCATCGCGTCGGTGACTTTGATCTCGCCTTTGATGATTCTCTGCCTGGCCTCCTCCGCCAGTCTTATCGCGTCGGGGCTGATGAGCGACTGGTTGAAGTTGTCCATCGCATAGGCGACGCCGTCGGCTTCGAGCCCGTAGACGTGGAAGCCGCCCTGGAACTTCTTGTTGACCACGTCGGAGACGATCTGGTAGACGGCGTTGTCCACGCGCTTGACCATGCTCGTCAGCACGAACCCGGGCTTGACGCCGTTCTGGTTCGAGTCCACGCCGATGACGAAGCGGTTGGCGCGCCCCTGCGGGTCTCTGCCCGCCTGCTCGACGGCGTCGAAGGCGCCGAGGCCGGAGTTGCCCGCGGCGGTGAAGATCACGTCCGCGCCCTTGCCGATCTGCGCGAGCGCCAGTTCCTTGCCCTTGCCCGGGTTGTTCCAAGCGCCGTCGGTGACGCCGACGTAGTTGACGATGACGCGCGCGTCGGGGCGCGCCGCCTTCGCGCCCTCCTCGTACCCGGTGGCGAAGCGGTGGATGAGCCCGATGTCCATCCCTCCGATGAAACCGAGCACGCCCGTCTTCGACTCTTTCGCGGCGATCATGCCGACGAGGTATGAGCCCTCGTGCTCCTTGAAGACAAGCGAGGCGACGTTGGGCATCTGGCTCGCGCCGTCCACAATGGCGAAGTTGATGTTGGGATAGTCCTTCGCCACTAACTCCAGGATGGGAGCCTGCGCGAAGCCGACGCCGATGATGAGGTCATATCCGCGCTCGGCGAAGGCGCGGATGGCCGGCTCGATAGAGGTCGGGTTGCCCGGCTCCACGTCGCGCAGCATGATGCCGAGCGAGGGCTTGTCGCACGGAGTCCCATCGGGCTTGCGTCCCGTCTCGGCGCACTTGACGCCCTCGTAGGCGGCGGCGTTGAAGGAGCGGTCGTCCTTGCCGCCGATGTCGAAGACGATGCCGACGCGGACTTTGCCCTTCTCCTCGGCGCGCAGCTCCCGACGGCACGAGGTGCCCGCGAGCAGGGGCGCGCACACGAGGACGGCGACCAGCAACATTCTCAACTTCATTGCGCGATTACTTCCTTGATGAGTTCCGGAACCTGGTTCGGCGCCGCGTCGCCGACCGTGTACGCGGCGCGGATGCGCGCGGCGGCCGTCTCCGCGTGCGGGCCCGTGCGGCAGTAGAGCAGCCCCAGTGGCTCGCCTGCGCTCACCTGCTGCCCGACGCGCGCGCGCGCGAGGTAGCCGACCGCGAAGTCTATCTCGTCCTCGACCCGCGCGCGGCCGCCGCCGATTGCGGCCACCGCGCGGCCGACCTCCGCCGCGTCAATCTCCTCGACGTAGCCCGCGTGCTCGGATTCTACCCTGACTTCGCGAACCGTCAAGTCCGAGAGTTTGCCGGGCTCGTCGCACACGCGCGGGTCGCCGCCCTGCGCCTCGACGTTGCGGCGGAAGCGTTCGAGCGCCGCGCCCGAATCCAACGCGCGCCTGACCTTCGCGCGCGCCTCTTCGAGCGACGCGGTGACGCCCGAGAGCGCGACCATCCGCGCCGCCAGTTCCAGCGACAGGTCGCGCACGTCGCGCGCCTCGTCGCCCGCCTCGCCGCGCATAATCGCGATGCACTCCTGCACCTCGTTGGCGTTGCCGACGGCCGCGCCGAGCGGCTGGTTCATGTCGGTCAGAAGCGCCTCCGTGTGCACGCCGCACGAGTGCCCCGTGCGGACGAGCGCGCGCGCCAGAGCCTTCGCGCGCCCCTCGTCGCGCATGAAGGCGCCGCTGCCCGTCTTCACGTCGAGCACGAGCGCGCCCAACCCCGCGGCGAGTTTCTTCGACATGATGGAGGCGACGATGAGCGGGATGGACTCGACCGTCTCGGTCGCGTCGCGCAGCGCGTAGAGCTTCTTGTCGGCGGGCGCGATCTCCGCCGTCTGCCCCATCATCGCGTAGCCGACGCGCGCCAAAATCTTTCTGAACTCCGCGAGGTCGAGGTGGACGCGGTAGCCCGGGATGGCTTCGAGCTTGTCGAGCGTGCCGCCCGTGTGGCCGAGGCCCCGCCCCGAGATCATCGGCACGGCCACGCCGCACGCGGCGGCGAGCGGCGCGATGACGAGCGAGGTCTTGTCGCCGACGCCGCCCGTCGAATGCTTGTCGGCCTTCGGCAGCTCGATGTCCGAGAAGTCGAGCACCTCGCCCGACCCGAGCATGGCCTGTGTCAGCGCCTCCATCTCGCCCGTCGTCATCCCGGACAGGTAGACGGCCATCAAGAGCGCCGACGACTGGTAGTCGGCCCACGTCCCTTCGACGACGCCCCGCACGAACGACGCGACCTCCTCGCGCGACAACTCGCCGCCGTCGCGCTTATGCCTGATGATGTCTTGTGGTCTCATTAAGAAGTAGTCAGTAGTCAGTAGTCAGTAGTCAGACCTTAGTCAGCCAATCGTTTCGATGTCAGAGTCAACGACCTCAGCGCGGAGCGCTACTGACTACTGACTACTGTCTCCTGACTACTGCTTTTCTAAAAGCACGACGGCCTGCACGGTGACGGCGCGCCACTCGCCGACGGCGTCGAGCCCTTCGCCCGATTTGGCCTTGACGCTGACGCAATCGACGCCGACGCCGAGCACTTCGGCCAGCCGCTCGCGCATCTCGCGGACGTGCGGGCGCAGCCGGGGCCTCTCAATCAATACCGTCGCGTCGGCGTTGACGACGCGGTAGCCGCGCTCGGCCGCCAGCCACATCACGCGCGCGAGCAGTTGCAGACTGTCGGCGCCCTTCCAGCGCGGGTCGTTGTCGGGGAAGTGCTGGCCGATGTCGCCCTCGCACAACGCCCCGAGCACCGCGTCGGTCAGCGCGTGCGCCAGCGCGTCCGCGTCCGAGTGCCCCTCCGCGCCGCGCTCCGACTCGACCGCCACCCCGCCGAGGACGAGCGGCCGGCCCTCCGCCAGCCTGTGCGTGTCGTGCCCGATGCCGATTCTGAACATGGCTCAAAGTTGCGAGTCCGGGGTTCAAAGTCGGGGGCCGGCCCTTAACTTTCAAACCTGAACTTGTGAACCAGGACTTCCGCGATGGCGAAGTCGCGCGGGGTCGTGATCTTGATGTTGTCGGCGCTGCCCTCGACGAGGCGGACGGTCTCGCCGAGGCGTTCGACCAGCGCGCTACAGTCTGTGACATCGGCGCCGAGCGCGCCGGGCTGCTCGTAGGCGCGTCGCAACAGCTCGTAGCGGAAGCACTGCGGCGTCTGCGCGTGCCAGAGCCGCGCGCGTTCGAGCGTGCGCAGGACGCGCCCCCCCTCGGCCTCCTTGATCGTCTCGACGGCGGGGGCGGCGAGGACGGCGGCGCCGTGCGCCTCGGCCTCGCGCACCGTGCGGTCTATCTCGGCGGGCGTGACGAAGGGGCGCACGCCGTCGTGCACGGCGACCACGCCGCCGACCTCGGCGCCTTCGAGCGATTGCAGGCCGCGCCAGACGGACTCGGCGCGCGTCTCGCCCCCGGGCACCGCGCGCCAGACCCTACGCAGGCCGTGCTCGACGGCGAGCGACAGGAACTCGTCGCGCGCGTCGCCGGGCAGGACGACGACCGCCGACTCTATCGTCTCGCACAACTCGAAACGCGAGAGCGTGTGGATGATGATTGGGATGCCGGAGATTTCCCGGAACTGCTTGGCCCGCACGCCGCCCGCCCGGCTCCCCCGCCCGGCGGCGACGATGATCGCAATGTTCATACGTGATAAGTGATAAGTGATGAGTGATAAGTGATGAGAAAATACAAGGCCACTGGTCTTCCCCTTATCACTTATCACTCATCACTTATCACTCAAGACTGCTCTGGCTCCGCGCTGCGGACGGGGGCGTGCTGCTGGCGCGGCTCGCGCTGCTGGAAGGAGCGGCGCGGCGGTTGGGTGGTGTGTATGCCGCGCGACTCGTCCCGGTGGCCGCCGTTCTCCGAATCCTCCCAGAGGCGGCCGAAGATCATCTTGCCGGCGGTCGTCTGCAAGACGCTGGTGACGGCGATGTCGGCGTTCTTGCCGATCATCCGCCGCGCGTTGTCCACCACGACCATCGTCCCGTCGTCGAGGTAGGCGACGCCCTGGTTGTACTCCTTGCCCTCCTTCAGGATGAAGACGCGCATCGCCTCGCCGGGCAGCACGACGGGCTTGAGGGAGTTCGCCAGCTCGTTGATGTTCAAGACCTGTATGCCGTGGAGCTGCGCCACCTTGTTGAGGTTGAAGTCGTTGGTGACGACCACGCCGTCCAGACTCTTCGACAGTTCGAGCAGTTTGAGGTCGACCTCCTTCACCGCGGGAAAGTCCGTGTCCACCACCTGTATGTCGAGCGTGGTGTTCGACTGAAGGCGGTTGAGCATGTCGAGGCCCCGCCGGCCGCGCTGCCGCTTGGAGGAGTCGGGCGAGTCGGCCACCTGCTGAAGCTCGCGGAGGATGAACTGCGGGACGACGATGGTGCCCGACAGGAAGCCGGTCTCGGCCACGTCGGCGATGCGGCCGTCGATGATGACGGAGGTGTCGAGTATCTTCACGTCGCGGCGCGTGGCCTTGTCGCTGAAGATGCCGCCCAGGGCCGTGAGGTCGAGGTAGTCGCCCTTCGCCGCGCCGACCATCAGCCCGATGTAGGCCATGATGAAGGCCAGCGCGAGCGTCAGGAAGACTTTGGTCGAGGGGTGGACGGCGCCCGCCTCCTGGTAGCTGATGAGGAACCCGATCAGCACGCCGCCGACGATGCCCATCATCGAACCTATCCCCGCGCCGATCAGCGTCTTCAGAGACGCCTGCTGGATGCGCATCTCGAAGAGGATGATGACGGCCGCGATGACGAGGGCGAGGATGGCGGAGACGCAGTGGACGGGAATGCCGAACAGGAGCGGGCGGCCGGGCATCGCGTGCCCGATGGGGTTCAGCAGGTATCCCGCTCCGATGAGGATTCCTATGAAAACGAGCCGTATGAGAACCGTGTTCGTCCGCATGACGCCGGAGATATTAACACTTAGTCACGCGGTTGGGAATATATTGATGACGACGCCCGCCGTTTCGTAAACTTTTCTCGCGCACGCCCCGGCGGCCGTCCACAAAGACTTCTTCGAAGACTCGCGCACGCACCAGCTCAACCCGGGACAGCCCGCGCGCATGTAAGGCACAGGCGCGACGTGAGCAGGGTCACGTCGCGCCTGTTTGGTCGCGGGCGGTGTGCCGCTCATCTGGTCGCGGCTTTGCGTTCGGTGACGGACTCGGTCAGCTTCGTGATGCAACTGTCTTCCGGGGGCGTCGTCGTAAGGGGTCGTTAACGCGCCTCGGCCGCCTGTCCCTCGGGGCGCGCGCTCATCTCGACCGCGTAGCGGCGGTCTTGATACCTGTTCCGCCGCGACCACGAGAGGCACTCCGGGCACACATCTCCGTCAGACTCCGGCGCGACGACCTCGTGCGCCTCCCTCAGCTCGACGCCGCACACCGCCCCCACCGGCGCGTAAGGTTTGATTAAAGACTCCTGCCCGAGATCGTGAATGTAATGAACCGACATGCTCTTATCCTTACATCAGTACCGTGAGTGGTTGCGTGCTGCGTCGAGCGGCACGCATGACGTAACTAACACCCGCTCGCTACCGCTCGCGGTTCCGTTCTTTTAAAACAACTCGTCCAGAGCCTCTTCCACCGAGCGGACGCCGACGACGCGGACGCCGAGGAGGCGTTCGAGACCGGCGGTGTTCGAGGCCGGCAGAATGAGCTTCTTGAAGCCGAGCGCCTGCGCCTCACGCGCGCGCGCCTGCGCCTGCATCGCGCCGCGCACTTCGCCCGTCAGACCCACCTCGCCGAAGACGGCCGTCTTCGGATCGACCACCCTGTTCCGGTAGCTCGACACGACGGCCGCCACGACGCCGAGGTCTGCGGCCGGCTCATCGATCTCGAACCCGCCGACGACGTTTAGAAACACATCGGACTTGAGCAAGCCCTCCACCCCGACCCGTTTCGCCAGCACGGCGAGCAGCAGTGTGAGGCGATTCGTGTCGAAGCCCTGCGCCGTGCGCGCGGGGTAGTTGAACGTAGAGTCGGAGGCCAGCGCCTGAATCTCGACGAGCATCGGGCGCGTGCCCTCCATGCAGGCCGAGACCACCGAGCCGGACACGTTCTCCGGCCTGCCGTGCAGGAACATCTCCGAAGGGTTGGCGACCGGCACCAGCCCCTCGCCCGTCATCTCGAAGACGCCGAGTTCGTTGGCCGCGCCGAAGCGGTTCTTTGTCGCGCGCACGATGCGGTGGTTGTGGTGGCGCTCGCCCTCGAAGTAGAGCACCGTGTCCACGATGTGTTCGAGCGCCTTCGGGCCGGCAATCGAGCCCTCCTTCGTGACGTGGCCGATGAGGAAGACCGGGATGCTGCGGTTCTTCGCCAGCATCAGGAACTGACCCGCCACCTCCCGCACCTGCGACACGGAGCCGGGCGCCGACTCTATCTTCGAGGAGAAGACCGTCTGAATCGAGTCAACAATAATCGCGCCCGGCTCGTTGCGCTCGACCTCGTCGAGAATGTTTTCGAGGTTCGTCTCCGGCAGCAGGAACAGGTTCGCGGCCTCGACGCCGAGCCGCTCGCCGCGCATCTTGATCTGCCGCTCCGACTCCTCGCCCGAGACGTAGAGCACGCGCTCGTTCTGCCGGCTCAACTGGTCTGCGACCTGTAGGAGCAGCGTTGACTTCCCGATGCCCGGGTCGCCGCCGATGAGGATCAGACTGCCCGGCACGATGCCGCCGCCGAGCACGCGGTCGAACTCCGTCACGCCCGACGAGACGCGCGCGTCGTCCTGCGACTCGATCTCGCCGAAGCGGACGGGCTTCACCTCTCTCAGGCGGAAGCCGCCGCGCGCCGCCATCCCCTTCGACGCCCCCGCCGCCGGGCGCGCGCGCTCCTCCACGAACGAACTCCACTCGCCGCAGTCGGGACACTTCCCCAACCACTTGCTCGCCTGCTTCCCGCAGCTCTGACAGACGTAAACCGTCCCTGTTGCCTTCGCCACTTCCCTTCACCCGCGCCGGCTCGCCCTGACCTCAGACGGGCGCTGCCTCGCGTTATAAGCAAAATTCCGACGGCTAAATTTTACCGCAGAACGTCTGCCCACGGCCGCCCGGAATCGCGTCGTTTTTGCAGACATCGCTTGACATTCCGGCCACACGTCAACGGCCTGACGACCCGCCGACTTTTCCGCGCCGACACGGCTCCTGCACACTTCGGTACGGCCTTTTCACGCCCGACACGGCGGCGCTACACGTCAACATGACATAAGGCCACGCTGACACGGCACCGGCGCACACGAATACGTGTCCGGAACATGCCGACACGGCTCTCGAACACGCTGATACGGCGTCGG
>JBEVJD010000123.1:0-21732 GCA_040510435.1 Pyrinomonadaceae bacterium | reverse complement strand
GACCAGAACGTGCTCGTCAAAGTGCGCGTGCACAGCGGCGCCGCCTTCGACCTCGCCGGCAGGGAGGGGCTGATGGCCTCGCTCGCCGACCTGATGTTCGACCAGCAGACGCGCGACTACGTCACGGAGGAGTTGGGCGGCCGCATCGAGGTCGTGGTCGGCTACGACACGCTCGACATCA
Source organism: Pyrinomonadaceae bacterium (assembly GCA_040510435.1). GTDB lineage: Bacteria > Acidobacteriota > Blastocatellia > Pyrinomonadales > Pyrinomonadaceae > QHXN01. The sequence goes on along the minus strand of JBEVJD010000123.1, from coordinate 21,551 downwards.
CACTGGCTGGGCGCGCCACAGACCTCGAACGCCTGCTCGAACTCGCGCGCAACGCCGTCACCAACCCGCAGCTTACACCCGAGGCCATCGAGCGCGTCCGCACGGCGCGCCTCAAGTCCCTGCGCGAGACTCCGCCGACGGCGGCCGAGGCGGCAGACCGTGCGGCGGCCGCGCGACTCTTCGGCTCGTACCCTTACGGCCGCGTCACCTCGGGCACGCCCGAGTCGGTCGCGCGCGGCGAGCGCCCCGACTTCCTCCTCATACGCGAGCGCTTCCTGAACCCGGACAACACGACGCTCGTCATCGTCGGCGGCTTCGAGCCGAAGCGCGTGATGCGCTCGATGCGCGAGCAGTTCGGCAGTTGGCGCAAGAGCGACCGCGCCGTCCCGGCCACTTTCAAACTTCCCGAGCCGCCCGACCAGCGCACGCTCGTCGTCAACCAGACGGACGCCGCGGGCGTCGAGCTGCGACTCGCGCTGCGCGGCTTCGCGCGCACGGACATTGATTCGCCGGCCGCGCAGGTCGTCGCGCAACTCGCCCGCGCTCGCTGGCTCGCCGCGATGCCCGAGCTGAGCGAGCGCTCTCCTTTCGCGCGCCACGACGCCTACCGCGAGGGCGGCATCTTCCGCATGGGCGCGTCGCTCAAGTCGCCGGCCGAGGCCGTGAAGGCGCTCGAAGCCGCGCGCAAAGTTCTGGGCGACCTTTCGACCAACGCGCCGACGGCCGCCGAGCTTGACGGCGCGAAGCAGGCCGCCGCGGCGGCGCTCGGGGCCAACGCCTCTAACGACGATGCCACAGCCACCGCGTGGCTCGACGAGCACACGTACAAGAACGCCGCCGCCGTGACGCGCGAAATTGTGCTGGCGGCGCAGGCGCTCTCGCTTGGCGACGCGCAGCGCGTCGCCGCGCGCCTCTTCCTGCACACGCCCGTCGCCACGGTCGCCACGGGCGACGCCGCGCAGTTGCGAGGCGAGCTTGCGCGCGTCGGCGCCGTCGAGGTCTTCGGGGAGGCGGCGGCCAAGCCCCAGCCCCAACCGCAGCCGACGCCCAAGCCGCAACAGCCGACGCTCCAACTGAAACGGCCTTAGAAGGGGCGTGTTATTCATCCCAAACTCGCAAACAAACCGCAAGTTAACTGCAACCAACCGGCGTCCGCCTTCACTTAACCTTGGTGCGTAATCCCCCTGAAACAGTTGATTCGAAGGTCGAGCACGCGCGACGCGTGCGGGCGATGTTTGCCGGGATTGCCGGCCGCTACGACCTTTTGAATCACCTGCTCTCGGGGAATATTGACAAACGTTGGCGGCGCGAGGTCGCGCGTAGTTTACGTTCTTCGCTCATTGGTGAAGCGCGCGTCCTCGATGTCGCCTGCGGGACAGGCGATCTCTCGTTCGTGCTCGCCGACGCGGGCGCGGGGCAAGTGGTCGGACTCGACTTCTGCCGCCCAATGCTTGAGGTCGCGCGGCGCAAGGCCGACGCAGACTCCCGCACGGTTCCATTCGTCGAGGGTGACGCGCTCAGCCTCCCGTTCGCGGACGAGACGTTCGACGCCGTCACCATCGCCTTCGGACTGCGGAACCTCGCGGGAGTGAGTGAGGGCCTGCGCGAACTGCGGAGGGTTTTAAGGCCGGGGGGCCGTCTGGCCGTCCTCGAATTTTCGAGCCCCGTCCTGCCGGGCTTCCGCGCGCTGTTCCGTTTTTACTTCACGCGCGTGCTGCCCCGCATCGGCGGTTGGGTGAGCGGCTCGCGCGGGGCGTACGAATATTTGCCCGACTCCGTGTCGCGCTTCCCAGACCAGAAACGTCTGGCCGAGTTGATGCGCGAGGAGGGTTTCGACGGAGTCGGTTACAAGAACCTGACGGGCGGGATCGCCGCGCTGCACACGGGCGCCCGCGCCGGATAAACATTCGAGGGCTTGGCTGCGCCTCGCATTGATCGCAGCCACTGAACTAGCCCGGCGAATTCTGCCTCTTTGGTGGTTGTCGGGGCCGCTGTCGAGGATTTGAGTTCGTCGGGCTAGGTTTATTTGGAGGGGTGTTGGGTTCTGGGTTTTAGGTGTTGGGTCGGAAGCTTTAACCAACACCCTGCACTCATAACCCAACACCCCCTTTCATGCTCACGCCTGCGTGGTGTTATCATCTCAACGCAATTCAATCCCGCTTCCCATTTCCGTTATTGATGAAGCGCAAGCTGCTCGACATCGCGCGCCGTCTGCTCATCCTGCTGCTCGTCGTGTGGACGGTCGTGAGCCTGGTGACGATTCTGATCGAGTTGGTTCCGGGCGACCCGGCGACGGCCATCCTCGGCGACCAGGCGACGCCCGAGGCGCTCGAACAGTTCCGCCAGAAGCACGGGCTCGACCGCCCGGCCTTCTTCTTCTCTTACGCCGCGGACGAGGAGGACGGCCCGCGCCGCTTCAAGTGGAACGGCGCCGACAACCGCTACGTCGATTACTGGCGCTCCATCCTGCGCGGCGACATGGGCAACTCGTTCCGCACCGACCGCCCCGTCCGCGAGCTGATCCTCTCGCGCTACGGCGCGACGATTCAGCTCGCGTTGGCCGCGCTGCTCGTCGCCGTCGCCATCGCGGTGCCTCTCGGCGTCGTGGCGGGGACGAACCGCGGGAACCTGTTGGATAACGCGCTCTCGGTCGTCGCGCTCGTCGGCATCTCTTTGCCGAGCTTCGTCGTGGGGCCGCTGCTCATCTACGTCTTCGCCGTGTGGCTCGGCTGGGTGCAGGCGTCGGGGCGCTTCGGCTGGTCGAGCATCATCCTGCCGGCCGTCACGCTCGGCGGGGCACTCTCGGCGCTCCTCACGCGCATGGTGCGCTCCTCCGTCATCGAGGAGATGGGCGAGGACTACGTCCGCACGGCGCGCGCGAAGGGCTTGAACGAACGCACCGTCGTCTACAAACACGTCCTCAAGAACGGGCTCATCCCCGTCGTCACCGTCCTCGGCCTGCAACTCGGCGTGCTCCTGGCGGGCGCCATCATCACCGAGAAGATTTTCAACTGGCCCGGCATCGGCCTCCTGCTCGTCGAAGAGGGCATCAACAAGCGTGACTATCGTCTGGTGCAGGGCTGCGTCCTCGTCATCAGCGTCACGTACATTCTGGCCAACACGCTGACCGACCTGCTCTACCGTCGGCTCGACCCGCGGATAAGAGTATCGTGAACCGTGAATCGTCAACCGTGACAAGAAGGAACGGATTTTTAACTTGTCACGGTTGACGGTTCACGGCTCACGCTCCGATTGACTATGAATCGCTTAGCCATCTTCGGACTCGCCTTCATCGTGCTGCTCGTTGTGGTGGCGCTGTTCGCGCCGTACATCGCGACGCATGACATAGGGGTGCCCGATTTGATGGCGCGTTACAAGGCGCCTTCGGCCGAGCATTGGCTGGGGACGGATGCGACGGGGCGCGACGTTTTCTCGCGGGTGGTGTTCGGGGCGCGCATCTCTTTGCAGGTGGGGCTGGTGGTGGTCGCGGTGTCGGCGGCGGTGGGGATACTCATCGGCGCGCTCGCCGGGTACTACGGCGGCTGGATCGACCGCGTCGTGTCGGGCTACGTCTTCAACGTCTTCCTCGCGTTTCCGGGTCTGCTGCTCGCTATCGCGATGGTCGCGTTCCTGGGCGCGGGGCTGAACAAGCTCATCCTCGCGCTGTGCGTCATCGGGTGGGTCGGGTACGCGCGCGTGATGCGCGGGCAGGTTCTGAAGGTGCGCGAGTACGACTTCGTGCAGGCGGCGCGGGCGTTGGGGGCGCGCGACTGGCGCATCCTGCTCTTCCACGTGCTGCCGAACGCGGTGCAGCCGCTCATCGTGCAGGCGAGCCTCGGGATGGCCGGCGCGGTGCTGTCCGAAGCGTCGCTGTCGTTCCTGGGACTGGGCGTGCCGCCGCCCGCGCCTTCGTGGGGCGTGATGCTGGAAGAGGCGCGCGACCTCGCCACACTCAGCCGCGCGCCGCACGCGATGCTCGCGCCGGGGCTGGCGATTGCGCTCACCGTCCTCGCCTTCAACTTCCTCGGCGACGGCCTGCGCGAGTACCTCGACCCGCGCCAGCGCAAGCGTTGAGACGTTAGAGGGGCGGCCCTCTGACCGAGGTTGAGAGCCGCCCGGTCTGCAATCGCGCCGCCCGACTTTAGAATCCCGCCGTCGCGTCGAAAAACCTTTACGCGCGGCTACTCCTCCCATACAATGCGCCCGCCGTTGCCTTCTGCGCGTACACTTTCTGCGCCGCCTCTACACAGCTTTCCGAAAGTAGAACGTCATGCCCACGCAGAACAGCACCTCACACGCCGACGACAGGCGAGTTGTATCCGCCGGCCGCGATTCAAGAGTCTCATGGCCTTTCATCTGGGCGGGGCTCGGTCTGCTGGCGCTCGCGGCCCTGATGTACGTGTTGGTGGCGAGCTACCGGCCGGCGCAGGCCGCGACGGAGGGTGAGCCCGTCAAAGAGGCGCAGCCGCAACCCACCCCCGAGCCGACACCTTCGCCCACACCTGCCGACGCGCCCCGGAGCGTGATGGCTCCGCCGATGCGAGTACGCCGGAGCCCTGCCCCGCGGCCGAGGCGTCGTCGCAAGCCGTTCAAAGCCGCCAAGCCGAGCAAGTCGTTCAAGGCCGTCGAGCCGACGCAGATCGAGGTCTCGACGCATCCCGGCGGCTACCCTCTCACCATCGACGGCCAGAGCGCGGACGTGACGACCGAATACGCCCGCGCCATCAAGATCGAACCGGGTGCCCACACCGTCGAGATACTTTTCCCGAACGACACGCGCTGGTCGCGGGTCTTGCACATACCACCCGGATGTACTTACAAGATATCTCTCAACTACCGCCCCCCGCGCACCATCCAAATTCCTGTCGGCGAGGTCGAAACAGTTAAAGGCGACAACGTCGAAATAGCTGCTCTGGGCGGGCTCCCGGGAATGAACGTCAGACCCAACACCTTCTCGCCCCTGCCGCAAGTCGAGACGGTTGAACTGGGCGGCGATGTTACGGGAACAGTCTGCGCCAGCGGCGCAATATACGCTGCGAACGGAGGCGACCCCGCGACGCCCGTGAACGGAGCCCAACCCGGGACGCTCGTCATGGTCGGGAACGCGATGAGGGTGTCGCACGTGACTCGCCCGACAGCAACACCGACCCCGACTCCGACGGCCACGCCACCCGCCGCCGAGGACAGGGAGAGGGACAAGATCGTCGCGCATTACCCGGCCCGACTCCTCAAAGACGAGGACTCGACGCTGAAGGTCGAGATGTCGGTTGTGCTCAAGGATGTCGTCGCCGGCACGAATACGACGGCGGGCGGGAAGGTCGAGACGGTTGACACGGTCGGCGCGGTCGCGGGCGAGGTGAACCCCGAGGCGAGGTTGGCCAGGAGGTTCGGCCCCGGCTACAAGGCTTTCGCCACCGTCACGCTCATCTCAAACGACTTCGTCACGACCCCGGGCCCGCAGCCGGAACAGTTGCTCGACCCCGAAGCGCTCGACCCCATAAAACTCACATGGGAGTGGCGCGTCAGGCCGAAGGAGGGCGCCGGGGAGAAGGCGCGCTTCACCTTTCAAATAGAGGTGGTCTGGGTCGGGCCGGACACTCAACGCAGGGAGGTCTGGCGGAAGGAGATCGAACTCCCCGTCGGGCTGCCCGAAGGGATGAAGGTGGTCAGCTTCGGCTCGTCCGCCGCGGGCGCGGGCGGAGCCGGCGCGATGCTCGCCGGGGTGTTGAAGGGGCGTAGACGAAAGCGGCCGGGAGAGGCCGACGACGAAAGCGCGGGCGCTGAACCCGACGAGAGCGCGGGCGCCGAACCCGTCGTCACGCCGGCCGACGTGGTCGTCGCTGCCGCCGCCGCAACTGCAACTGCCGCCGTCGCAGCCGCCGCGCCGGTGGCGGACGAGGTTCACTGCACGGTCTACGCTCCGCCCGAGGCGCGCCCCGGCGACATGCTCAAGGTGCAGGTCTTAGCGCACCTCGAAGAGCAGCGCCACCTGCTCGCGGCGCTCGCGGCCGAGCGGGACGAGGACGCGCGCGAGGGCGGCTCGGAGAAGCTCAAGCCTAAGATCGAGCGCGGCAAGGAGCTGACCTTCACGCTCGACATGCCCGGCCTCAAGGTCAAAGAGGCCGAGCGCTCGCTCGTCTGGAACGGCGAGCCCGACTGCGTCCGCTTCACCGTCACCGTGCCCGACGAATGCAAGCCGAAGGTCATCTGGGGCACCATCGAGATTGTCTACGAGAGCGTGCCCGTCGGCGAGGTCGAGTTCAAGTTCAAGGTCGTGACGGAGGCCGCGCAGGTCGCGCCCGTCGTCGCCGCCGCGCTCGCCGCCGAGGCGCCGCCGGCCGAGCAGAGGGAGGTGATGTTCACGAAGGCTTTCATCTCCTACAGCCGCCGGGACAGCGAGATGGTTTTGGAGAAGGTGCAGATGCTTGAGGCACAGGGCGTCGAGTGCTACCTCGACATGATGACCTTCAGGCCGGGCGAGGACTGGAAGCAGATGATCAACCACTACATAGACATCTGCGATGTCTTCTTCCTCTTCTGGTCGAACGCGTCGAAGAACTCCCCGGAGGTGGACAAGGAGATACGTTACGCCCTGCAACGCAGGGAGCGGGCCGCCCCGCGCCCCGTCATCAAGCCGATCCCTATCGAAGGCCCGCCCGTCGTCACGCCGCCGCCGTACCTGAGTCACCTGCACTTCGACGACCGCTACCGCTACTTCATCAAGGCCAAGCAGGCGGAGCGTCTGGACGCGCAGTCGCACCCACCCGCCCCGCCCGGCGCGGCCTGAGCGCCGCGCTCGTGCGCCGTAGACGCGTGTGCTATCCTCGCCCCGATAGCACCCTTATGCGCGTCTGCTACACCCCGCGATACTACGCCGACATCGGCGAGGGGCACGTCTTCCCCATCCGCAAGTTCGAACTCGTGCGCGACCGCCTGGTCTCGGAAGGCACGCTCTCGCCCGCCGAGATTTACGAGCCGCGCGAGGCGCCTCTGCCCGACGTGCTGCTCGTGCACACGGAGGACTACGTGACGCGACTGCGCGCCGGGTCTTTGACGCCGCGCGAGGTGAGGCGGCTGGGGCTGCCGTGGTCGAAGGCGCTCGTGCGGCGCTCGTTTCTGGCGACGGCGGGGACGTGCGCCGCGGCGCGGTTCGCTCTGGACGAAGGCGTCGGGGCGAACCTCGCGGGCGGGACGCACCACGCCTTCCCCGACCACGGCGAGGGCTTCTGCGTCCTGAACGACGTGGCCGTCGCCGTCCGCGTGCTGCGGCGTGACGGTTTAGCCGGACGCTTCGCGGTCGTTGACCTCGACGTGCATCAGGGCAACGGGACGGCGCACATCTTCGAGGGGGACGAGTCGGTCTTCACCTTCTCGATGCACGGCGCGAAAAACTACCCGCTCTTCAAACTCCGCTCGTCGCTCGACGTGGAACTGCCGGACGGCACGGGGGACGGCGAGTACCTTGAGACGCTGGCGCGAAGCCTCCCGCGCGTCTTCGAGCACGGGCCCGACCTCGTCTTCTACCTCGGCGGCGCAGACCCTTACGCGGGCGACAAGCTCGGCCGCCTCTCGCTCACCCTCGCGGGTCTGCGCGCGCGCGACGAGACCGTCCTGCGCGAGTGCCGCGCGCGCGGCGTGCCGGTCGCGACCGTCATGTCGGGCGGCTACGCCGCGGACATCGACGACACCGTCGAGATACACTGCAACACCATCCGCGCGGCCAAAGCGATATTCGAAAACAGTACCGGGAGCGGTGGCGACCGGGTGGGCGTTACGCTGTAGTCGCTCGACACGTAACGCCCACGCGGTCGCTACCGCTCCCGGTACTGAACGACTTATAATCCGCTCCCGCATGTTGAGAGTTATCTGGAACATCACTAAGAAGGGCGCGCTCGTCGTGCTGGCGCTCTTTACGATCTTCATCGTCTATCAGGTCTTCACGTTCCCGCGCGTGTCCGACCTACAGGCGCAGAACCCCGAGACGACGAGCATGATCGAGACGCGCTTGAAGGAGGCGCGCGAGCAGGGGCGCGCGCCGCGGCGCGTGCAGCAGTGGGTGCCGCTCTCGCGCATCTCGATGAACCTCCAGCGCGCGGTGCTCGCGGGCGAGGACTCGAACTTCGTCGCGCACGACGGCTTCGACTACGAGGCCATCCAGAAGGCCTGGGAGGCGGGGCAGAAGGAGGCCGAACGGGAGGCGAAGCAGGAGGGCGAGGAGGACACGGGGTGGCTGCCCGACTTGAGCAAGTTCCGGCGCGGCGGCTCGACCGTCTCGCAGCAACTCGCCAAGAACCTCTACCTCTCGTCGGAGCGGACGGCGGCGCGCAAGGTGAAGGAGGCGGCCATCACCTACTTCCTCGAACGCTCGCTCTCGAAGTGCCGGATAATGGAAATCTACCTCAACGTCATCGAGTGGGGCGACGGCATCTACGGCGCGGAGGCCGCGGCGCAGACCTACTTCCGCAAGCCCGCCGCCTACCTCACGCCGCAGGAGGCCGCCTACCTCGCCGCGATGATTCCCTCCCCGCTCAACATCTTCAACCCGCAGAAGAATCCGCGCCGCGTCCAGCGCCGCCAGCGCGTCATCCTGCGCGGCATGAACTCGGTGCGGGTGCCGCAGTGTTGATTGGAAGTAGATAGTAGACAGTAGTCAGTAGTCAGTAGACAGTAGTCAGTAGTCAGTAGGAAGACAGAGGCGGCGCGCTCGGCTTATAACCGGGACGCGCCGCCTCTGTTTTTCTACTGACTACTGACTACTGTCTACTGTCTACTTCTTACAAGGCAAACTCGCGGGCCAGTTTGAGTTCCGCCTTGCGTAGTTCGTAGCGGCCGCGGCCGAGGTTGCCGTCGGGCTTCATGGCGAGGACGACGAAGTATGCGGGGGAGAAGAGGCGCGCGACGATGCGCGCGCCCTCGAAGTTGACGAACAGCTCCTGCGGCGCGCCGAGGCCCGTGTTGGTGCCGGCGCGCATGGCGCTGCGGACGAGCGAGGTGACCTCGGCCGCCGCCACGTCCATGTTGGCGTCGCTGCCCTCGGGCAACAGCACCCGCTCGACCGCGATACCGTCCATGCCCATGATGAGCGCGCCGGTCGCGCCCTCGGTGCGTTCGACTATCTCCGTGAGTGCCTGCTTGAACATCTCTTCCGAGTCCTCCTTTACGGGCGGGGCGGCGTCGTCGTCTGCGGCTCGCTCGTCGTCGTCGCCGGGACGGTCGCGGCCGGGGCCGGGACGTAGACGGGCTGGCTGAGCGTGGACGTGGGCGACTGCTGCTGCGGGGTGGGGCCGGCGGGGACGGACGTGGCCGGCGTGTTCGTGTCGGGGTTGCCGAGCGGGACGGGCTGCGAGATCGTCACCGAGCGCGTGCCCGTCGCCGGCTCCGCCTCGATGCGGCGGCCCTGGTAGTCGGGGCGGTAGATGCGCGGCGTGATGAAGAAGAGTATCTCGTCGGTGTTGCGCGTGATGGCCTTGCGCTTGAAGAGGTGGCCGAGCACGGGCAAGGAAGAGAGCCCCGGCGTGCGGGTCTGCGATTCGGTCTCGCGGTCGTTCAGGACGCCGCCGACCACGGTGGTGCCGCCGTCGGGCACGAGCACTTCGGTCTGCATGCGCTGCGTGTTGATGCCGGGCGTGCCGAGCGCGTTGACGATGTCGCTGAGCGTGTTGTTCTCCATCGTCAGGCGGAGGATGACCGTGCCCGCGTCGGTGATCTGCGGCGTGACGGAGAGGCGGAGCGGGACGGAGACGAAGGTCGTCGTGAAGACGGCCGTGCCGCCGCCCGTGCCCGTCTGCGGGGTGACGACGGGAATCTGGGCGCCGCTCTCGATCTGCGCCGAGCGGTTGTTGAGCGCCGTGACGCGCGGGGTCGCGACCACCTTCGCCTGCCCCTTGCCCTCGGCCGCCGTGATGAGCGCGCCGATCTGCGCGGTGCCGAAGATGCCGGTCGTCAGTCCGATGACCGTCGTCGGGCTGTCCGCGCCGAGCCCGGGGAAGGCCGGGGGTACGTTGTTGAGGCCGCCCGGCAGGCCGTTGGGGACGAGGCCGGGGACGTTGTTCGTGAAGTTCTGGAACGAGCCGCCGCCGCCGCGGCTCGGGTTGAAGACCGAGGCCGAGAGCTGGACGCCGAGGTCGCGGCTGAAGCTGCGGCTGGCGACGACGATGCGCGTCTCGATCTCGACCTGCGGCTCGGGCTGGTCGAGGAGGTGGATGAGGCGGCGGACGGCCTCGATGTTCTCGCGCACGTCCGTGATGATGAGCGTGTTGCTGCGCGAATCGACCTCGATGCTGCCGCGCGTCGAGAGCCTGCGCTTGATGATGGGGAGGATGCCGGCGTCGCCGCCCGAGCCCGCGCCCGCCGCCGAAGCGCCGCCGCCCGTGAACGAGTCGGCGCCGCTGGCGGACGAGGCGAGCGAGCCCGCGGCGCGCGCGTAGTTGAGCCGGACGAACTCGGTGACGAGCGGCTGGTTGAGGAGCTGCGCGTCGCGCAGGGCCGTGCGCGCGGACTCCTCCTCGGCGCGAATCTTGGCCTCGTCCTTGAGGACGACCAGCGTCGCGACGCGGAGGATGTTGCCATTGACCTCGACGCCGAGCCGGTTGGCCTTCAGGATCGAGTCGAGCGCGAAGTTCCACGGCACGTCCGTCACGTTGATGGTGACCGGCACGCCCCTGACCGACGCGTCGACGACGAAGTTCACGCCGTACTGCTCGGTGATGTAGTTGAGAATGTCGCGGATGTCGGCGTTGACAACGTTGAGACTGATGGGCTCGCCGACGAAGCCGGGCTGACCGTACTGCGAGCCCTGCGTGGCCTGCGGCTGCCGGGCGGGGTTGGCGGGTGTCGTCGTCTGGGCGACGCCGGACTGCGCCGGGCCGGCCTGGGCGTCGGGGGCGGCGGCCTCGCCGGGCATGATTTCGAGGACGAGGTGGCTGCCTTCGAGGCGCGAGCGCTCGCGCACGGGCGCGCGCAGGGAGACGTGGAGGCTTGAGACGGGCTCGCCCTCGCGCAGCGCGTGCTTGACGGTCAGCCCCTCGACCAGCGGCGAGGAGACGCCGTAGTTGGGCGAGAGTTGCGAGCCGTCAACGCCGGGCAGCTCGACGACGATGTGGCGCGCGTCGGGGCGCCTGACGGTGTAAGGCATCGGGGCCGTGCCCTCGATGGTGATGAGCGTGGCCGGGCCCAGGACGGACGAGCGCACGGAGGTGGCGACGGGCGGCTTCGCAGCCGCCGCGCCGACGGGGCTGCTGCCGAGTGCCAACGGGCCCAGCGCGACGACGAGCAGGAGGACGAGCACGCCTCTCGCCGCGGCCGCGGGTAATTTTTTGGTGTGTGCCATGTTCTTCGTTCCTTCGGAGCCATCGCCGCCCGGACGTTTCCGCCACGCGCTAACGCTCGTCCGGGCTGGCCTCGACAGCCGACCCTTAAAGCGCGCGCCGCACAACGCGGAAGACCCAAGCGGCCATGTTGTCAAAGTAATCGCCGCGGGGCGCGGCCCACAGAAAAGGTTCTTCACCTCCGTTCGAGATCAGGCGGGACGAGGCGACGGTCGGGCGGGTCTGTCTTGCGCGAGGGGATGTTAGGGGCGGCCCTCCGGCTTGAAGAGCAAGGGGTCTGCCTTCAAGTCCTGCCCCCCCGGCTGCTGAGGCTGCTGCGCGGCGCCGGCCGCGAGGGACTTGAGCGCTTCGATGAGTTGGGCAACGTCGGACTTCTTCTCCTCGGCGGCGGGCGCGGCCTTCTCTTCGCCGCGCTGCTGGGTCAACTGGTCGGCGACCGAGGGCTGCACCAGCGGCTTGCTCTCGACGGCGACCACGGTGCGGCCGTCCGTCCAGCGCGTCTGCTTGCGGAAGACGAGGCGCGTCTCCTCGATGGCGACGAGCATCCCGTCGTAGAACTGTTCGCCGGGGTAGACGACGTAGGAGAGCTTGATGGGCGTCGCCTCGACCATCGCGGCGTAGCCGCGCGGCGTGCGGAAAATGCCCTTGACCTGCACCTCGGCGAGGAGGAGCGCGGTGGTCGGCTTCGGCGCCGCTTGCTGGAGGTTCATCGCCGCCAGCTTCTGCGCCTTGTATTTGTCGATGCGCACCTGGATGTCGGGCACGGGCGCGGGCGCGGCGACCTTCTTCTCGACCTTGCGCTTCAACTGCGGCTTGAACTTCGAGAACGGGTCGCGCTGCGCGCCGCGGTAGGTGCTGCTCGCGGTCTGCGCGGGCGCCGTGGCCGCCGCGGCGGCGACGAGTGCGGCCGCCAGAAGTCCCTTGAGCGTGCTGGACGTGTGTCTGTTCTTCATAACCTCTTCCTGCGTTCGGTCTGCGACGTTGGCTCGCTTCGGGCCTCGCCGGGGCGCGACCCTGCTCCCTCTATTCGGCGGACTCGGCCTTCGGTGCCTTGTCCTTCTTGCCCTTCTTGCCCTTGTCCTTCTTCTCCTCGGGCTCCGGCGGCGGGGCCTGAAGCTTCTCGGGCGGGACGTAGTAGGCCGTCACGAGGAACTCGGCCGAGACGGTCTGGTTCGACTTCGCCGCGCCGTTCCCCTTGTCCTCATTCAGCTTCGTGACCTTGAAGTCCGTGATTGAGACGATGCGCTGGTAGGAGGCCATCTGGGCGAAGAACTGGCCCAGGTTGTTGTAGCTGCCCGTGACCACGACCTCCACCGGCTTGCCCGTGTAGAAGTCCTGCTGCACCTCGTCCTTCGGGACGAACTTGTTGAGCGTCAGGCGGCCGCGCGCGCGATCCTGCACGTTCTGCAAGACCATCGTCAGCTCGCGCTGCTCGGGCAGCAGCAGCTTCAGGTCTTCGTAGTCGGCCTTCGCGCGCTCGTAGTTGGCCTTGAACTCGTTGAGGCGCTGCGAGGCGACGACGGCCCCGGCGTTGGCGCGCAGCAGGCTCTCGACCTTCGTCTCGACCTCGCGCGTCTCGGCGCGCGTCGAGCTGGTGACGAAGTACCAGAAGGCGCCGTAGACGACGAGCGCGACCCCGCCGAAGACGGCGAGCTGCACGTACCAGGGTTTCTCTTGGAGGGCATCGAGTTTGAACATCGTTCGTTTCCTTCCGGTCTGCCGCGACTACTTCTTCTTGCCGCCCTTCTTGGCGGTCTCGGCCTTCGGGGCGGGCGCGGGCGGCTGGTTCGGGCCGTACCGGCATTTGATGGTGAAGGTGAAGACTTCGGGCTTGAAGCTCGTGTCGATGGGGCCGTCGGCCGGCGTGTAGTCGGCCGTGTTGATCTGGACGGGCTTGCGCTCGGCCTGGAGGCTCACGTTCATGAAGAGGCCGTCGGAGAACTCCAGCTTGCGGCCGAAGTCCGTCACCGCGTACTCGTTGGGCGACTGCCCCTCGATGGTCAGCTCGCCGCCCTTCTGCTCGATGGTGTTGAGGCGGAAGTCGGGGTCGCCGGGCAGCCGCGCGTTGAGGTCGGAGAGGAGCGAGACCGGGCCCTGCTGCGAGCTGCGGAGTTGCTTGATGACCTCGATGCGCGCCTGGATGTCCTTGAGCTTCTTCTCAAGGTCGGCCTGCTCCTTGTTGACGGCGGCCATCTGCGCGGCGATCTGCTGCTGCTTCTCCAGCTCGGCCTTGGCCTTCCGCTGCGAGGCCGCGGCGCTGTAGAAGTCGAAGACCATCGCGAGGCCCAGCAGGACGCCCACCGCCCCGCCGAGCATCCAGAAGCGGGCGGCCGGGTTGGCGACCCTCTCCTCGACGACCGCGGCGCTCGACTGGTGGCGCTCGGTGACGGAATCTAAAAGGTTGACCTTGATCATTTAGGCATCCACTCCTCTCAGGGCGAGCCCCACGGCAACCGCCATCTCGGGCACGACCTCACGCATGTACTCGGGGTCGAAGCGGCGCGCGTCCACCTTGATCTGGCGGAACGGGTCGAGCCGCTCGACCGGCATCTCGAAGCGGTTCGACAGGAACTCGGGGAGCCCCCGGAGCTTCGAGCCGCCGCCCGAGATCAGAATCTTCTGGACGCTGCCGTCGTTGTCGTCGGCCGTCGCGCGGTAGAAGTCGAAGGTCTTCGAGATTTCCAGCGCGAGCATGTCCGAGACCGACTCCAGAGCGCCCTCGATCTGTTCGGCCTGCACGTTGGCGGGCGCCTCGCCGCCGCGCTTGATGGCCTCGGCCTGCTCGTAGGTGAGCCCCAACTCCTTCTGCAAAAGCGACGTGTACTGGTTGCCGCCGACCGAGACATCGCGCGTGAAGACGCTGCGGACGCCGCGCAGGATGTTGATGTTCATCGTCGAGGCGCCGACGTTCAGGAGCGCCACGACCAGGTTCGCCGCCGGCTGGTAGTTGATCTCGTAGCAGTTCTGCAAGGCGAAGGCGTCCACGTCGATGACGGCCGGCTGCTTGCCCGCGAGCTGGATGGCCTGCTTGAGGTTGGCGACGAAGTCGCGCTTGCAGGCGGCCATCAGCACGTGCAAAGAGTCGGGGCCGGAGCCGACGACCTCGTAGTCGAGGCTCACGTCGGAAATCTCGAACGGGATGTGCTCCTCGGCGTGCCAGTCGATGGAGCCCTCAAGCTCCTCGCGCGTCATCTGCGGCACGATGATGTTCTTGACGATGACGCTGCTGCCGGAGACGCCGGCGGCCACGCGGTCGGTCTTGAACTGGTGCCGTGAAAAGACGCCCGAGATGACCCCGGACACGTCGTTCAGCTCCATGATCTGGCCGTCCACGACCGTGTCGGGCTGGAGCCCCTCGAAGCCGAGGTTGACGAGCGAGAGCGAGCCGGGCTTGCCGGCCAGCTCGACCGCCTTGACCGAGCTCGAACCGATGTCCAGGCCCACGAGGCCCTTATTACCGAGTTTCTTTCTGAACATAGCCTATCCGTTCCTCGAAGACTTCGTCTGTCGCTGCCGGTGGAGTTGGCGGAGGCGCGCGCGTGCGCGCAAGACCCTCGCGTGCGTCGTGCGCCAGGATGTCGGCGCTTGCGTGTGGTGTGTGTCGGACTTCATCTCTCGCGGGCTCGCTCGGCGCGCCGCGTGGGCGCGCGGGAGTTTGAGGAGGGGTTTACTGCTGACGTACGAGTTGAAGCTGTGTGCGTCCGAAGGCGGGAGTGCGTCGCGGCGTGTGGCGCAGGGTTGGGGTTGGCTCCGCTGCGGCTCAAAGAATCTCCCCTTCGGCAACCCGGCCGAGTCGAAGCAAACGTTTCGACTCCCGTCGGCTTTGCGGCCCACGCTCGCGCGTGGTGTGCCTTTCTCGGTTGAGTTTCAAAGGCGGCGCGCGGCTGTTCCTGTCTTCCCCTCTGCCGCGGCCGGCCGCTACTTCTCAAGGGCGTCCGACCGCGTCCCTCGCACAAGGCGGAGAGTGGGCGAAACACCTTCCACAGAGACTATAAGCCACACGGCCAAACCGTGTCAACCAGTATTTTGCCTAGTTTAACCCGTGACATGTCTTAGTTTAAAAGGCATTCCTGGATTGTTCGAGAGACTTTTCCAGAAAATTTCAACCCAGACTCACCTTTTGTTTGAACAATTAACCACAGGGGCACAGAGGCACAACCGAACGCATCAAGCCGTGCCTCTGTGCCTCCGTGGTTCAAATTCCTGGAGCTAAGATTCTTGCTTCGCACTCGGGGCGAAAGTTACGATGGGGCATATGGTTAACGTCCGGAGGGCGCTCGTCGCCGTTCTGTTGCTGGCACTGGCCGCCTTCGCGTGGCTGTGGTACACGCGCCCGCAGAGGGTGGACATGACCGCCTACGCGCCCGCCGACTCCATCGTCTACGCCGAGGCCGACAGCCTGCCCGCGGTCATCGACGCCTTCACCTCGACCGACGCGTGGCGCGAGCTGGCGCCGGCCGCGGGCGCCGAGGCGCGGCCGGGCTGGGCGGGACGGCTGTCCTCGTTCCTCTCCTTCACGGGCTTGGGCCCGAGCGACGCCGTCGTCCTCGCGCGCGCGCAGGTCGCCGTCACGGTGCTCGGCTTCCAGGCGGCCGAAGAGTCTGACACGACGCTCAAGTTCACGCCGCGCGCGGCGCTCGTCGCCGAGACGCACAGTCCGGGCTGGCGCGTAAGAGCCGCGGTCGAGAAGCTGGTCGGGGAGTTCGCGCGCAGGACGTTCGAGCGGCAGTCGTTCGAGCGCAAGGAGGTTGACGGAGTCCCCTTCTACCTCTGGGTCGAGCAGGCGGGGGGGCGCCGGAAGATTGTGGCGGCCGTGGACGGGAGTGTCGCCGTTATCGGCAACGACGAGGCGGCCGTGCGCGCGTGCCTCGGCGTGCGGCGCGGCGCGCGACCGAGCCTCGCGGGCGACGAGCAGTTGAAGGAGATGCGCCTGCGACTCGGCGGCGGCAGCGGCGCGCTGGCCTTCGGCTACGCGCCGCGCGGGAGCGCCGCGAAGGCCGTCGAGGTCTTCGCGCCCGCCTTCGTCGGCGGCATGGCGCAGGAGCCGCACGTGCAGAGCGTGCTGGCGACCTTCCTGCCGCAGTTCATCAACCAGACGCTCGGCGCCGCAGGCTGGAGCGCGCGCGTCAACGAGGGCGTGCTCGAAGACCATTACTTTCTGACCCTGCCCGCCGATGTCGCGCGGCGTTTGGAGGGGCCTTTCGCGCCGGCCGAACACCCGGCCGACGACGCGACGCGCGTGCTCCCGGGCGACGCGTACCAGGTGACTTTCTACGACCTGCGCAACCCCGAGGAAGCGTGGCGCGGACTGAACGCGGCGCTCTCCGCGCAGACCGACGTTTCGCGCGCGACCATCATCACGCTCGCTCTCGAAGCGCTGGTCAAGCCTTACGGCGTCGAGAACCCGCGCGAGTTCCTGCGCGCCTGCGGCGGCGAGGTGGCGACGGCGCGGCTCGAAGCGGCGAGCGAGGGCAAGGTGCTCGTCGCCAACGTCCGCGACGCCGCGGCGCTGCGCGCGCAGGTTCTCGAACACCTGGGCCGCAACGCTCGCGTCGAGCGCACGGGCACGGCCGAACTGCTCATCTCGACGGACGAGGAGCGCGGCGCGGCCGCGTTCGTGGACGGATTCCTGTTGATGGGTTCGGAAGAGGACGTGCGGCGTTGCGTGCGGGCTCACGTCGAAGAGAACGAGGCCGGCCGCGAAGACGACCCGCTCAAGGCGGCGACGGCGGGCTTTAACGACCGCACGGCCTTCGCGCGGACGCTCACGGACGAGCGCGAGTCGGCGCTCGCCGTGCTCTCACACTTCGCGCGGCGCGGCGACGCGGGCCGGCTCGATGCGGCGCTCGCGCGGCGGCGCTACGCCGTCTCAGAGACGCTGCTCGCCGACGGCGGCTTCGAGAAGAGAACGCGCTCCGCCTTCGGCCTCTTCGGCGAGGTCGTCACGCGCATGGCACCGAGGTAAGGCGAAAGGCAAAAGAAGGGTGCTGGGTGTTGGGTATTAGGTGCTGGGTGCTACGGAAGAAACTGTCTTTCACCCAGCCCCGGTACCCAACACTCAACACCCCTCTCTTTTAACTGTCGGGTGACTTCGGGTTGAAGGGGAGGTCGGCGAGGACGGCGCGCATGTTGACCTGGCCGAAGAGCGTTTCGAGGTAAGCCTCGAAGCGGTGGAGCGTCCGCGACAGCTCGCCCGCGTCGCGCGCCGAATCAATCTCCTCGGCGAAGCGTTCGAGCGCGTCCCAGTCCTTGTACATCAAGTAGCGCTGCGGCCCTTCGGCGAAGGCGTTCAGGGCTTCGAGCACGTGCGTCGCGGGCGGCTCGTGGCCGTCGGCCGAGGCGCGCGCCACGAGCAGCACGAGCCCCCACAGCTCGCGCCGCAGTTCGAGCGACTGTTCGAGCTTGGTCGTGAACGAGCGGAAGAGCGCCCCGCCGTCGAGCCCGGGCTCGAAGCTGTGCGCGAGCGCGACGACCGACTGTTGGTAACAGTCGCGCAGAAGACCCGTGGCGTTCTCGACCTTCGCGTAGAGCTGCGGCGGCTGCCGCACGGAGCAGAGTCCGGTCAGCTCGTGCTCGAAAGCCTTGCGCAGTTCCATCCGCACCGCGTAGGCCGTGCCGTCGAGGATTTCGCTCGCGCCGCGCCCGACGCCCTCGACGCGCAGCGCGCGGCCTTCGATGAAGTCGAGCAGCGCCCGCGTCTCCTCGTTGATGAGCGTGAAGATCGGCAGCAGACGCTTGAGCTGCGTGTCGCCCTTGAGCGAGATTTCGACGAAACGCAGCAGCGCGAGCAGGCGCGAGAAGGACTGGAAGATTTCGAGCAGGTCTTCGCCGAGGTCTTCCGGCGTCAGCCCGTGCGCGAGCGTGACGAGCTGCCCCTGTAGCTCCGCCGCGCCGGCCGCGTGCCCCGCGTTCAGGATGATCCCCACGGCCTCCGAACGCGTCAGCTCGCGTTCGAGGATGCTGCCCAGACTCGACCACGCGACGAAGCCGACCGTGTTCGATTCGAGCAGCGCGTCGCTCAGGCGGCACACGTCCTTGAAGACTTCGCCCAGGTCTTTGAGCGAGTCCTTCGCGCCGACGAGGCCGAGCGCGGCGCCGTGCGGCGGCGCATCCTGCACCGTCGCGGCGGCGCCCTCTTCGGCGAGCCCGGGCACCGCTTCGCCGCGCGCGAGATTTGAGAGCAGGTGCAGGCAGCGCACGAGCGCGTCGCGCACGACGCCCGTCTCGCACTTGAAGCTGCGCTCGCCAAGCCCCGAGCGCTCCGCGTCGGTCAGCGGGTGGTTGGCCGCGTTGAAGAAGCTGCGCAGAGCGCGCAGCCACAGGGACAGCTCCTGCGCCGGAGGCAAAGCTTCATGGGGCGAGAGATGTTGGGACAGTTCGTTCACTCCTGCGCGCGGCCGCGGGGCACGTGCCAAACCGCGCGGGCGGATTCTAGAATGACTTCGAGAGCTTGGGAGAAAGGGGCCGGTCGGGCCCCGTTCGATTCTAAACAGGAAAGCCGCGTGCGGCAAAGTATTTCGACTCTGACGGACTGTCCATGAACGAACACACGGAGCTTCTGGTCGCCACCAACAACGCCGGGAAGGTCAGAGAGCTGTTGCAGCTACTCTCCGACTTCCCCCTCCGCCTGCGCCTGCTCGGCGAGTTCCCGGACATCGCCGAGGCTGAAGAGACGGGCGAGACCTTCGCCGAGAACGCGACGATCAAGGCGCTGTACTACTCGGCGCACGCCGGGCTGTTGACGCTCTCGGACGACTCCGGCCTCGCGGTGGACGCGCTCGGCGGCGCGCCTGGCGTCCGCTCCGCACGCTACGCGGGGCGCGAAGCGACCTACGCCGAGCGCATGTCGAAACTACTCGGCGAGCTCGACGCGACCGGCGACGCGCAACGCCGCGCGCGTTTCGTCTGCGTCATCGCCGTCGCAGACCCCGCGGCCGGCACGCTCCACACCTTCGAGGGCACCTGCGAGGGCCACATCGCACTCGCCCCGCGCGGCGACGGCGGCTTCGGCTACGACCCCCTCTTCATCCCCGACGGCCACGACCAGACCTTCGGCGAGCTTCCCGCCGAAGTCAAACACACCCTCAGCCACCGTGCCCGCGCCTTGAGGCAGGCCGCCCGCCACCTCTGCGAGCATTTCACCTGAACCCGCTTTACCCCTCGACGACGCCGTCTGTTAGAATGCCGACGGTCAGGCAACGAGTTCTTTCGTCGTTTGAAGACCGCGGGGCGTAGCGAAGCCAGGTATCGCGCTCGGTTTGGGACCGAGAGGTCGGGGGTTCGAATCCCTCCGCCCCGATTACCTTCCCTAACTCTTTAACAGTCGGCTAACTCCCTTTCGAGGCGACGGGCTCCTCTTCGGGTTCCAGCGTCGTGAACTCGGCGATGACCATGCGCTCGCCTGTCTCGGCGCAGCACGCCTCTTCGTCGGGCGGGGCGACGCCCGCGTCCCCTTCGCGCGGGAGCCAGAAGGCGGCGACCAACGCGAGGCCGGCGAGCGCCGTGCCCGTCCAGAAGACGTTGTGAATCGCGGCGGCCATAGACTCCTGTAACTCGTCGAGCACCGCGGGCGGGAGCGATGCGCGCGCCCCCGGGTCGATGAGGGCGTTCGGGTTCGAGGCCAGTTCCGCCGCGCGCTCCGGCGTCATCCCGCCCGCGCCCGTGCGCGCGTAACTTTGCAGGTGCGAGGCGAGCCCGGCCGAGAGCACCGCGCCCATAATCGCCACGCCGACCGCGCCGCCAATCGAGCGCGAGAACTGGTTGAGCGAGGTCGCGATGCCCAACTGCGCGCGCCCGACCGACTGCTGCACCGCTATCAAAAGCGTCAACATCGTCAGCCCCAGCCCAGCCCCGATGAGCACCAGATCGACGTAGAGCCACACGCGCGGCGTCGTACGCTCGAAGCTCGACAGCATCGCGAAGCCGAGCGTCAGCAGAAAAAGCCCCACCAGCGCCGTCGGCCTGTAACCGACCCTCAACAGCAGCCGCCCGCCGACAATCGAGAGCCCGACCCAACTCAGCATGAGCGGCGTCAAAAGCGAACCGGCCTCGGTCGCCGTCGAGCCCAGAGCCCCCTGCGCGAACAGCGGCACGAACGAGATCGCGCCGAACATCGACACGCCCGCCAGGAACCCTGCGACGACGGAGACCGTCACGACGCGGTTGCGGAAGAGTTCGAGCGGCACGATGGGGTCGCGCGCCCGCCGCTCGACGTAGATGAAGATCACTCCCAGCGCCACCGCGACGGCCAGCAGCGCCACGTTACGCGCCGACGCGAACTCGCGCAGCGTCGCACCGCCCTCGACGAGCGCCAGCATCAGGAGCGTGATGGAGGCCATCAGCAGCGCCGCGCCCGCGTAGTCAATGGACGGGCGCCCGTGCCGCTTCGGCTCCTTCAGCGAGAGGTGCATGATGACGGCGGCGAGGATGCCGAACGGCACGTTGATGTAGAAGACCCAGCGCCACGAGAGCTGGTCGGTGATGAACCCGCCGACCACCGGCCCGACCACGCTCGAAATCCCCCACACGCCGCTGAAAAACGCCTGCATCCGCGCGCGCTCCTCGACCGTGTACACGTCGCCGATGATCGTCATCCCCAAAGGCACGAGCGCCCCCGCCCCTAAACCCTGCACCGCCCGGAAGACGATGAGCTGCGTCATCGTCGCCGCCAGCCCCGACAGCACCGAGCCGACGAGGAAGACGCCGATGCCGAGCTGGAAGAAGAGCCTGCGCCCGTACAAGTCCGAGAGCTTGCCCCAGACCGGCACCGTGATGGTCGAGGTGATGAGGTAGGCCGAGAAGACCCAACTGTAATGGCTCAAGCCCCCGAGCGAGGCGATGACGGTCGGCATCGCCGTCCCGACGACGGTCGCCTCCAGCGCCGCCAGAAACATCCCCGTGATGACCCCGAGCGTCACCCACACCCGCCTCCGCGAAGACATCGCGAGCGTCGGCGAGTCCTCAGAGATAGAATGGCTTTCCATAAGATTCGGGGATGATACACCGCAGAGCGGCCGGGCTGTGTGCCCCCTGGTTTAAGATTGTGGGACAAAAGATTCACCGAACAGAACCGCGAGTTGTAGCGAGCGGGTGCGTGCTCCGACAGGCGGGCCTGTATCGGAGCACGCACCCGCGCGCTACCGCTCGCGGTTCTGTTCGGTGAATCTTTTGTGCCTCAATCTTAATCCAGGGGGCACACAGCCCGGACGCCCTGCGGGGTCTCAT
>JBEVJD010000122.1:0-13910 GCA_040510435.1 Pyrinomonadaceae bacterium | reverse complement strand
GTGCGGCGCCGGGGGCCCCGCCTGAGGCCCCCCCCACCCGCTCGCCCCCCCGCGCGTTTCTGCCCGGGCCTCACGCGGAGCCGGTCACACCCAACCGCTGACTGCTATGACGCGACAAAAACGCCAAGTCAGTTCAGCCCTCCTGAGATTTTTCGGCGGCGAAGCGTTTTGCCTTCCCTTTCGACGCGGGTTATATTTTGTGAGTTAGGTTAAGCGCGGAGGGTTAGCATAATTGGTAATGCAGCAGTCTTGAAAACTGCCGCCCGCAAGGGCTTGTGGGTTCGAGTCCCTCACCCTCCGCCAACAAAATTTTCAACGAGAAGCCGCCCGCCCCCTGCAACGAGGCGCGGGCGGCTTCGTCTTTGGGGCTGGTTCGACAAGGGAGTGTGCGAGTGGAGATGTTCGCGGGTCTTGTGTGGGCGGCGCTGTGGCAGGGGGAGAACGTGTTGCAGAGGTTTTGGCGGCTGACCGAGCCTGTGCGGGGCTACCTCAACTTCAAGTGGGAGCTGGGGACGTTCGTCTTCTCGACGACGACGCTGCTGCTCGGGCTCGCGGTGCTGCTCGTCGCCGTCGTCTTCTCGCGCTACGCGCGCCGCTTCATCGAGCGCCGGATGAGCCACCACAAGCACCTCGACCCGGGCGTGCAGTTCACCATCCTGCGGCTCGTCCACTACTTCGTCATCGCCGTCGGCGTGGTCGTCGCGCTGCGCGTGGCGGTGGCGGCCGACTTCACCTCGCTCGCCGTCGTCTTCACGGCGCTCTCGGTCGGCATCGGCTTCGGTCTCCAGTTCATCGCGGGCGACATCGCCTCCGGCTTCATCATCCTCTTCGAGCGCCCCGTCCGCGTCGGCGACTTCGTGACCATCCCCGGCCCCGACGGCGAGCTGACCGAGGGGATGGTGCGCAGCATCAACCTGCGGACGACCGTCGTCATCACCAACAGCAACATCGCCTCGGTCGTGCCCAACTCGAAGATCGTCAACCAGAACTTCCTCAACTGGTCGTACAACCGCGAGCGCCGCGTGCGCCTCGCCATCCCCGTCGGCGTCTCCTACGACGCCGACCCCGACCACGTCACCGCCACGCTCCTGCGCGCGACCGAGGGCGTCCAGTTCGTCCTCGAAGAGCCGAAGCCCACGGTGCAGTTCATGGAGTTCGCCGACTCCTCGCTCAACTTCCGCCTGCTCTTCTGGTCGGACAAGCCCCGCCGCCACCTCGTCGTCAAGAGCGCCATCCGCTACAACATCCACCGCCTCTTCAAAGAGGAGGGCATCGAAATCCCCTACCCGCGGCGCGACATCACCATCAAGAACGCCCCGCCCCGCCCCGACGGCCGCGAACACCTCGCCGCCGCAGACGCCGAAGAGGCGGAAGCCCGACCATGAGGGAGGGCTCATGTCTTCCGTCAAAGCGTTCTGAGAAAGTTAAAACGCCCTCCCTCATGGTCGGGCTTCCGCCTTCTGTTGCAGAAAACGCGCGCGGACGTTAGGCTAGAGGTCTTGACTGAATGAATAGCCATTCAGCAGCACGGCCGCGAGGGCGGCACGGAGACCCCAGAGCCAGATGCGTACCGCACGTTCCCTCTCCCAGGCCCCGGTGGGCGACAAGCGCGAGGCCATCATGCGCGCCGCGACGAAGGTCTTCGCGCGCTCGGGCTACTTCAACTCGAAGGTGGCCGACGTGGCGCGCGAGGCTGGCGTCGCCGACGGCACGGTCTACCTCTACTTCAAGAGCAAGGAAGAAATCCTGCGCTCCATCTTCGAGCGCAACACGAGCGACGCCGTGCGCGCCGGCCGCGCCGAGTTGGCGAAGATCGAAGACCCGCGCGAGAAGTTGCGGCGCATCGCCCGCCACCACCTCGAACGGCTCGGTGCCGACCGCGACCTGGCGGTCGTCTTCCAGGTCGAGCTGCGGGGCACGACCAAGTTCATGGAGGAGTTCTCGGCCGCGGGGCTCGCCGAATACCTCGGCCTCATCCGCGAGGTCTTCGAGGAGGGGCAGGCCGCGGGCGTCTTCCGCCGTGGACTGAACGCGAAGCTCGTGGCGAAGGTGCTCTTCGGCGCGCTCGACGAGATGGCGACCAACTGGATTCTGTCGAAGCGCCGCTACAAGCTCGCGCCGATGGCAGACGAGGTGCTGGACATCTTCCTCGGGGGTGTGCGCGCTTGACGATGGAGACGAGGGAACAGGTGGCTTCGGGCGCGTCCACGGGCGAGCGTATGCGCGTCGGCGAGCCCGAGACGATCATCGACATCATGCTGCGCGCGCTGACGCTGAAGGCGCGCCCCGACGCACTCCACTACAAGCGCGACGGCGCGTGGCGGCCGATCTCTTCCGAGGAGCTGCTGCGGCGCGTCCGCCGCGTCGCGCTCGGGCTCCACGCGCTGGGGCTGAGGGGCGGCGACCGCGCCGGGATACTCTCGGAGAGTTCGCCCGACTGGGTCGTCGCAGACCTCGGGTGCCAGTTCGCGGGCGTGGTCAACGTCCCGCTCTACCCGACGCTCGCGCCGCAGCAGGTCTGCTACATCGTGGAGGACTCAGGCGCGCGTCTCCTCTTCGTGCAGAACCGCGCGGCCTACGAGCGCGTGCGCGAAGCGCTCTCGGCGCGCGCCGCGCTCTCGATTGTCGTGCTGCTCTCGGGCGAGGCGGGTGAAGGCGTGCTCACGCTCTCCGAGCTTGAGGCGCGCGGCGCGCGGCTCGAAGCGGAGCAGCCGCGCCTCCTCGAAGAACTCCTCGGCGTGGTCGCGCCGGAAGACCTCGCGACGATCATCTACACCTCGGGGACGACGGGCGAGCCGAAGGGCGTCATGCTCAAGCACTCGAACGTCGTCTCGAACCTGATCGGCACGTCGGAGCGCCTGGCCTTCGCGCCGGAGGACGTGGCGCTGTCGGTCTTGCCGCTCTCGCACGTCTTCGAGCGCGGCGCGATGTACATGTACCTGCACCACGGCGCGAAGGTCTACTTCGCCGAGGCCATCGAGCGCATCGGCGACAACATGCGCGAGGTGCGCCCGACGATAGTCGTCGCCGTCCCGCGCCTCTTCGAGAAAATCTACGAGCGCATCAAGGACAAGGCGGCCGAGGGCGGGCGCGTGAAGACGGCGCTGCTGACGTGGGCCGTCGGCGTCGCCAAGCGCTGGGCGCACGCCGTCGTCTGGAAGAAGCCCGTCAGCCCGCTCCTCAAGTTGCAGTACCGCGTCGCGTCGCGCCTCGTCTTCTCGAAGTGGCGCGAGGCGACGGGCGGGCGCATCCGCCTCTTCTGCTCGGGCGGGGCGGCGCTGCCCGAGGAGTTGGGGCTCATCTTCTACGGCGCGGGTCTGCCAATCGTCCAGGGCTATGGCCTGACGGAGACCTCGCCGGTCATCTGCGTCAACGGCCCCGTGGACAACCGCATCGGCACCGTGGGCCGCCCCATCCGGCACGTCGAGGTGCGCATCGCCGCGGACGGCGAGATCGAGACGCGCGGCCCGAACGTCATGCGCGGCTACTACAACAAGCCCGAGGCGACGCGCGAGGTCTTCACCGACGACGGCTGGTTCAGGACGGGCGACATCGGCGCGCTCGACGAGGCAGGCTACCTGCGCATCACCGACCGCAAGAAGGAGCTGTTCAAAACCTCGGGCGGCAAGTACGTCGCGCCGCAGCCCGTCGAGCAGCTCATCAAGCAGTCGCGCTTCGTCAGCCAGGTCGTGCTCGTCGGCGACGGGCGCAAGTTCCCCGCCGCCCTCATCGTCCCCGACTGGGAGATGCTCCGCTCCTACGCGCAGCACAAGGGGCTCGACTGCAAGACGCCCGCGGACTTCTGCCGCCACCCGCGCATCATCGACCTCCTCCAGCGCCAGGTGGACTCGCTGACCGCAGACCTCGCCCGCTTCGAGCGCGTCAAACGCGTCGCCCTCCTCGAAAAAGAGCTGACCATCGACGGCGGCGAACTCACCCCCACCCTCAAAGTCAAACGCCGCGTCATCGACGAGAAGTACAAAGACGTGATCGACCGGATTTACGAAGAGGCGGAGACGGCAACGCGCCCTGAGTGAAGTCGAGAGTTTAAAATCAGGAAGGAGGACGAGAGACACGCTGCTTCTCGTCCTCCTTCTTCCTTTAACGTGACGTGGTTCCCGCCTGACCTACTCCCCTAATCTCTCCACGGCCCAGTCGGCGACGGCGCGCCTTAAGTCTTCCAGTTGTTCGTCGAAGAAGTGGCCGGCGCCGGGGATGATTTTGACTTGGACGCGCGCCTCTCCGGGGAGGCGGGCGGCAAGGGCGCGGAGGTCTGGGACGGTGCCGAACTCGTCGCGGTCGCCGTGGACGAGGAGGAGGGGCTTGCGGCATTCGTCGAGGAAGGAGAAGTCGTATTCGCGCTCGGGGATGCTGACGGGGGTGCCGACGCCGACGAGGTATCGGACGCGCGGGTCGCGCGTGCCCACCTCAAGGCCGACGCGCGCGCCGAAGGAGAAGCCGGCGAGAAAGACCGGGAGGCCGGGGTACTTCTCGACCAGATAATCCAGGGCCACACGCGCGTCCTCCTGCTCGCCGCCGCGGGCGCCCGTGTGCTCGCCGGTGGAGTGGCCGACGCCGCGGAAGTTGAAGCGCAGGGTGACGGCGCCCGCGTCTTCGAGCCCGCGCGCCGTGCGGAAGACGACCTTGTTGTGCATTGTCCCGCCGTGCAGCGGGTGCGGGTGCAGGACGAGCGCGGCGGCGCGCGCCGCAACGCGCGGCTCCTTCAGGATCGCCTCCAGGCGCCCGTGCGGCGCGGGGATGTATAGATTGCCTGCCGGATACATAGAGGTCAGAGGTTAGAGGTCGGAGGTCAGTAAAGCAAATGCCGGAGTTGGGTGCTGGGAAGGAGGGTTTTGGGTTTTGAGTGTTAGGTGTTGGGGAAGAATCGGGTTTTTACCTAACACCTAACACCCAAAACCCAAAACCCCTTTCTTGACTTGCCGCGGCGAAAAGCAGTAGGTTGTCCGCGCAAGCAACTCCCGGCAATAACGACCAACCTGGCAGTTCGGGCGGGCATCCGCCGACTCAGCCCGCAGGCGGACGCCCCGCGGCGCGCGTCGCCTCGGCCGTAGGAACGAGCTAAGGAAGAGAGATGTCTGACCCCCGCCCCCACGGCGCTCAGAGCTGGCATCGACATTGGAGCGAGTCGGCGCTCGCCCGTTACTCGCTGGCCGTCGCCGCCGCCGCCGCGGCCACGACGGCGATGTTCGCGCTCTACGTCTTCTCGGGTATCGAGCGCGGCAGCGTCCCCTTCATCTTCTACTTCGTCGCCGTCATCATCGTCGCGCTCTACGGCGGGCGCGGCCCCATCCTGCTGACTATCGCGCTCTCGGCCGTCGCCGCCAACTTCTTCTTCCTCGGCCCGCCCAACACCCTCGCGCTCGACTTCTCGGACGGGCTCCAGACCGGCGTCTTCGTCGCCGTCTCGCTCTTAATCTCGGCGCTCGCCGACCGCAGCGCGCGCGCCGAATCATCCGCGCGCGCCGACCGCGAGTCGTTGCAGACAACGCTGCGCAGCATCGGCGACGCCGTCATCGCCACCGACGCCGCGGGGCGCGTCCGCTTCATGAACCCCGTGGCCGAGCGCCTGACGGGCTGGCCGCGCGCCGAGGCCGAAGGGCGCCCGCTCGCCGAAGTCTTCAGGATAGTCAACGAGGTGACGCGGGCGACCGTCGAGAGCCCGGTCGAAAAAGTCCTGCGCGAGGGGACGGTCGTCGGCCTCGCCAACCACACGGTGCTGCTCGCGCGCGGCGGGGGCGAGGTGCCCATTGACGACAGCGGCGCGCCCATCCGCGACGGGCGCGGGCGCACGTCGGGCGTCGTCCTCGTCTTCCACGACGTGACCGAGGCGCGCAAGGTCGAGCGCGCGCGGGCGCTCCAGGCCGCCATCGTCGAGTCTTCGAGCGAGGCCGTCATCGGCAAGACGCTCGACGGCACCATCACGAGCTGGAACGCCGCGGCCGAGCGCATGTACGGCCACGCGGCCGAGGAGGCCGTCGGCCGCCACATCTCCTTCATCGTCCCCGACGAGCTGCGCGAAGACCTCACGGAGATCATGTCGCGGCTCGCGCGCGGCGAGCGCGTCGCGCGCGCCGAGACCGTGCGCGTCCGCAAGGACGGCTCGCACGTCGAAGTCTCGCTCATCGTCTCGCCCATCCGCGACGGGGAGGGGCGGCTGGTCGGCGCCTCGACCATCGCGCGCGACATCACGGCGCAGAAGCGCGCCGACGCCGAGCGCGCCGAACTCGCGCGGCTGGTCGAGCACGAGCGCGGCCGCCTGAAGAACCTCGTCGCCAACGTCCCCGGCGTCGTGTGGGAGGCGTGGGGCGAGCCCGACGAGGCGTCGCAGCGCATCGACTTCGTCAGCGACTACGTCGAGCAGATGCTCGGCTACACCGTGGACGAATGGCTACAGACGCCCAACTTCTGGCTCTCAATCGTCCACCCGGAAGACCGCGAGCGCGCCGCCTCCGAGGCACGCGCCATCTTCGAGAGCGGCGCGGGCGGCACGAGCGAGTTCCGCTGGGTGTGCAGGGACGGGCGCGTCGTTCACGTCGAGGCGCAGTCGCGCGTCGCCCTCGACGAGCGCGGGCTTCCGGTCGGGATGCGCGGCGTGACGTTGGACATCTCGGCGCGCAAGGCTTCGGAGGAGCGCCTGCGCTTCCTCGCCGAGGCGAGCCGCGTGCTCGGCTCCTCCCTCGACTACGAGACGACGCTCGCGGGACTCGCCCGCCTCGCGGTCGTGGCGATGGCCGACTGCTGTTTGGTTGATCTGGTTGACGGCGACGGGCGCCCGCGTCGCGTCGCGGCCGCGCACGCAGACCCCGCGCGCCAGCCGCTCGTCGAGCGCCTGCGCGCCTTCCCGCCCGGGCCGCAGAGCGCGGGCATCCCGCGCGTCCTGCGCACTGGCCGGCCCGAGGTCTTCACCGAAGTGACGGAGGAGACCATCGCCTCGCTCGCGCGCGACGAAGAGCACGCGCGGCTGCTCAACGAGCTTGGCTTGAAGTCGTTCATCACCGTCCCGCTCGTCGCGCGCGGGCGCACCATCGGCGCGCTCACCTTCTCCTCGACGCGCGCCACGCGCCGCTACACCGAGGCCGACGTGGAGTACGCGCAGGAGATCGCCGCGCGCGCCGCGCTCGCCATCGAGAACGCGCGGCTCTACGCGCGCGCGCAGGAGGTCAACCGCGCCAAGGACGAATTCCTCGCCACGCTCTCGCACGAGCTGCGCACGCCCTTGACGCCCATCCTCGGCTGGACGCACATGATCCGCTCGGGCCGCCTCGGCGAAGGGGAAGTCGCGCAGGGCGTCCGCGTCATCGAGAAGAATTCGCAGTTGCTCTCGCGCCTCATCAACGACCTGCTCGACATGTCCTCGATCCTCTCGGGCAAGATGCGCATCGAGCGCGCGCCCGTCGAGTTGGGCGGCGTCGTGCGCGAGGCGGCCGAGACCGTCCGGCCGCAGGCCGACGCGCTCTCCGTCTCGGTCGAGGTGCAGACCGGCGGCCTGCGCCCCGCGGTCGTCAGCGGCGACCGCACGCGACTGGTGCAGGTCTTCTGGAACCTTCTGCACAACGCCGTCAAGTTCTCGCGCAAGGGCGGGCGCGTGCGCGTGCGCGTCGGCGGGGCGGAAGGCACGGCGCGCGTCGAGGTCGAGGACGAGGGCGCTGGCATCCCTTCTGAATTTCTGCCGCACGTCTTCGAGCGCTTCCGGCAGGCCGACATGGCGACGACGCGCACGCACGGCGGGCTCGGGCTCGGGCTCGCGCTTGTCAAGAGCTTCGTCGAGGCGCACGGCGGGAGCGTCGAGGCCGAGAGCGCGGGGCCCGAGCGCGGCAGCCGCTTCGTCGTGGCGCTGCCGGCGTCGGAGACGGACGGCGCGCGGCGCCACACCGACGACCTCGACGCGGGCGCGGGCGAGCCCTGCGCGAAGGGGTCGTGCCACGTCCTGCTCGTCGAGGATGCGCCCGACACGCTGGAGATGCTGAAGGTGGCCTTCGCGGCGCGCGGCTACACGACGGCGGCCTGCGCGACGCCCGAGGAGGCGCTGCGCGTTGCCGAGTCGGGGCGGTTTGATATAATCGTCTCCGACATCGGCCTCCCAAGAATTGACGGATACGAGTTGATCGCGCGGCTGCGCGAGTTGCCGCACCTGAGAGGGGTGCCGGCGCTGGCGCT
Organism: Pyrinomonadaceae bacterium; assembly: GCA_040510435.1. Lineage (GTDB taxonomy): Bacteria > Acidobacteriota > Blastocatellia > Pyrinomonadales > Pyrinomonadaceae > QHXN01. The sequence goes on along the minus strand of JBEVJD010000122.1, from coordinate 5,732 downwards.
CACCGGCTACGCCGCGCAGCGGGACGCCGAGGCCGCGCTCGCCGCCGGCTTCGACGCGCACGTCCCGAAGCCCGTAGACCCGACCGAACTGGCCGAACACATGGATCAGCTCACCCGTCGCGGGCCGGAGAGGGAATGATAAGAAGTAGACAGTAGTCAGTAGTCAGTAGTCAGTAGTCAGTAGATAGAAGCCGTTTTCTACTGACTACTGTCTACTGACTACCGTCTTACACACACAAGGGGGAGTTTGGCGCGCGTCGGCGGGGCGCGCGCCGCGCTGAAGAAGATGTACGAGCCCGACGCACGTCCCGACAACGGCCGCAGCCGCGAAGCCGCGGAAGCGAAGCCGCCCGACACGCCCGACTCGGCCGGAATCTCCCCCGGCGCCGAGCCCGAGGTCTCCGCACGCGCGGCCGGCTGTCTGCGCGTGCTCGTCGTGGACGACGCGCCCGACGTGACGGAGCTGCTGGCCCTCCTGATGAGCCACGCCGGCTACGAGGTGGCGATGGCCTTCTCGGCCCCCGAAGCCTTCGACACCGCGCGCGCCGGCCACTTCGACGCGGTCATCTCCGACATCGGCATGCCCGGCATGAACGGCTACCAACTGGCCGAGGCGCTGCGCGGGCTGCCCGCCTACAAGACGACCCCGCTCATCGCCGTCACCGGCTTCACGCACTTCGAAGACCGCGAGCGCGCCCGCCGCGCCGGCTTCGACGACTTCCTCCACAAACCCATCAACCCCTCCGACCTCATCGACTCCGTCAAGAAGCTCTGCGGCTGAAGGGGGAAGAGGGGTGTTGGGTGTTAGGTGTTAGGTGTTGGGGAAGAGCCGGGTTTTACCCAACACCCAACATCTAACACCCAGCACCCCTCTTCCCCCTACACTTCGTGCCCGGGCGCGTTCGTGCTATTTTCGTTGACTCGATTCAGGTCGTGAAATCTTCCGGTGCACATCCGTACAAGTGAGCGAAAGAGAGATGGAGAACATAGAGGGTGGGACGGTCTCGTCTGAGACTGCGGAGCCCGCGGGGCAGGCCGAGGCCGCGGGCGGCGCGGAAACGGTAGCGACCGCCGACGCCCCCGCGCGGCGCGCGGGTCTGGTCGGCTTCCTCAACAGCCGCGCGGCGCTGCTCGTCGTCGGCGCCGCCCTCATCGGCGGAGTCTTCTGGTACTTGCAGTTCTCGACGGGGTCGCTCTGCTGCGGCGACTACGACGCCTACTACCACTTCCGCTGGAGCCGCATGCTTTGGGAGGGGATGCGCGCGGGACACTTCCCGCCCTCGTTCGACGCGCTGCCGCTCACCACGCTCAACTCGAAGGACTACGTGGATCACCACTTCCTCTTCCACGTCTTCCAGATTCCGTTCACCTTCTTCTCGGACTTCCAGACGGGCGCGAAGATCGGCACGTGGCTCTTCGCGTGCCTCGCGATCTTCTCCTGCTACTGGCTGCTGGTGCGCAACCGCGTGAGCTACCCGCTCGTGTGGCTCGTCGCCATCATCGGCAGCTCGGCCCCGTTCCTCTACCGCATGAACATGGGCAAGGCGATGAGCCTCTCCGTCGTGCTGCTCGTCGTCGGAATCCACCTGTTCTTCGAGCGCAAGTACCGCTGGCTCCTCCCGCTCGCCTTCGTCTTCGCGCTCGCCTACGACATGTTCGCGCTGCTCGTCGCGGCCGCCGGCATGTGGACGTTCGTCATCCTCTGGAGCGAGCGGCGGATCGAGTGGAGGCCGCTCGCGTTCGTCCTCGCCGGGTCGCTGCTCGGCTTCGTCATCAACCCTTACTTCCCCGACAACTTCCGTCTGCTCTACGAACACCTCGTCATCAAGGTCACGGCGAGCGACTTCACGACGACGGTCGGGTCGGAGTGGTACCCGTACAGCACCTGGGAATTCCTGGGGAACTGCGGCGTGGCGCTGGCGGCGATGCTCGTCGGCTACGTCTCGTTCAAGGACTCGACGAGCGAGGGGCGGCAGAGGGCCTTCCTCCTCATGCTCTTCGCGACGCTGTTGATGCTCGCCAACATGCGCTGGCGCCGCTTCGCCGAGTACTTCCCGCCCTTCGCCGTCCTCTTCGCGGCCTTCGCCGCCGAGCCGCTCGTCCGGCGCTCGCGCGAACTCTACACCTCGCGCGCGCCCGCCGTGGACGACGCGACCACTGAGGGCGAGACGCCCGCGCAAGAGCCCGCGCGGGTTGAGAACGCGCGCGCGTGGGAGATGATTTTAGTCTCGACGGCCTTCGTGCTGCTCGCGGCGCCGATGGTCTGGTACGCGCGCGTCACGGCGCAGGACATCGCCGGGATGGCCGGCCCCGACCTCTACAAGGGCGGCATGGAATGGCTCTCGAAGAACGCCGAGCCCGGCGAGCTGATCGTCAACACCGACTGGGACGACTTCCCCAAACTCTTCTTCTACAACCCCCGCCTCGCGTACGTCTCGGGGCTCGACCCGACCTACCTGTTAGACCGTGACCGCAAGCTCGCCGAGTTGCACGGCCGCATCACCATCGGCCGCGAAATCTCCGACGAGGAGGTTGCCAACCTCGGCCCCATCATCCGCGACAACTTCTGCCTCGGCGATGGCGACCAGCGGCGCTGCGCGCGCTACGTCTTCACAGACCACGAGCACGAGGCGTTCTTCAACCACGCGCTCGACAGCGGCTGGTTCGACGAGGTCTACGTGGACGGCGACTGCTCCATCCTCCGCGTGCGCGACGAGAGGGGCGAGCCGCCGCCCGACAACGTCCTCCCGCCCGGCGCTCAGCCGGACGAGACGGCCGAGCCGAGCGACGAGCCGGAAGAAAATAACCAACAAGACAACTAGGCCGATTGACACACGCCCGCGCTTATTACCGCGGCTTGACGGCGAAGACCTTCACGCTCGCGGCGTAGTCGTTCACGTCGTAGCGCGCGAGGATGTCGCGCAGGTCGTCGTGCAGCTCGCTCGCGGCGGCCGTGGCGACGGGGCCGCAGCAGGAGGCCGCCGTCTCCGTCTGCGCGGCCTCGGCCGACGAGGCGGCCGGCGCGCAGCACGAGCTCGCCGGGGGCTGGCTCTTCGGCGCGTCCTCCTTCATCGAGGGCGAGCAACAGCCGGACTGACCCTCGACCTGCGCGTAGGCGTTCAGGTCTGCGCCCGAGTCGATGACGGCGACTTCCGAGAAGCCCGCCTCGATAAGACCCCGCCGATAGTCTTCAACCGGAATCGCCCCCGCGATGCAGCCGACGTAGGCCAGCAAGTCCTGACTCAGCCCCAGAGGGATCGGGAGCTTGAGCGCGATGTCGCTCACGGCCAGACGCCCGCCCGGCTTGAGCACGCGCGCGATCTCGCGGAAGACGGCCTGCTTGTCCGGCGCGAGGTTGATGACGCAGTTGCTGATGACAACGTCCACCGACGCGTCCGCGAGCGGCAGACTGTCGATGGTCGCCAGATGAAACTCAACGTTGTCGTCGGCGCCGCCTTCGAGCCGCTTCGAGGCGTTGCGCCGCGCCAGCTCAACCATCTCCGGCGTCATGTCGATGCCGACGGCGCGCCCCGCGGGGCCGACCTTCTCCGCGGCCAGAAAGATGTCGAGCCCGCCGCCCGACCCGAGGTCTACGACCACCTCGCCCTCGCGCAAGTGAGCCGTCGCCACAGGGTTCCCGCACGAGAGCCCCATGTTGGCCTCCGCCGGGATCGACGCCAGCTCCTCCGCCGTGTAGCCGAACGCCTCGGCCACCGCACGCACGCCCCCCTGCTCGCTCGACAGCCCGCTCTTCGCGACCGAGCCGTACTTCTCACGCACCACCTGCTCGATTGAACTCGACATAAGAACTCTCCTTCGGGATGATTCCCCGTTCGCTTCTCTAACTTCCCGGCGCCCGCGACGACGGCCTCCGCCCCCGCCATATCATATATTCGCCAAAGCGAATGTGAGGAGCATCCTACACCCGCGCTTCACATTCGTCAAGACGTATGTGAAAATATTTTTCGCACGCAACGCGCCGACGATTTTTATGACGCTCTCTGTCGAAAAGATGCTCCCCGGCCACTGGCCTGAAGTGCGCGCCGTCTACGAAGAGGGGCTCGCGACGGGCGAGGCGACGTTCGAGACCGAGGCGCCCGGCTGGGAGCGCTGGGACGCTTCGCACCTGAAGGCGTGCCGCCTGGTCGCGCTCGCCGACGGCGGTCGCGTCGCGGGCTGGGCCGCGCTCAGCCCCGTCTCGGCGCGCGAGGTCTACGCGGGCGTTGCCGAGGTGAGCGTCTACGTCGGGGCGGAATTCAGAGGTATGGGCGTCGGCCGCGCGCTGCTCGAAGCGCTCGTGCGCGAGTCAGAGGGCCGGGGCATCTGGACTTTGCAGGCGAGCATCTTCCCTGAGAACGTCGCGAGCGTCGCGCTGCACAAGGCGTGCGGCTTCCGCGAGCTAGGGCGGCGCGAGCGCGTCGGCCGTCTGCGCGGGCGCTGGCGCGACACGGTTCTGCTTGAGCGTCGCAGTCGGGCGGTGGGGGTTGACTAAAGATGAAGAAGCACGAGGCGCAGTTGGAACTGCTCTTTAAGGCGCTGGCCGACCGGACGCGTTCGCGGCTCCTGAACCTTCTGGCGGCGGGCGAGGTCTGCGTCTGCTTCTTCGTGGAGGTCTTGGGGGCGAGCCAGCCTTAAATTTTTGATTTGCGATTCGAAGGACTGCATCGCACCGAATCGCAAATCAAAAATTACCCTTCAGGCCCTTTGCAGCCGGAGCACGGCGACCTCCGGGGGCGCGCCGATGCGCACGGGCACGCCGATGACGCCCGTCCCGCGCGAGACATAGAGCTGCGTCCCCTCGCTCTCGTAAGTCCCACGCAGGTACTTCAAATGATCCCACACGTACGCCGCGGGCGCGCCGACCAGCGGCAGCGTGATCTGCCCGCCGTGCGTGTGCCCGCTCAGGATGAGCGAGACGCCGCGCGTCTCCGGCATGTCGAGCGCCATCGGTTCGTGCGACAGCATCAACGACGGCCGCGCAGTGTCCACGCCGCGCATCGCCCGCTCGAAATCGGCCTTGCCCCACCCCCAGTCGTCCACGCCCGCCAACTGCAACACGTCCGCCCCGCGCCGCAACTCCGTGTTCTGGTTCGTCAACACCTCTATGCCGCGCCGCCGCAAAGCCTTCCGCGTCAGAGCCCCGTCCGTCTTGTGGTCGTGATTCCCCAACACAGCCCACACGCCCTCCGGCGCCTTCAACTCCCCCAAAGCCTCCGCGCAAGGCTCCACATACTTCGACAGGTCGGTCGTGTAATCCCCCGTCAACGCGATCAAATCCGCCCCCGCCGCGTTCGCCAATCCCACCACCCGCCTCACCTCTTCAATCGACACCAACCGACTGTGATGCACGTCCGACACCTGCGCGACCCGAAACCCCTCGAACCTCTCCGGCAAATCCTTTATGCGTATGACCGTCTCCGTCACCTCATACGCCCACGCCTCCACCAGATTACCGTACACCGACGACACACCCACCCCCACGGCCGCCGCTGCCCCCGCCCACTTCAAAAACTCTCTCCGCGTCAACCCCAAACTCAACCCTCCGACTCTCCCACACTCCCCGCCCCGAACTCATCCGCCGGGTCAATCTCCACCTCCGGCATCGCCTCAAACCTCGACTCATCAAACGCCGGCAGCTCCGGCTCCCCCGCCCCTAACTCTTTCAGCAGAGCCCGCGCCCTCTCCAACCCCCAATGATAAGCAAACGGCGGCCCATCACACCACGCCAACCT
>JBEVJD010000121.1:0-23220 GCA_040510435.1 Pyrinomonadaceae bacterium | reverse complement strand
TCTACTGCTTTTCCCCCTTTTTGCCGCGGGCGTCAAAGTCGCGTATAATCCGTTCCCGTCACAACTGAACACCGACAGTCGCGGAAGTAGTGCGGCGCAGAGGCACCCGGTCGGGCGCGTCTGTGTCGGCGGCAGCGCCCGCACGCGCGCGAGAATTTCACACCATGAGTGAGCTTAAAGTGACACCGATGAGACCCAGGACACAGTCGGAAGCCGCCGCGGCCGGCGCGGGAGTCGCCGAGGAGCGTGACGAGCGCGACCGCATCGACCCGGCCGAACTCCGCGACGAGCACGAGCAGAGGCATCAGGAACAGCTCAAGCAGATCGACGAGGTAGACCGCGAGACGCTGCTCCGCATGCTCTACCAGATGGTACTCATCCGCCGCTTCGAGGAGAAGTCGGCCGAAGCCTACACGCTCGGCAAGATCGGCGGCTTCTGCCACCTCTACATCGGGCAGGAGGCGGTCGCCGTCGGCGCTCTCTCGGCGCTTCGGCCGGACGACTACGTCTTCACGAGCTACCGCGACCACGGCCACGCGCTCGCGATGGGGACTTCGCCCGACGAGGTGATGGCCGAGTTGTTCGGCAAGATCGGCGGCTGCTCGAAGGGCAAGGGCGGCTCGATGCACCTCTTCGATGCCGACAAGCACTTCCTCGGCGGCCACGGCATCGTCGGCGGGCAGATTCCGCTCGCGACCGGCGTCGCCTACGCCACGAAGTACCGCAACACAGACCAGGCGACGCTCTGCTTCTTCGGCGAGGCGGCGGTCAACCAGGGCGCGTTCCACGAGTCGCTCAACATGGCGCAGCTCTGGAAGCTCCCCTGCATCTACATCTGCGAGAACAACCAGTACGGCATGGGCACTTCGCTCAAGCGCGCGATGTCCATCAGCGACGTGTCGCAGAAAGCGGTCGGCTTCGGGATGGCCTCTGAGTTCGTTGACGGCATGGACGTGCTCGCCGTCCGCGCGGCCGTCGAGCGCGCCGTCGAGCGCGCGCGCAAGGAGTATCTGCCCTCACTCCTCGAAATCCGCACCTACCGCTTCATGGGTCACTCGATGTCCGACCCCGGCCACTACCGCACGCGCGCCGAGATCGAGAAGTATCAGGAGCGCGACCCCATCAAGGTCTTCGGCGACAACCTCCGCGAGAAGGGCGTGCTCGACGACAACGGGCTGAAGGAGATCGAGGCGCGCGTCCGCGAAGAGGTCGAGCGCTCCGTCAAGTTCGCCGAAGAGAGCCCCGAGCCGCCGCCCGAGGAGTTGTTCACGGACATCTACGCCACACCTATTAAGAAGTGATGAGTGACGAGTGATAAGTGATGAGATAAGAGATTGGCTCTTTACTTATCACTTATCACTCGTCACTGATCACGCAAACCGGAGGTTTGAATGGCTGTCATCACGATGCGCGAGGCGCTCAACCAGGCGATGCGCGAGGAGATGCGCCGCGACGAGGGCATCTTCCTGATGGGCGAAGAGGTCGCGGCCTACCAGGGCGCGTACAAGGTCTCGAAGGGACTGCTCGAAGAGTTCGGCGACAAGCGCGTGGTGGATTCGCCCATCACCGAACTCGGCTTCGCCGGCCTGGGCGTCGGCGCCGCGATGGCCGGACTGCGCCCCATCATCGAGTTCATGACCTTCAACTTCTCTATCCTCGCCACCGACCAGATCATCAACTCGGCGGCGAAGATGCGCTACATGTCGGGCGGGCAGTTCAAAATCCCCATTGTCTTCCGCGGCCCGAACGGCTCGGCCTTCCAGGTCTCTTCGCAGCACTCGCAGGCGCTCGAATCCTGGTACGCGCACTTCCCCGGCCTCAAGGTCGTGATGCCTTCGACGCCGGCCGACGCCAAGGGGCTCTTGAAGAGCGCCATCCGCGACGACGACCCCGTCATCTTCCTCGAACAGGAACGTATGTACGGCAACAAGGGCGAGGTGCCGGAAGACGAGAACTTCCTCGTCCCGCTCGGGCAAGCCGACGTGAAGCGCGAGGGCACGGACTGCACCGTCGTCGCGCGCTCGATGACGGTGCCGCTCGCGCTCAAGGCGGCCGAGGAGTTGGAGAAGCAGGGCGTCTCGGTCGAGGTCATCGACCCGCGCACCATCCGCCCGCTCGACATCGAGACCATCGTCAACTCTGTGAAGAAGACGAACCGCGTCGTCGTCGCCGAGGAGTCGCACGCCTTCTGCGGCGTCGGGGCCGAGATCAGCGCGCAGCTCATGGAGCACGCCTTCGACTACCTCGACGCGCCCGTCAAGCGGCTCTCCGGCGCCGACACCCCCATGCCCTACGCCAAGAACCTCGAACGGCTCGCGCTCCCCGACGTGGAGCGCATCGTCAGGGCCGTCCGCGAGGTGGCTTATTTAGAGTAGTCAGTAGACAGTAGTCAGTAGCCAGTAGATTTTGCTCGATGGGTGCTGACGCTGACATTTAGCCGACCCGACTAACGGGGCTTTTCTACTGCCTACTGACTACTGTCTACTGACCACTGAGGATTCCAATGGCAACGCAGGTCGTGATGCCGAAGCTGTCGCCGACGATGGAGGAAGGGCAGCTCTCGCGCTGGCTGAAGAAGGAAGGCGACAAGGTCAGTGTCGGCGAGGGGCTGGCCGAGATCGACACCGACAAGGCGACGATGGAGGCGCAGGCGCTCACCTCGGGCGTGCTGCGCAAGATTCTCGTGCCCGAGGGCGAGACCGTGCCCTTAGGCTCCATCATCGCCATCATCGGCGAACCGGACGAGGACATCTCCGGCCTCGTCTCCGCGGCATCTTCGGGCGCGGCTCCGGCCGAGAAGAAAGAGCCGGTTGAGGAGAAAGTCGAAGCCCAGCCCGCCGCCGCGGGCGACGCTGGCGGCGCGCCTTCGCCGCCGCAGGAGGCCGCGCCCGATTCGGGTAAAACCCAGCTCGCCGCACAGCAGCCACAGGCCGCGGGCGGCAACGGCCAACGCGGCGACGGCCGGCTCATCGTCTCGCCCATCGCCGCGCGCATGGCGGCTGACGCCGGCATCAACCTGAATACACTGACGGGCAGCGGCCCCGGCGGCCGCATCGTCAAGCGCGACATTGAGGCCGCCATGAGCGGCGGCGGCGCCGCCCAACCCGCCGCGCAGCCGCAGGAGGAACAGGCGCAGCCCGCGACGCAACTCCGCGCCGTCCCGACCCCCACACAGCAGCCCTCGGTACAGCCCGAGGGCGGTGCCGCGCCCTACCGCGAGGAGTCCGTGACGACGATGCGCGCGACCATCGCGCGCCGCCTCGTCACCTCGCTCGGCCCCATCCCGCACATCTTTCTCACGACCGAGGTCGAGATGGACAAGACGGCCGAGATGCGCCGTCAGCTCAACGAGCTCGACCCCGAGAACAAGGTCAGCATCAATGACTTCGTCATCAAGGTCGCGGCGGTCGCGCTCATGCAGCACCCGGCCGTCAACTCCTCCTTCCAGGACAAGGTCGTCCGCTACTATGAGCGCGCGGACATCGGCGTCGCGGTTGCGCTCGATAACGGGCTCATCACGCCCGTGGTGCGAGCGGCGAACGCGAAGTCGGTCGGCCAAATCAGCCGCGAGGTCAAAGAGCTGGCCGAGCGCGCGCGCAACCGCAAGCTCGCGCCCGAGGAGTATACCGGCGCGACCTTCTCGGTCAGCAACCTCGGCATGTTCGGCATCAGCGAGTTCACCGCCATCATCAACCCGCCCGAGGCGTGCATCCTCGCCGTCGGCGCGATGACGCCGACGCCCGTCGTGCGCGACGGGCAGGTTGTGGTGCGGCAGATGATGCGGGTCACGCTCTCCTGCGACCACCGCGTCGTGGACGGCGCGACCGGCGCCAAGTTCCTCCAGACGCTCAAGAAGATTCTTGAGAATCCGCTCTACTTAATCGCTTAGAACGAACAGGGGAAACGATGAGCAGCACAAACCAACCCGAAGAGGCGCCCTCGAACGTCACCACAGACGCGGAGAGCCAGGAGTACGGCGCGCAGCACGGCCAGACGCCCGAGGGGCAGAACACCGGCTCCTCCTCGCCCGACGCCGAGGCCAACCCCGCAAACACCGGCGCGGGCGAACCCGGCGAAGGCACCGGCGCCAAGGGCGGCGAGTACAGTTGATTGCGTAATGGGAAGCAGACGCGGAGAAGGGGTGACGTGGAGAAGGGGTGACGTTTGACGACGCGGCCGCTTCCCCCCGTCACCCCTTCTCCACGTCACCCCGGCTCTCCTTACGGGCCGCACGTCGCGCTCTTCGCGGTGCAAATCATCTTCGGGACTTGGCCCGTGTTGGGGAAGATCGCGCTCCGCGCCGTGCCGAGCACGGGGCTCTTCGCCATCCGCGTCGGGGGCGCGGCCGTCGCCTTCCTCCTTCTGCTGGGGCTGCGCGGCCGACTCGTCATGCCCGAGCGACGCGACCTCGCGCGGCTCGCCCTCTACAGCCTGCTCGGCGTCGTCCTCAACCAGTTCCTCTACATCAGAGGTCTCTCGCTCTCGACCGCCGTCAACGCGGCGCTCCTCAACGCGACCATCCCGGTCTTCACGCTCCTCGTCGGCGCGCTCCTCGGTAAAGACAGGCTGACGGCACGCGTCACGCTCGGCACACTCATCGCCGCGGCGGGCGTTGTCTATCTCATAGACCCTCTGCGCGCGACCCTCGGCGGCGACACGATGAAGGGCAACCTGCTCCTCGTCGCCAACACCTTCTGCTTCGGCGTGTACCTCGCCATCTCGCAGGACGTGTTCCGCCGCTACGGCGCGCTGACGGCCATGACCTGGCTCTTCGCCCTCGGCAGCCTCGCCGCCGTCCCCCTCGGCGGCTACCAACTCGCGCAGACCGACTTCGCCTCGGTCGGCATTGTGATCTGGGTCGTGCTCGTCTACACGGTGCTCGTGCAGACGGTCGGCGCCTACTACCTCAACGCGTGGGCGTTGGAGCGCGTCTCGCCAAGCACGGTCGCCGTCTACATCTACCTCCAGCCGCTCTTCGCCTTCGTCGTCGCCCCCCTACTGCTCGGCGCGGGCGAGCGGCCGGGGATGCGTCACGCCGTCGCCACGCTGCTCATCTTCGCGGGCGTCGCCGTCGTCACGCTCGGGCGACGCGGCCGGTTCGAGGAGGAAGTTTCCGAGCACCCTGACGCGCTCGCACACTGATTTGCTACAATCCGTCGCGGAATCGTTTTATGCAAGACGTGAGTTCACAGGCCGCGGCCGCGGTCGCCTCGGAGGCCAGGCTCAAGGCTTCGGCCGCGCGCCTCTCCGTCGCGGCGGCGGCCTTCCTCATCGCCCTCAAGACCGTGACGGGCGTGCTCACCGGCTCGATCAGCGTGTGGGCGTCGCTGCTCGACTCGGCGATGGACATCTTCGCCTCTGTGATTAACTACTACGCCGTGCGCGCGGCCTCCGCCCCGCCCGACGAAGACCACCGCTACGGCCACGGCAAGGCCGAATCCCTCGCGGGGCTCTTCCAGTCCTTCGTCATCTGCGCCTCCGGGCTCCTCCTGCTTTATGAAGCAGTCCGCCGCGTCATCTCTCCGCAGCCGACCGCGTCGGAGTGGCTCGGCGTCGGGACGATGGCCGTCGCGTGCGGGGTGAGCATCGCGCTGGTCGCGCGCCTGCGCCGCGTCGCGCGCCAGACGGACTCGCCCGCGCTCACGGCCGACGCCGTCCACTACGCGACCGACATTTACACGAACGGCGCGGCGCTCCTCGCGCTGCTCGTCGTCGCGCTGACCGGCTGGGCGCTCGTTGACTCGCTCATCTCCATCCTCATCTCGGGCTTCATCCTCTGGTCGGCGGTGGACGTGGCGCGCGACTCGGTCAACGTGCTGATGGATCGCCGTCTCCCGCGCGCGATAGACGCGAAGGTCGCCTCGGTCGTTGAGCGCTTCCGCCCCGACGGCGTCGTCGGCTTCCACGACCTGCGCACGCGCCGCTCCGGCTCGCACAAGTTCATCGACCTCCACCTCGAAGTCGAAGCCGACCAGACGCTCCAACAGGCGCACGACCTCACCGTCCGCGTCCTCCGCGCCATCCAAAAGGAAATCCCCCGCTCCCGCGTCCAGATTCACACAGACCCGTCGAAGCCGTGAACCGTAAACCGTGAACCGTGACAAGAAGGGCTTGCCTTCTCTTGTCACGGTTCACGGTTTACGGTTCAGGCTCTTAGGCCGTCTTCTTCGCGACAGTCCCCTTCTCTTTCTCGCCCTCGGCCATGCGGCGCAGTTCGAAGAGCTTCATGAGGGCTTCGACGGGCGAGAGCGAGTTGAGGTCGGCGGCGAGGAGTTCTTCGACGATGCGCGCGCCGCGACCCCAGGCCGTGGCGTCGAAGTGTTCGAGCGCCTCGTCAGCGGCATTCTCATCATCCATCCCGCCGGATTCGTACTCGCGCAGCAGCTCTTCGGCGCGGCGGACGACGGGCGCGGGCAGGCCCGCCAGCTTGGCGGCGTAGACGCCGTAGCTGCCCTCGGCGACGCCGGGCACGACGCGGTAGAGGAAGACGAGTTCGCCGCCGCGCTCCGCGATCTCGACGTGCAGGTTGCTCAGGCGCGGCAGCGTCTCGGCCAGCGCGGTCAGCTCGTGGTAGTGCGTGGCGAACAGGGTCTTCGAGCGCAGGCGCGGGTGGTTGTGCACGTATTCGAGGACGGCGCGCGCGACGGCGAGGCCGTCGTATGTCGAAGTCCCGCGCCCCAGCTCGTCGAGCAGCACGAGCGAGCGCGGCGTGGCGTGGTGGAGAATGTGCGCCGTCTCCGTCATCTCGGTCATGAAGGTTGACTCGCCGCTGCCGATGCGGTCGTAGAGGCCGATGCGCGTGTAGACGCGGTCGGTCAGCCCCACGGTCGCCGCCGCGGCGGGGACGAAACTCCCGGCCTGCGCCATGATGACGATAAGCGCCGCCTGCCGCAGGAAGGTGGACTTGCCCGACATGTTTGGCCCCGTGATGAGCGCAATCTCCGGCGCGCCCGCCCCGCCGAGTTCGAGGTCGTTGGCGACGAACTCGCCCTCCGCAATCAACCTTTCGAGCACTGGGTGTCGGCCGCCGCGAATGCCGAGGACGGCCTCGTCAACGACCGTCGGGCGCGTGTAGTTCCAACGCGCCGCGCTCTGCGCGAGCGAGGCCACGGCGTCGAGGTGCGCGAGCGCCGCGGCCGCCGCGAGTATCTCGTCGCGCGCCCGCCCGATCTCGGCGCAGACCTGACGGAAGATGCTCGTCTCCAACTCGCCGATGCGCTCCTGCGCGTTGAGGACGAGCGACTCGTGCTCCTTGAGTTCCAGCGTGACGTAGCGCTCGGAGGCCGCGAGCGTCTGCTTGCGCGTGTAGCCCGCCGGGACGAGGTGGAGGTTGGGCTTCGTGACCTCGATGAAGTAGCCGAAGACCTTGTTGTATCCGACGCGCAGACTCCTGATGCCTGTGCGCGCGCGCTCGCGCTGCTCCATCTCGGCGAGGAAGGTCTTGCCGTTCTTGAGCAGCGAGCGCAGTGAGTCAAGCTCTTCCGAGAAGCCCTCGCGGATGACGCCCGCGTTGTCGCCGCGCCGCGGCAGGTCGTCGTTGACGGCCGACCGTATGCGCCCGAGCACGCCCTCGCACAAGGGCAGCGCGGCGAGCGACGCGCCGAAGCGCGCCGCGTCCCGCTGAAGGAGCGCGCGCACTCGCGGCACCGCTTCGAGGCTCTGCCTCAACGCCAACACTTCCGAAGGCGTCGCCAGTCTCGCCCGCGCGCGTCCCGAAAGCCTTTCGAGGTCGTGGACGTTCTCCAACGCGGCCGCAAGCTCGGCGCGGTCTTTGTCGTGCGCGGCGAACCACGCGACGTGCTCCTGACGGCGTGCGATCTCCGCGAGGTCGAGGAGCGGCTGACGCAGCCAGCGGCGCAGCATCCTCCCGCCCATCGCCGTCCGCGTCTCGTCGAGCGTCGCCAAGAGCGACGGCGCGCCGCCCGTACTCTCGAATATCTCAAGGCTGCGCACGGCCTGTGCGTCGAGCACCATGAAGGACTCCGGGTTGTAGCTCGTCAGCCGCGTCAACTGCTCGGCCACGCCCGCCTGCGTCTCAGATAGATAAGAGACGACGGCCGCCGCGGCCGCGGTCGCGAGCGGCCAGCGCGAGAGGCCGAAGGGCGCGAGCGTGCGCGCGCCGAAGTGTTGCTGTAAGACGCGGCGCGCGCGCCCGGGGTCGAAGCTCTCGTCTGGGCGGCGCGTGATGAAGCCGGGCAGGCCCGACACGTGCGCGGCAACGCTCTTTTCAACGAGCACTTCGGAGGGCGCGATGCGCTGAAGCTCCGCGAGCGCGGCGTCGGCGTCAAGCTCCGTCGCCTGAAAGTCGCCCGTCGTCACGTCAGCGTAGGCGAGGCCGGCGCGGCGGCCGTCGGTGGCGAAGGCGGCGAGGTAGTTGTTGACCTTGCTCTGGAGCAGCCCCGTTTCCAGAACCGTGCCGGGCGTGACGACGCGCACCACGTCGCGCTCGATGAGGCCGCGGCCCGCCGTCTCGCCGCGGACGGGCGTGGCGGTCAACTGCTCGCAGATGGCGACGCGGTGGCCGCGCGAGATGAGCGTGGCGAGGTGACGTTCGAGGCTGTGGTGCGGCACGCCCGCGAGCGGCACGCGCAGGCCGCGCCCCATCGGCTTCGAGGTGAGCACGATGTCCAGCTCGCGCGCGAGCAGCCGCGCGTCGTCGTCGAAGGCTTCGTAGAAGTCGCCGATGCGGAAGAGGAGTATGGCGTCGGCGTGGCGGCGCTTGATGTCGAGGTACTGTTTGCGGAGCGGGGTGGACGGTGTCATCGCTCGAAGAGTGCGGCGAGGATGTCTCCGACCGAGGTGAGCGAGCGGTGGAGGCGTTTGAGTTGCTCGAAGCTGAGGATGGTCGTCACACGGCCGATCTCGTGGAAGGGGCCCGTGCGCGCGAGGCTCAACTGACGCTCGGCGCGGTTCGTGTCGCGCTCGCTGTCCACGATGAGGAAGGGTCGCGTGCGCTGCGCGTCATAAGCGCGCTTAAGTTTTGCGAGCGCGGCGTCCACGTTACCTTTGCGCTGCACCTCGAAGACGTGGCTGATGCGCGGGCTGTCCTCGGCCTCGCGCCAGACCACGTCGTAGTAGTCGAACTCGGCCTCGGCGTGATAGCCGAGCACGCGCGCGATCTCGACCAGCATCAACTGGACTTCCACGTGCGAGAGCCCTTCGGCGGCGGCGGCCTCGACGGCCGGGGGCGCCTCGAAGGTGAACTGTATCTCCTCCTCCGCGACGCGACGCTTCCCCCTCTCCGTCAGACGCCAGCGCCCGCGGTCGCGCTCGATCTCGCGCCTCTCGTCGAGTCCGCGCGCGGCCGACTGCACCAGCCGTCGCCACTGACGGCGGTGTCCGTTTGCTACGGCCAGCACCTCTTCGGGGCCGAGCTGCGGGAAGTATGCGACCAGACGGTCGTAGAGAAAACGCACGTGCTCCGCGCCGCCCGTGGCGGCCAACTCCTGAAGGAGTGGCAGTTCGATGCGCTCCACGCTCGGGTATGACATCGCGTTGAAAGGCTCGGGAGTGTTCGGACGACAGGAAGGGCAGTTCCCGTCAAAACGTTACCCGGCAAAGTTACAGGAGAAAAGGGCGTAGAGGCAAGTAGGCAGATGGCAGTAGGCAGTAGGCAGTTTGAATATCCCCGAAGGGGGTGAAGGTAATAGCCGGGGGCAGAGCAGGAGCGTGTTAGCGCTCGAAGCATCGCCCCCGGAATAGGTCTAAAATGTTCCGACCCCGAAGGGGTTCGCACCTCAACGTGGAGGTGCGAACCCCTTCGGGGTCGGAATACTTTTATCGCTTCTTTCCGGGGATCGCGCTCGGTCGCTCTCGCGCCCTCGCTTAACCCCGGCTCTCACCTTCATCCCTTTCGGGGATTACTGCTTACGGCTCCTCATGCCGCCACCGGCTCACTGATTATCCCGAAGCTCTCGCGGATTTCGTCGGCGTCGAGGGTGTCGCGTTCGAGGAGGCCGGCGACGAGGTGCGCGATCTCGTCGCGGCGCGAGTCCACGACCTCGCAGGCGCGCTTCAACTGCGCGTCGATGATGTTGCTGGTGGCGTGCTCGATGCGGTCGAGGAGCGTCTGGCTGTGCGGGTCTTCGGGCTTGCCGAGGTGGATGGGGCCGAGCGGGCTCATGCCGAACTCGGCGACCATGCGGCGCGCGATCTCGACGGCGCGCTCGATGTCGTTCGACGCGCCGGCCGTCATCGTGTCGAGCAGGAGGACTTCGGCCGCGCGCCCGCCGAGCAGCATCGCGATCTGGTCTTCCAGATACTCGCGCGTGCGCATCAGGCGGTCGCGCTCGGGCAGCGCCTGCGTGACGCCGAGGGCGCGGCCGCGCGGCAGGATGGAGACCTTGTGAATCGGGTCGCCGTTCTTCACGGCGAGGCCGACGGCGACGTGCCCCGCCTCGTGGACGGCCGTGGCGTAGCGCTCCTCCTCGTCCATCATGAAGCCCTTGCGCTCGACGCCCATCAGTATCTTGTCGCGCGCGTATTCGACGTGCGGCCGTCCGACCGCCTCCGAGCCGTCGCGCGTCGCGGCGATGGCGGCCTCGTTGAGCAGGTTGGCGAGGTCTGCGCCCGAGAAGCCGGGCGTGCCGCGGGCGATCCAGCTCAGGTCGAGCCCTTCTT
The DNA here is from genome assembly GCA_040510435.1 of Pyrinomonadaceae bacterium. Taxonomy (GTDB): domain Bacteria; phylum Acidobacteriota; class Blastocatellia; order Pyrinomonadales; family Pyrinomonadaceae; genus QHXN01. The sequence goes on along the minus strand of JBEVJD010000121.1, from coordinate 12,600 downwards.
CGAGCTTGAGCTTGCGCGAGTGTACGCGGAGTATCTGCTCGCGGCCGCGCATGTCTGCGAGGTTGACAGTAATCTCGCGGTCGAAGCGGCCGGGGCGCGTGAGCGCGGAGTCGAGGATGTCGGGGCGGTTGGTTGAGGCGATGATGACGACGCCGCTCAACTGCTCGAACCCGTCCATCTCGACGAGGAGTTGATTCAGCGTCTGATCCTGATCGGCCGAGGCAGAGTCGCCGCCGCGGCCGCGCTTACGACCCAGGGCGTCAATCTCGTCGATGAAGATGACGCAGGGCGCGAGCTTGCGCGCGCGCGCGAAGAGCCGGCGGACGCGAGCCGCGCCGAGCCCCGCGAACTTCTCCTGAAAACTTGAGCCGGACACGGACAGGAACGGCACCGCGGCCTCGCAGGCGGCGGCGCGCGCGAGCAGCGTCTTGCCCGTGCCCGGGGGGCCGGAGAGAAGTATCCCGCGCGGCGGGCGACCGCCGAGGCGTCCGAACTTCTCGGGGTCGCGGAGGAAATCGATGGTCTCGGCGAGTTCGCTGCGCGCCTCGTCAACGCCGGCCACGTCCTGGAAGGTGACGGGCTGCGAGGGGGCGGACTCACTCGCCGAAGGCTCGTTCTGCATGCCCATGCTGGCGTAGACGCGCCAGCCGATGACGGCGAAGATGAGGAGCGCCGCGGCCGGCAGCATGTAGTTCAGGACGGTGACGAGGACGCCGGGCTGCAACGTCTCGAACTCGACGGGGACGCGCGCCTTCTCGAAGGCCGCGACGACCTCGTGCTGCGCGACGGCGTTCGTCACCACGCCGCGGACGACGGCGCCGTCCGCCTGCGTCACGGTGACGACCTCGCCGTTGACGCTCACCTTCAGCGCGGAGCCGGCCTCGGACAGCTCGCGCAACTGCGTGAAGGAGATGTCGCGGACGGTGGGCTGCATGCTGCCGGCGCTGAGGGACACGACGGCGACGGCGGCGATTGCAAGCAGGAGGACGCCCGAAACGATGACTGTGACTTTCTTCTTCTTCTGGGGGACGGAACGAGAAAAAGGCATAGAGACCTCGAAAAGGAATTAAGAGGGAGTCGGGGGTTTAATGACTCCTTCGTATTGAGCAGTTGTTAAGCTTAAGAAACCGCCTCAGGAGGGCCGTCGGGGGCCGCCGGACAGGTTCTAGCGGTGACAAGCGGAGGCGTCCGCCGGTGCTGGCGGACGCTGGCTTACACTCTAGCAGTCAGGAGGTTTTCAAGTCCAGTGAAAATCCTTGACCCGTCTTCGTCCGTGCGAGGCTCTCGTTTCAAACCACGGCCGGAGCCGCTTACTCCTTCCGATGTCACAGTTTAGCCTCCGGTTGCCGCGGGTCGGTACTTTTATCCACGAGTTCTGAATCGCGCCCTGTATCCAGACACCGGGCGACCCGGCCTCGCGGCGTGATTCCATACAGGATTCAAAGACGCGGCGACGGCCGCACGCGACTTCGTCTCTAAGGGACTGAATATTCGACGATTCCTGTCAGCGTAAAATCGTGACGGCCGCTGGCATGAACGTTGCTCGACAGAGGTCACTGGCGGGTTCTGCTGAACCGCTAAGGAACATCAACCGACAAACCAAGGAGAAGTGGAATATGCTGTGGACGATTCTGGTGATTCTTCTGGTGCTGTGGCTTCTGGGGCTCGTGAGCGGGTACACGGTCGGCGGCTTCGTTCACCTGCTCCTCGTCCTTGCGCTCGTGATCTTCGTCATTAACCTGCTGACGGGGCGCCGCACAGTCTAGGCGTCAACTCAGGCGGGTTGAAAAAAGTAGGGGCGGCGTGTAACTGCACGCCGCCCCGCTATTTTTGGCAGAAGCCCGACCGTGAGGGAGGGCTCCTCAACTTGCTCAGAACGCTTTAACGAAAGAGCCGAGCCCTCCCTCACGGTCGGGCTTCCGCCTCGGGCTCAAGGCAATTCTATTCCACACGAACGACAATGAGTGCGGCGTTTCGCGTTGAGCGTGCCGCAGGCGGCGCAGCGTTTGTACATCGTGCGCGCGAACCAGTTGGTGATGAAGGCGCTGGCCGACAGGATGACGACCAGGACGAGGATGCTCAGGAGAGTGTCTTTCAACCCTTGTGACTCTCCAGCAACTCACTCTGGTAGCGCCGGCCGCGCTCGTAGCCGCGGCGGAAGGCCGGCTCCTCGCACTCCGCGCCGAAGCACTCGCGGAGCCGTTCGGCGTCCTCGTCGTAAGCGCGGCCCCGTGCGCGCGGGTGGAGCGAAGACTCGAAGCCGCGTCGGAAGACCGGCTCGTCCGCGCCGAAGTCGCCGCCGTCCACAGTGTACTCGGCCTCCTCCGCGTCGCGCAGGCCGACCCACCACTCATCGCGCGCGGCGTCCACGCTCTCGGCCCCGGCCTCTTTGAACAGGTCGCGCGCGACGCCCTCGCTCACCTCGTCGTCGGCCACGACCAGCACGACCGAGCGCCCGCGCCGCAGGGCGTCTTCGTAGACGAACAGCTCGTCGTGCGGCAGTCCTTCGGCCATCGAGTCTTCGAGCGCGCCGCCCGCCGCCATCCCCGTGGCCGCGCCGCCCGCGCCGAGCAGCGCCGCCCCGACCAGTCCCGCCGCGAGCACGGGCCCGACGCCGGGGATGAGCAGGCTCGCCGCCGCCGCGCCCAGGTGCAGCCCGCCCGCGATGCCCAGGGCCCCGCCGACCACACCGCCGACGGCTTTGCCCATCCCCTCTTGCTCGGTCTCGGTCGTCGGCACGTCGTCGAGTTGCTGCGGCGAGGTGCCCGGCGTCAGGAGGCTGATGCGGTCTCCGCCGATGCCGGCCGTGCGCAGCGCCTCGACGGCGCTCTCGGCCTCCGCCGACGAGTTGAAGATTCCAGCGACAGTGCTCATTCGTTCCACACGTTCGGGCGCGCGCGAGACCCTCGGCGCTCGCCCCGGCCGCCTTCCCCGGCCAAGATGTCCGAACTCATTTCGACTGACGTTACGTTGTGCCCCGATTCTAACACGGAAATGGAGAGGAAGAAGTAGGCAGATGACTGTTGGCTGTAAGCAGATGGCTGTTGGCAGTGAGCCCCGGAGGGGCGGGATGTTTATAGACACCGGCAATAATAATTTCGACAAGCTCCGGAGGAGCGGCATGTGCATGTCGCCCCTGACGGGGCTCGGTTTCATTAGCACGTCTGAACTATACACATCCCGCCCCTCCGGGGCTTCGCCAACTGACTCTTACCAGTTTCTGCCTTCTGACTCTTACCGGTTTCTGCCTTCTAACTGCCCAATGCCATCTGCCTACCCTCTTTTTCATTGAGCGGACAAATGAGTCATGTTAAAGTGTGGCTGCCTTCCCGAATGTTACCGTCCGGAGCCGCAAGCGAATGATCGGAATCGTCGAAAAGTATTGGCCGATGTCGGTGGGCGACGGCAAGGCGACCCGCAAGAAGAAGCCGCGCATCCTCGCCATCACGACCGACTGCTGCACCGGCTGTGCGGGCTCGCCCGCCTGCATCGAGTACTGCCCCATCGACGCGTGCATGTTCTGGGTGCCCGACGACGATCACACGCCCTTCGGCCGCATCGAGGTTGACCCTTACCTCTGCATCGGCTGCCAGAAGTGCATCAGCAAAGGGCCGGACGGGGCCTTCCTCGACGGCTGCCCCTGGGACGCCATCGAGATGGTGCCGACCGAGGACTGGGAGGCGATGCACGGCGTCAACCTGCCCGACGCCCCGCCCCCGCCGCCGTCGAGTTGAACAGACAGTCGGCGTTTCTTCTCAAATCAAGTTAACGATTCTGCTCAGAGCGGCGCTTGATGGCTTCGGCCGTCCGCGCCGCTTTCACCTTCACCGCGTCCGGCATCCCTTCCACTCCGCGCGCGTAGCGTTCCGCCTCCGGCAAATCTTCCCTGTCGCCTAAGTAGTAGAGCCCGGTGAGTGCGTCCGTCACCTGCTCCTCGTCGGGCGCGAGCACGAAGAGTTCGCGCCCCGCCTCGAACCTCTCGCCGTCTGTGACCGAGGCGCGCCCGACCGTGCCCGGCAGGGGCGAACGCACCTCAGCCGTCTCGCCCGCCGGGTTTGTGAACTTGAGCAGGAGTGATTCGCGCTTGACGTGCGAGCCGGCGGTGAGCGCCGTCAGCGCCGTCCCTTCAGTCGGCGCCACTACCGCGTAGGGTCGGAGCATCGCCAGCAACTCCGGCCGGCAGCGCGCGTCGCCGAAGCGCACGAGCCCGAGCGCGGCGTTGCGGCGCACGATGGGCTCCGGGTCTTCGGAGAGCCTCAGCAGCGCGGCGCGGAACTCTTCCGACGTGTGCTCGACGCCCATCACCCACGCCGCCGTCATACGCACGTCCGGCGAAGGGCTCGATGCCAGCCCGATGACCTGCGCGTTCCAGCGGCCCGCGCCCGCCTCGTGCTTTTCAATCCGCGCGGCGACCTGCGAGAGCGCGTGCTGCGTGTGGCGCGGCTTACCCTCGCGCAAGTACTTTTCTATCTCCTCGTCGCTCAGCGTCCTCCCGAACCAAGTCCAGTACCACGTCAGGAAGGGCACCACCACGAAGAGGATGGCCACCACGGCGAGCGGCCAGGGCGTGCGCCTGCGCCCGGCGTGGGGAACGCTCGGCGGCGCGTCCGCGGCGTCGAGTCCGCCGTGTCGGTCGCCGTTCCCTTCCCTGTGCGCTCGCGGGCTGGTCATCGCTTCACTATGGTCGGTACAGGTGGTAGAGCATGAGGTAGACGACGACGCCCGTGACGGAGACGTAGAGCCAGAGCGGGTACGTCCAGCGCGCGATGCGCCGGTGGCGCGCAAAGTCGCCGCGCAGAGCGCGGACGACCGTGACGGCGACGAGCGGCACGATGGCCGCCGCCAATATGATGTGCGTGATGAGTATGAAGAAGTAGATCGCGCGGACTGTGCCCTGCCCCGTGAAACGGACTGAGCCGTACTGCGCGTGGTACGTGACGTAGCAGACGAGGAAGAGGACGGAGACGGCGAGCGCCGAGAGCATCAGGCGGCGATGCGCCTGAACGTCCCCGCGCCTGATTTTGTAGAAGGCGACGACGAGCAGCACGAAGCTCAGGAAGTTGAGCGCGGCGTTGACGTGCGGCAGTACCGAGTCGTTCATAAAGAAGAGTCCGGGTGACGACTCAGTATCCGCCCTTCTGCCTCTCCCGCCAAACGCCCGCCGCCCCGCGCCCCGAGTCCGTGAGCGCGTAAAAGTCGTTGCCGCGCTCTTCGAGGAAGCCCCGCCCGACGAGCCACTCCACGCCATTGAAAACGGCGAGCCGCGCTTCGGGGTCGTTGCCGCCCGCCTCGAACAGCTCGTGCAGGTCGAGTTCCTGCTTCCCAAGCTCCTCGAACATCGCGAGTACGCGCAGCTTCGGCTCGTCTAGACCGTCCATACTTCTTACGTGAAAGCCTCGGCGATGGCCGCCGTGTTCTCGTAGCACTGGAAGCCCGAGACCTTGCCGCCGTCGAAGGTGAAGACGAGCGCCCACTCGTTGTCGAAGGTCTTGCCGGTTCCCTTCACGCGCCCGCGCTCGCGGCCGAGCGCGATTACGTGGTCGCCCTCGGCGACGAACACGCCGGGCTCGAAGTGCTCGAAGTCGACGGCGGTGCCGAGTTGCACGAAGAACTCGGTGGCGCCCGCGTGGCCGCGCCGGTCGCCGAAGTATGTGACCACGTCGGGGCCGGGCGCCTTCCACGTCACGTCCTCGGAGACGTGTTCGAGGACGCCCGCGATGTCGCCGCGCCCGAAGGCTTCAAAAATCGCCTGGACAGTTCTCTTGTTATCTTCTGCGCTCATCCTTCAACCTTCTTTTTCGGAGGGTGCGCGGGCTTCGCGGCCGGCGCCTTCTTCTCGCTGATCTCTTCGTAGCCGCAGCGCTCGCACTGCCACGCGGGGAAGACGCCGCCCGGGTCGGTCGCGTTCTGGTAGACCGCGCGGTCGGACGGGATGATCTTGCCGCCGCACGCCGGGCACACACGGCCGCGTATGGTCTGCCTCTCGACATCGACCGCCGGGACTATTTCGTCTGCCATAGTAGTCTTCACAGAACCGCGAGCGGTAGCAACCGGATCGCGGTTACTTCAACAGTGTCAGCTTCAGAGACGGCACCCGCTCGCTACCGCTCGCGGTTCTGTTCCTCGTCGCCCTTCGACTTCCTGTACGCGACGGCGAAGATGGCGCAGAAGATGGAGACGGGCGGGATGAGCAGGACGACGATGGCGAGGTTGATGGTGCGCGCCGTCTGGTCGCCGGCCTGCTCGACCGCCGAGCGGCAGAGCGGGCACTGCGCGAGCGCCGCCGCGGGCCACGCCGCCGCCAACGCCGCGACCGTCAGGGACGCGACGACGATGAGAATGGTGCTGGCCGCCGTCCTCGACAACTCCTCAAACCTCCCTAGTGCTCCTGCGTGTTCGGCCCCGCCGGGGCGGGCGCGGCCTCCGGGCGCGTCGAGCGGATTTCGCGCGTGCGGAAGCTGTCCGGGAAGACGATGAAGAGCAGGCAGATACAGATGGCGAGCGTCGGGATGAGCGTCAGCACCAGACTCAGACGCTCGAAACGCAGGTGCATGAAGTAGGCGATGATCATCGCCGCCTTGACGAGCGACAGCCCGATGAGCAGCGTCAGCATGATGCTGAGCGGCACGTGTATGTACGCCAGAAAGACCTCGATCAAGGTCAGCGCCAGCAGCCCCCCGAGCACGTTGAGGAACAGCTTGACCCCGCCCTCGAAGTGGACGTGCTCGTGCGCGCGCGCGGGCGGCACCTCGTCGCCCACGTAGAAGGGGCGAACGCCGCGCGAGCGCATCGTGAGCGCGGGCACGGCGACGAACGTCAGCGCCAGCAGCAGGCAGACGGCCGTGAAGAAGAGGCTGTCTATCGTCAGGAAGTTGCCGGCCTCGACCGCGTTCAGGCCCGCCAGCACGAGGAAGGCCGCGGCCATCAGCACGCAGACGCCCATCAGCAGCAGGTCTGACCTCTTGAACACGTCTCGGATGTTTTCGCTCGCCATCGCGCCCTCCACTCTTTAATGTCCGGCCCCGCCCGGCGTGAAATCGACCGACATCAGGTAGATGAGCGGGAAGACGAACATCCAGACGAGGTCTACGAAGTGCCAGTAGAGCCCGCTGATCTCCACGTCCTCGTGGCGCGTCTTCTTGATACGCAGGGCGATGAAGCCGAGGTAGAGGACGCCCGTCAGGACGTGGAACATGTGCAGCCCCGTGATGGCGAAGAAGCTCGCGCCGAAGAGCGGCGGCGCCTGCGGCCAACGCTCGGCCCACTTGCCCGCGAGCCGGAACGGCCGCAGCCCGTCGTGGATGAGGTGCTCCCACTCGATGAGGTGGAGGACGAGGAAGATGAGGCCGCCCAGCATTGTCGCGCCGATCCAGCGCCGCGCCGCGCGCAGGCGGTTGTGCGCCGAAGCCCGCACCGCCATCACCATCGTGAAGCTCGACGCGAGCAGAAACAGCGTCATCGTCGTCGAGAAGATGATGGAGGGGTAGAACGGGAACGGCGTCGGCCACTGGTCGCTCGCCACGCGCGCGTACGAGTAGGCCATCAGCATCGCCGAGAACGTCATCGCGTCCGAGACGATGAAGAGCCACATCCCGAGTTTGCGGTGGCCGACGCGGTACGGCAGCGCGCCCCCGTCCCACTCGGTCGCCGGCAGCCGTCCGACATGCGCTTCAGTGCTCAAGCCTCACCTCCAGAAGAAGAGTAGTAGGAAGAGAAAGACCCACAACACGTCCATGAAGTGCCAGTAGATGCCGACCGCGTCGGTCAGCCCGCGCCGCTTCAAGTCGGCCTCCGCCCCGCGCGCGCGCCGCACGTACCAGACGAGGTACGCCAGCGCGAGGAGGCCGCCGACGACATGGATGCCGTGCAGCCCCGTCAGCACGTAGAAGAATGAGCTGTGCGGGTTGGACGCGAGGTAGACGCCCGCCGCCACCAACTGCCGCCACGCGAGCACCTGCGCCGCGAGGAACCCGAGCCCCAGCAGCAGCGTCACCATCAGCCAGAGCCGGTAGCCCGCCTCCTCCGAGTGCTTGAGCGATGACTTGGCGCGCATGAAGGTCAGGCTGCTCAGGACGATGAGCGCCGTGCTCACGTAGACGAAGGTGGGCATCTGCCCGCCGCGCCAGTCCACCGAGGTCTGCATCCCCGAGCGCACGATGAGGGCGCTCGCCAGCGCCGTGAACATCATCATGATCGAGGCGATGCCGACGAGCACGCCCAGCCGGTAGCGCTCGGGCGAGAAGCGGCGCGGCTCGTCGCCCCCGCCGGGACCTCCGCCGCCCGGGCCGCCCCCGCCGCCGGGCCCGCGCCCGTTGCCGCCGCGCCCGCGCCCCCCGCGGCGCCGCGAGCTCGTCACGTCTATGACGGCCTCGGTCTGCACGTCAGACTCCTTCTCACCCGTGAACGTCGTGGCCATTACTACCCTGTCCTTTACTACCCTGTCCTTGTTCTTTCAGATCGTCCGCGTAGGCGACGTTGGGCCCCGTCTCGTCCGGCGTCGTCTGTAACACGAAGTCCTCGGGCGCGCCCGGCACGCCGAACTCGTAGGCGCCGCGATAGACCGTCGGCACGCGGCCGCCGAAGTTGTCGTGCGGCGGCGGCGTGGCCGTGATCCACTCCAGCGTCGTCGCGTCCCAGGGGTTGTCCGAAGCCTTCTCGCCCCTCCAGAGGCTCCAGAAGAAGTTGAAGAGGAAGAGGAACTGCACGGCGACGGTGATGATCGCCGCCCACGTCACGAAGTGGATGAGGCCGTGGGTCGGGGCGTTGAAGTGATAAATCCATTCGATCTTGCCGTTGATGACTTCGTAGAACTGAGAGTAGCGCCGCGGCAGTCCCACGAGCCCCATCGCGTGCATCGGGATGAAGATGGCGTAGACGCCGATGATCGTCGGCCAGAAGTGAATCTTCCCCAGCGTCTCGTTCATCTTGCGCCCGAACATCTTCGGGAACCAGAAGTAGGTGCCGGCGAACATGCCGAAGATGGCGGCCACCCCCATCACGAGGTGGAAGTGCGCGAGCACAAAGTAGGTGTCGTGCATCGAGAGGTCGAGCGAGGTCTGCCCCAGCACCAGGCCGGTGATGCCGCCCGCCACGAAGAGCGAGACGAAGCCGATGGCGAAGAGCATCGCCGTCGTGAACCTGATGCGCCCGCCCCAGAGCGTCCCCAGCCAGTTGAAGGTCTTGATGGCCGAAGGCACGCCGATGGAGAGCGTGAGCACGGAGAAGGCCGCGCCCGTCAGCGGCGACATGCCGCTCAGAAACATGTGGTGCCCCCAGACGAAGAAGCCGAGGAGCCCGATGGCGAACATCGCAAAGACCATCGCGCGGTAGCCGAAGATGGGCTTGCGCGCGAACGTCGAGAGGATGTGCGAGGTCGCGCCCATGCCCGGCAGGATGGCGATGTAGACCTCCGGGTGGCCGAAGAACCAGAAGAGGTGCTGCCACAGTATCGGCGAGCCGCCCGCGTGGTCGATCACGGTCGTCCCGTTCGAGAGGCCGCCGGGGACGAAGAAGCTCGTGCCCGCGTTGTGGTCGAGGAGCAGCAGCACGCCCGCCGCCAGCAGGACGGGGAACGACAACAGCGCCAGCACGGCCGTCGTGAACCAGGCCCAGCACGTCAGCGGCATCCTCATCAGAGACATGCCCTTCGTGCGCAGGTTCAGCAGCGTGACGATGAAGTTCAGAGCGCCCAGCAGCGAGGCGATGCAGAAGATGGCGATGCTGCTGACCCAGAGGTTGATGCCCGTCCCCTGCCCCGGCACGTTGAACAGGTGGCCGACGGCCGAGAGCGGCGCGTAACCCGTCCAGCCGCCGGTCGGCCCGATGACCGAGGGGCCCGAGTAGAAGAGGGCGGCCACGAGCACGACGAGCCCGAGCAGCGTCGTCCAGAACGAGAGCATGTTCAGGTAGGGGAAGGCCATGTCGTCGGCCCCGACCTGAATGGGCAGGAAGTAGTTGCCGAAGCCGCCCTGCGGCGCGGTCGTCAGCACGAAGAAGACCATCATCGTGCCGTGCATGGTGACGAGCGAGAGGTAGAACTCGGGCGTCATCACGCCCCCGGGCGCGGCGTCCTTGCCGAAGATGGTCTCCAGCAGCGGCCAGCCGTGATCGGGCCACGTCATCTTCATCCGCATCAGCACCGACATCAGCATCCCCAGCACGACCGAGAAGAGCGCGAGCAGGAGGTACTGGATGCCGATGATCTTGTGGTCGATGCTGAAGATGTACTTGCGGATGAAGCCGGTGGGCGGGTGGTGTGCGCCGTGCCCGGCGGCGTGCCCGCCCGCGTGCTCTCCGCCCGCGTGGGTCTCGACCGTAACGTCCGTCTCTGCCATCTCCAAGCTCCTTGGCCGGCCCCTTCATAGCGGGCCGCGGCTGCGGGGTTTTAAGGGGTTCAGTAGTTGAGCGGGTACTTCTTGACCAGCTCGCCCACGCGCTTGTTGAACTGCGCCTGTGGCATCGCGACCAGCGCGTCGTACTCGTCGGCCGGGATGACGAGCATGTAGCTGCGCATCTTGTAGTGCTGCTGCCCGCATAGCTCGGCGCAGGCGATCTCGTACTGCCCGGTCTGCTGCGGCGTGAAGTGCACCTTCACGTCGAGCCCGGGCACGGCGTCCTGCTTGAAGCGGAGCTGCGGCACCCAGAAGCTGTGCGTCACGTCGCGCGCCGTCAGCGTCAACTGGACGGGCGCGTTCGTCTTGGCGATGAAGGTCTGCGTGACCACGTCGTCCTTCGCGGCCGGGTCGGCGCCGTCGAGCCCGACGTAGTTGATGGATTCGTCGCTGATGAGCTTCGGGTCGGTGCGGCCGAAGCGGCCGTCGGGGCCGGCGTAGTGGAAGTTCCACTGGAACTGCTGCGCCGTCACGCGCACCTGCGCGGAGTCGGCCGGCGCGGGCTTCAAGTGGAGGTTCCACCAGACGCGCTGGCCGAGGAGCCCGAGGATGATGAAGATGGTGGCGGTGACGGCCGTCCAGATGATCTCCATCCGGTTGTTGCCGTGCGAGTAGACGGCGCGCGTGGCCTGCCCCGTGTCGGCGTAGCGCCAGACGGCGTAGCCGAGCGCCGCCTGCGCCGCGACGAACGCGACGCCGACCACGATGATGGTCAGTATGAACTGCTGGTCGTAGGCCGGCCCGTGCTCGGAGATGGAGGCCGGGAACCACCACCTCCCGCTCAGAAACATCCACACCGAGAGGCCGGTCATCACCCAGAGGAACACCGCGAGAGCACGACCCATGAGTCCTCCTCAGTAGTCAGTAGACACTAGTCAGTAGACAGTAGAAGAACTGTAAGGGGCGCGGCAGTCGGCAACCGGCAGACCTCACTCAACGAGGCGAGGACTACTGTCTACTGACTACTATCTACTGACTACTTATTAAAGACCATCAGCCCGAACAGGACGGGCAGGTAGAGCACGGACGCGAGGAGCAGCCGGCGCGCGCCCTGGCGCGTGTGCGCCAGCGCCGCGTGGATGCTCGTCCCGAGGAACAGGATGCCGAGCACGAGGGCGCCGTAGAAGTAGACGGCTCCTGTCATCCCCAGCACGGCCGGGAAGAGGCTGACGGGGACGAGGAGCAGAGACCAGATGACGATCTGCCGCGCCGTGATGCGGCACTGCGGCTCGACGACGGGCAGCATCACTATCCCCGCGCGCGCGTAGTCCTCGCGGTACATCCACGCGATGGCGAGGAAGTGCGGGAACTGCCACGCGAAGAGGATGGCGAAGAGCGCCCACGCCTCCGCCCCGACGAAGCCCGCGGCGGCCGTCCACCCCATCAGCGGCGGCATCGCGCCGGGGAAGGCGCCGACCACGGTCGAGAGCGAGCTGCGCGTCTTCAAGGGCGTGTAGCAGAGCAGGTAGCCGACGATGACGGCCACGCCGAACGCCGCCGTCAGAAGGTTGACGAAGAGGGCGAGGTAGACCTCGGCCGCGAGCGTGAGCGCCAGCCCGAAGACGAGCGCCGAGTGCGGGTTGAGCTTGCCCGCCGGGAGCGGCCGGCTCAGGGTGCGCCGCATCCGCGCGTCGAGGCCGCGCTCCATGTACTGGTTGAGCGTCGCGATGCCTGACGACAGCAGCGCGATGCCGAAGAGCGAGTTGAAGAGGGCGAGATAGTCAAAGCTCCCCTTCGAGCCGAGGCAGAAGCCCGCGGCCGCGGTGAGCACGATGAGAAAAGTGATGCGCGGCTTGGTCAGCTCGACGAAGGCGCCGAGCCTCCCGCGCAACGCCAGCGGCTCGGCCGCCACCGGCACGTCGGTCGTCGCTTCTAGTACGAACTCCTTCATGAATTCCCTTGGGTAGTCATTAATCAGTAGACAGTAGTCAGTAGTCAGTAGTCAGTAGAAAGACATTCGTGATTGCGAACCGTGCGGTTGTCAGCCTCAACCTCATCAAAGCGGAGCCTACTGACTACTGTCTAATCTCAATTCAGTGGTGCATGCCGAGCATCGGCAGCTCCAGCGCAGGCAGAGCGCGCAGGGCGCCGCCCTCGATGTTCTCGGCCTTCAACTGGTCGGAGGTGAAGCTGAAGTTGGCGGCGCCGGCCGCGCCGGGCCCGACCGTGACCGACTGCGTCAGTCCCTGCGGGTACTTCTCGTGCCACG
>JBEVJD010000120.1:0-20547 GCA_040510435.1 Pyrinomonadaceae bacterium | reverse complement strand
GACGATGTGGACGCTGGCCCCTGCGGTGAGATAGGGCCAGAGTTCCCAGACCGCCGCGTCGAAGGCCGGCGAGGCGAGTTGCGTGGCGCGGTCTGAGTCGGAGACGGAGAAGGCGTGTTGATGCCACGCGACGAGGTTGCGGAGGCTGAGGTGAGTGACTTCGACGCCTTTGGGACGGCCCGTCGAGCCGGACGTGTAAATGACGTATGCCAGATTCTCCGGTGTCGCGTCGCTTCGCAGGTCGTGCGCGGGAGAAGCGTCTATCTCCCCCGCGTCCGCGTCGAGCCTGATGACGTGCTCCACCCCTTCGGGCAAGACCTCCTGCAAACTCTGCCGCGTGAGGACGACGGCGACGCCCGCGTCTTCGAGCATGAAGGCCAGTCGCTCGCGCGGATACTCCAAATCGAGCGGGAGGTAAGCCGCGCCGGCCTTAAGCACGGCGAGCAAGGAGACGACCAACTCCACCGACCGCTCCATCAACACGGCCACGACCGACTCGGCGGCGACGCCGCGGGCGCGCAGCAAATGGGCGAGCCGGTTGGAGCGCGCGTTGAGTTCCGAGTAGGAGAGTTGATCCTGGTCGAAGGCGAGGGCGAGGAGGTCGGGGGTAAGCGCGGCTTGCGCCTCGAACAGTTCGTGCACGCAGCGCCCGTCGGCGATGGACAGGCCCGTGTCGTTCCATTCGATTAGCGTCTGCCGGCGTTCCGCTTCGGCGAGCAGCGGCAACTCCGCGAGCGGGAGAGCGGGATTCGCCGTGATGCCTTTGAGCAAATTTTGAAAGTGCCCTGACATCCGCGTGATCGTCGCCGCCTCGAACAAGTCCGTGTTGTAATGGAAAGAGCCCGACAGGCCGCCGTTTACTTCGGCCAGCATCAGCGTCAGGTCGAACTGCGTCACGTGCTGAGGCAGGGGAGCCGATTCCAACTCAAGCCCCCCGAGATTCATCCGCGCCCCTGCCTCGCCGATGGCGAACGCCGCCACGCCCTCGTCTTCGAGCAGGTGTGTCTTCTGGAAGACGAACGCCGCCTGAAACAACGGCGAGCGGCTCGGGTCGCGCTCCGGCTGTAAACGTTCGACGAGCAGCGCGAAGGGGTAGTCCTGGTGGTCGATGGCCGCGAGGTAGGTGTCGCGCACCTGCGCCAGAAACTTCTCGAAGGAGGGGTTACCCGCGAGGTCGGCGCGGATGACAATCGGGTTGACGAAGTAACCGACCAGCTCGGCCAGTTCCTTCTGGCCGCGCCCGGCCATGAATGAGCCGACGCTGATGTCCGGCTGCCCGCTGTAGCGTTGCAGGAACGCATGGAAGGCCGCCAGCATGGTCGCGTTGAGCGTCGCGCCGTGCTTCTGACTGAGCGCCTTGAGTCTCTGCGTCAACACGGGGTCGAGTTTGAAAGGCTCGACCGAGCCCTTGTACGTTTGAACCGACGGGCGCTCGCGGTCGGTGGGAAGGTCGAGGGCCGGCAACTCTCCCGCCAACTGTTTCTGCCAGTAAGCCCAGAGGCGTTCGCCTTCCGGCCCCGCCAGCGTCTCGGCCTGCCAGCGCGCGTAATCTCCGTACTGCAACTTGAGCGGGGCGAGCCCCGAGGAGCCGTCGTCGCCGGAGCGATACAGTACCCCCAACTCATGCATCAATATCGCCATCGACCAGAAATCGACGACCGCGTGATGCAGGGTCAACAAAAGGACGTGCTCCCGCGCCGACGAGCGATAAAGGCTCACGCGCATCAGCGGCCCTCGTTCGAGATCGAACGGGGTGTGAACCTCCATCAACAGGCTCTCGTCGAGAGCCGACTCGTCCCAGTCCGCGGCATCGACTTCGCGGAAGCTGACGGTCACGTCATCGTGGATGCGCTGAACCGGCTGGCCGCGCTCGGACGGGAACGTGGCCCGCAGCGAGGCGTGGCGGTTGACCAGCGATTGAAACGCGCGCCGCAACGCTTCGACATCCAGAGGCGAGTTGATACGCACCGCCCTCGCCACGTTGTAGGCCGCGCTTTCCGGCGCCACCTGATGCAGAAACCACAACGCGCGCTGGCCGTAAGAAAGCGGGAGCGACGATTGGTTCGCGTCCGCGTCGGTCGTGGCGATTGGCGGCGACGAAGGGGCGGGCTCTGCCAGTTGCTCGACGATCTGACGGGCGAGGTGTGCGATGCTGGAACTCTGTAGCAGACTCGACGCCGGCAGCTTCAGGCCGAGACCGCTGTCGATGGCGTGCAACAGCTCGACGGAGGCCAGCGAGTCTATCCCGAAGCGTGCGAAGGGCTGGTTGATATCTATTTTGAAAGCGTCCAGGCCGAGCCTCGACGCGAGCTGCAACGCCAGCCACATCTGAATCGCTTCGACGCTCTGCGGAATCGTCTTCGCGTCGGGACTCGGGCTCTCGCCCGCTTCCGACATCTGCCCCGCGCGCCATTCGGCCAGCACGTTGAGCGTGCCTTCCACGTAACCCGCGCGGCAGGCGCGGCGCTGAATCTTGCCGCTCGAAGCCTTCGGGATGCTTCCGGCCCTGACCAGCGCGATGGCGTGGACGTTCAACTCGTGGCCCTCGGCCACCGCCTGACGCACGGCCTCGAAAATCTCGTCCGCGCCGGACTGTTGCCGGTGCTCCAACTCGTGGACGATGACCAGTCGCTCGTCCCCTTCGACTTCCACAGAGAACGCCGCGCCGCACCCCGGGCGCAGCGACTCGTGGCTGCGCTCCACCGTCAACTCGATGTCCTGCGGGTAGTGATTCAACCCGCGAATAATGATTAAGTCCTTGAGCCTTCCGGTGACGAACAACTCCCCCGACTGCACAAAGCCGAGGTCGCCCGTGCGCAGGAAGGTGCGCTTTCCGCCTTCGGGCAGGAGCGCGCGGAAGGAGTACTCCGACTCCTCTTCACGATTCCAGTAGCCGCGCGAAACGCTCGCCCCGGCGATCCAAATCTCGCCCACCGCTCCCGGCGCACACTCCGTCAAGGATTCCGGATGCACGACCCGCACCTGCTGCTCCGCGGAGACTCGCCCCGAACTCACGAGCGTGACGCAACCCTCGTCGTCGCTCGCGGCGTCCGTCGCCAGACCGTCCTCCATCAGCGACTTCTTCTGAACCCTTTTGACGACCGGCAGTTCGGAGGGCGAGCCGCCGGAAACGAACAAGGTCGCCTCGGCCAACCCGTAGCACGGATAGAAAGCCTCGCGCCGGAAACCGCAGCCCTCGAACGCCCGCGCGAAGCGATCCAGCGTCTCCGCCCGGACGGGTTCCGAGCCGTTGTAGGCCACCTCCCAGTGACTCAGGTCGAGCAGTTCGCGCTCGGCCGGGGCGATCCTGCTGGCGCACAACTCGTATGCGAAGTTGGGGCCGCCGCTGGTAGTTCCTTTGTAGCGCGAGATGGCCTGCAACCAACGCAGCGGGCGCTGTAAGAAACTCGCCGGAGACATCAGTATCGCCTGCGCCCCGAGGTACAGGGGTTGGATCACGTTCCCGATGAGACCCATGTCGTGATAGAGGGGCAGCCAGCCGACGATCACCGAGCGCTCCGTCTGGCGGAACGCCTCCTGAATCATCTTTTCGTTGTGGAGGAGGTTGCCGTGACTGACCATCACGCCCTTCGGCGCGGAGGTGGAGCCGGAAGTGTACTGAAGGAACGCGAGCGTATCGCCGTCGAGTTCCGGCTCGCGCCAGGTCTCCTGCGGCGCCTCGGTATGAGAGTCGGGCACCAGCCACCGCAGCGTTTCGAGCAGCGGCACCTTCCCGAAGAACGGCTCGGCCTTCGACAGAATCAAATCGGTCGTCAGCGCGAAAGTCGGCTGCGAGTCGGCGACGATGCTCTCCAACCTGTCGAGCGTGCGGTTGGCGCGGGGCGGGTACGCCGGCACGGCGATGACCCCCGCGTAGAGGCAGCCGAAGAACGCCGTGAGGTAATTGAGGCCGGACGGGTAGAGCAGCAGCGCCCGCTCCCCTTGAGCGCCGAGGCTCTGCAACAACCCGGCGACCGCCCTCGCCCGGCGATCCAGCTCCCCGTACGTCAAAGTAACTTCTTCCGCCTCGCCGTCAACCAGAAACGTGTAGGCCACCTTCTCGGCATGGCTCGCCGCCCGCCGACGCAGGAGTTCCACCACGGTTGAAGGCGCGGACAGTAGTTCTTCGGAACCGCGCTCGTAAAGTACGTTTGTCGCGCTCATATCACCTTACCGACGCACACGAAGTGCGTGTGTGCGGGTTCGACCTGTAAACATCAAAGGGGGTTTATTGTGGCCGGGGGCGTGGCGGGCGGCGGGCGGAAGCGGCCCGTGCGTTCGCACGGGGATGAAGGATGACAGGCTCAAAAGCTCGAAGGCTCTCTCAGGGATTGGACGGCCGGGAAGCAGCTCACGGCGGCCGGATTATTCCGCGCTCTTTGAGCGTGAACACCTCGGCCCGAAACGAGCCTTCAGTTGACGGTCTCCGACGCGGGAACTTCAAACTTGAGGCTCTCGCTGCAAAAAGTTTTCCATTCGGGAGTCACCTCGGAAAAGATGACGTTCTCTTCAAGGAAGATTCCGTCCGTCACCGTGAAGTCTTCCTGAAGGTAGAGGTGGTCGTCATCGGTTAACTCCCGCGGCCCCTGCGTCTCGACGCCCTCAATCTCCTTTTTTTCACTTCGGGCGTGCTGTAGGTCTTCGCTCCACAGGCCGCTTTCGCGAAACCTGCTCACCGGGTAGGCTTTGCAATATCTTCCCATCTTCGACATGTCGTTTCCTCCGAGTTGTTGAGTTGACTTGTGATCTCTTGTTGAGTTGCGGCGCATCGAGGGGTGCGCCCCGCGAAGACCGGCCGGCGCCGGCGCCGAGCGGGACACCGTTAGAAGGTGTATGACTTACTGACCATGACGGTGTCGCTGGTCGGCGCGGGTGACGCCATCATGTCATCCGGTCTGGGTTTGAAAGGGGCGTTCGTGAGTTGGGGTAAGCCGTATGACTGATCCACGCAGCGAAACTTCAAAGGCGCGGACGACTTCACCGTTACGATTAAATCGAGGCCGTCCGCCGGCACTCCGTAATAGCGTAAGCCCCAACGATTCCGGCTCTCGCCGGCCGCGGCCAGGTGACTGGAGTCCACGCGCTTGCCGTTGATGACGGCCTCCACGACACCCTCGTTCTCCAGGTGGAGCATTAACACAGGCGCTTGACGGGGCGAACTGATCCGCAGGTGGAGAGTGCGTTGCTCGCCGGACGTGCTCTCGCCCAACAACTCGACGACGGGAGGCTCCATCGGGGCCACGGCCGCGGCTTCCGTCTGCAAATACTTCCTTGAGCTGAAGGCAAAATATTTATCCAGCACGGCTCTCTTCGCCGACGGCGCGAAGAACTGCGATGTCCACTCGTCCGGCTTCTCGTCGAGGCTGGCCCAGACTCCCATCCCCGTATCGCTATCGAGCCCGTAGAAGAGGCTGCTCGGCTTCGGGTGCGCCCGGTCAAAGCCCGCCGTCAGACTCCCGGCGACGAGCAGGATGAGACCCAGCCCGCCCAAAGCGCCCGGCAGCCACCACCGCTTCAGGCTCGACATGACCTCGACGAGCGGGAGCAGAAGACCAAGCAGCAGCACGACCAGAGGCAAGACCAACGCGGATGAGTTCAGCGTCAGCCCGGTGAACGCCATCTTGACGATGGGGACGCCTAAAATTATTCCGGGAAGGGCGCAGAGAAGATACAGGGCGAGATGTTGTTTTACATTAACGTCGGGCCGGGAACTCAACATGAGGTTCACGCCGACCGCGACCAGCGTGAACAGCAGCGGCCACGTAAACAGATAACTGCCGCCCGGCAGATAGAGGCCGGTCAGCACCATCAAAATCACCCACCACAACAGCCCGCCGAGCGTCAGGTTGACGGCGCTAAATTTCTTCCTGAACCAGATGAAGAAAGACACGGAGACGGCCACGGCTAAGGCGACGAAACTCATCACATAAAACTGGCTGTTATAAGGGTCGCCCACAATGAACAGCTCGTATCCGGGGTGCGCCGCGCGCACCAGCCGCCAGACGGCCGTGACCAGCAGCCCGGCCCCCGCCACGCTCAACAACGTCAACAGGAACCCTGCCCCGAGTCCCTTGAAGGTGAGTTGCCTTCTTTTAAGTCCGAGGGCCAGCAATCCCGCATATGACAGAGCCACCAGAAGCACGAGAGGAATGACCCAGGCGGTGGAATACCGGATGAGCACAGAGCCCAGGATGTCAAAGTAAACAGCGTCTCTTTCCCGCGGATGCCGCATGTCCAGACCACCGAAGTGGCGCGATAAGGCGAGACCGTATGAGCCGTGATGCTGTAGGCTGCGCTCGTCAAGGTTCTCGATATTGTCGAGCGACGTGTGGTAACGACTGGAGCCTTCAATGAACGCGAAGTTAAGGGCGGGCAGTCCCGCCTTCTTGAATACACTCAGGTCGGTATCGTTGGGCAGCAACTTGTAAAGCTCATAGAACAAAGAACTGGCGACCGGGTGTGGGGCGGCGCGGGCAAATTCTTTGATGAGCCACCCATTCTGGTTGCTTGTCTCAAACAGCATGGACGGGCCGTGCGTCCCCCGTGCTTCGAAATTCAGGACGAGTCCCACTTCCTTCATCAACGGGTGCTCGTCAACGAAGCCCCTGGCGCCGAAGAGGCCGGCCTCCTCGCCATCCGAAAGCAGAACGACGATGCGGTTGCGCAAAGGCTGTCCGGCTTTCAACGCGCGCACGACTTCGAGCACGGCCGCGACTCCGGCGCCGTCATCGCTCGCCCCGGGGCCCGCGGGCGCCGAATCGTAGTGGGCGACGAGCATGAGCGCCTTGCTGTTGTCGGTGCCTTCGAGCAAACCCACGACGTTGCTGACCGTCGCGGCGGAAAGATAACCGTTGCGGGTGGGGCCGGTGACGGTCGTGCGCTGCACCTCGGCAGCGACCCCCATCCGGTTCAGCTCTTCGACGACGTAGTCTCTTACCGATGTCTGTGCCGCAGAGCCTATCGGATGGGGCACACGGGCGATCCTCTCGACGTGCTTCAGCGCGCGCTCCGAGGAGAAATCTGTGGCCGGGCTGCCGGCGGGCGAAGGCGCCGGTGCTCGAACCAGATAAACCGCCAGAACTATTAGGAGCGCGACCCCGACGAACGTGGCGAGGGCTACGGCTTTGCCTACCACTGAGGAGCCGTCTGAAACTTTATTTTGCTTCATGATTGACTCTGATTCTTTAGCCGTCGAGAACACGTCGCAGTACGTGCGGGCCGGCCAAGGCCAGGACTTGCCACGGTTTCCGTTTCGTGCGGAACAGTGGAAGTTAGCCGTTTCGGGTCTCGCGCGACCTGAATGCTTTGCGGATTGAATTTGAGAGTAAAGCCGACGGGGTGGTGCGAATGACTACGTGGTTTGGATCGGCGCCGGTAAGCGGGCACAGCTACCGCACTGGATTGGTGAAACTACTTCGAGCCCGGAACGACTTAACCGAATAAAGCTTCCAATCGGGCGCGCGAGCAAGGAGGTCAAAGGACTCTTACAACCCTCCGCCCGACCGTGTTTCCATGAGGGGCTGAAGGGGCCACTTCGCGTCAGAAGACTGTCGCGCCGAGTCCTCTACATCTTCTTGACCTGCTCGATATTTACCAACACGTGACTCTGGTATTGCACGGCCTCCAGCAGAATCATCACGCGGTCGCTACTCTTGATTTTTCGCTCGAATACTCCGACCAGCTTGGCGAAGGGGCCGTCTTTGATTAACACTTTATCGCCGGCCTCGAAGTGCTCGCCGAGCTTGATATAGCCGTCTTCGCCGGCCCGGGATTGAATGAGTTCGATAACCGAGTCGTCAATGGCCGCGGGCTCCCCGCCGACGTTGACCACCTTGTTGACACCACGCGTAAAGCTGACCTTGTGGAGCATCCTGCCCGCGTCGAAATGGGCGAAGAGGTAGCCCGGGAATAGAAGTTTGAAGACGTGTGTACTGCCGTAAGCTCGCCCGCGGCGCCTCTCCTTAATGCTCGGGGCGAAAATCTCGACCCCCCAGGCCCTTAGATTACTCTCGGCCCGCCCCTCCTGCCGGGGTCTCGTGTGGACGGCGTACCACCGCGGGTCATCACTGACGGTTCTAACATTCACTTTAACTACAATCCTTTATGCCTGAGGGTTATATCACCCACCCGCGCACCCGTCTGTATGCCAACACACAGAAGTTGCATAGGCTGCCAAGAGCCCGGCCCGCCCTCTTTAACGGCCTGCCCGAAGAAGGATGAAGGAATCTCTCGCGGTTGTGCGACACCACACATAGTCTGTATACTTCGCACGTCCCGCAGCTTCTAAGCCTCGCAAAAAGACCGGGAGGGCGCCATGCCTCAATCGCTCGGACATTCTCAGTGGAACGCCAACCGGTTACTCGCGAGTCTGCCCGCCGAAGACTATGAACGAATGCTGCACGCTCTCAAGCCGGTCACCTTTACTCTAGGCGAGATTATCTACGAGCCTCAGGGATTGATGGAGTACGTCTACTTCCCGACGACCGCGCACGTATCTCTGATTTACACGATGGAGAACGGCACGACCGCCGAAGTGGGACTGGTGGGTAACGAAGGAATCGTCGGCGTCGCGCTATTTATGGGCGGCGATACGACGCCCAACTGCGCCGTCGTGCAGGGCGGAGGTGACGCCCTCCAGATGAGTGCGAAGGCTATGCAGGAGGAGTTCAAAAGGGGCGGGGCATTTCAACTCTCGCTGCTGCGGTATACCCAGTGGCTCATCACCCAAATCTCACAGACGGCCGTCTGCAATCGGCTTCACTCGACCGAGCAGCGCTTGTGCCGTTGGGTGCTGATGACGCACGACCGTTCGGGCTCGGATGAATTGCAGATGACGCACGAGTTCATCTCCCACATGTTGGGCATCCAACGTGAAGGCGTCAGTCTCTCTGCTCACCGGCTGCAAGAAGGTGGGGCGATTAGCTACAAGCGCGGCATTATAAAGATTCTCGACCGGCAGAAACTGGAAGACTGTGCCTGCGAATGTTATCAGGTGGTCAGAAGCGAATATCTGCGATTAGGCACCTGACGACAACTTACGCCGATTTTCCCTGCGCGGAGCCCTCTCCGAGTTTTTCCCTCATCATCCGTTTCCTGCACCTCGGCCCCGCGTAGAGCCGTCTTGAGACCGACGGAACTCACGCTCCGGGATGAGTAAATCAGAATCCAGCCTGTCCAGCATTCTCTCACCGTCCACTAATTCATAGGGCATGATCACGCCTCCACCGTCGAGTGCGGAGTGCAGTGAACGTCCCGACCACAAGACATGATTCCCCCTGAATAACGCGTGGCCGGCCCCGCCCTCGTCGTCATTCAATAGCGCATCAGCCACCAACACCGTCGGCCATCCGGTCAGATGCTGCATAGCACTAAAGGAGTACAGGCCATTTTCGGCACCTTCACTGTAATCCCTATCGCAGAGCACGACCCCCTCAATCATCGACAGCGGCTCCCCCTCGCTCTCGGCCCAGACCCGGAGGAGCACCATGTCGGGAATCGCGGGCGGCAGCGACTTCAATTCCATTACAGAACCTGTACTTATCATCTTCTCGATCTGGTCAAAGTGCGGGTAGAACCGCAGCGTCTTGTATTCCAGGTTCCGAAGATTCGCGAACGCGGAATCGAAAGGCATGAGGGAGGCGCCGTCAGAGGTGGGGCGTGCTTCGAGTTGTTGTATGGCCCACGCTCCCTGCGGCGTCTCGCTCAGGAACTTCTCCTCCATGTGTTGACTCAGGCGCGCGCGGAGTCGCTCGTCGTTGACCACGAACGGCGCAACCCCCGGGCCCGCTCCCGACGGCTCCTCGCGGTCAGTTTTGGAGTACAACCCGCTGATGCTTACCATGCGCCCGTCTTTACGTGCGATCACCACGTCGGTGTATTCCTGTATGAGCCCTTCGGGGCTCCAACTGAGGCCGTAATGAAGTTCCCCGCCTTTACCGGTGTCAATGGGCAGGCCGCCCACACGCAGTTGGAGGCTGTCGCCCCCGCTCTGCAACAGCCCGGCCCCGAGTATGTTGATGAGCCCCGGGGCCAGCCCGCACTCCGGGATAATCCTTATCCTTTTGCCTGCTTCGAGTATGCGGTGATCGAGCGCCCTCTGCTTGAGCGCCGCCCAGGTGTTCTGTCCCAAATCAACATAGTCACAACCTAACTCGAATGCGGCTTGCGTGTAGAACTCGTGTCCGGTGAACGTCGAAGCGTTGACGAGCAGTTGCGGGCGCACGTTAGTGATGGCGGCCCGTACGTCAGGCCCTTCGTCTCGCAACTTCTTTACGATTACGCCGGCCTCTGAGCCGGGCGTTGAGACAATACTCTCTCGAAGACGGAGCAGACCTTCGAGGAGTTTGTCCTCGTGTTCGGCGTTCAAGTCGTAAACGTAAATCTGATATCTATCGTCTCCTTCCCATAGCTTGAGAAGTTGTCTGACGACAGCCCATCCCTGTCGGCCTAAGCCGGCGACGACGATTCGTTTCCTTGTGTTTGACATCGTAAGAGGCTCCTATCTATGACTCAGAGTGGAGAGAGCTAGACCGTCCCGAGGGGTAATCGGGAAGACAGTAAACCCTACGGCGCAGTCTTCGGCAGGCTGACCGGCTTCAGGTTTGCGCTCATGAACTTCTTGTAGACTGATTTTGCCAGTTCATTTTCCTTCGTTAATTGCTGCGCTTGCTCGGCGGCGGTAAGCATGTTGAGCGCGCTCAGGCGGGCGCCCGGCTCCGCCACGACGCTCCCCAGCAACTCCTCGTAGTGCCGCTGCATCCGCCCGATAGTCGCCTCGTCGAACAGGTCGGTGTTATAGCTCCACCTCACCTGCATTCCCGCCGCCGTCTCCGCCACCCACACCGTCAGGTCGAAGCGCCCCACCTCGTTGGCCGCTGCCACCGAGGTCAGTCGCAGGCCGGGCAGTTCCAGCTCCGCCGCGGGCGTGTTTTGCATGCCGAAGGCCACCTGGAAAAGCGGCGTGTGGCTGAGGCTGCGCGTGGGCTGCAACTCCTCGACCAGCTTCTCGAACGGCACGTCCTGGTGCGCGTAAGCGGAGAGCGTCACCTCGCGCACGCGGCGCAGCAGTTCGCGGAATCCGGGATTGCCGCCGAGGTCGGTGCGCAGCACCAGCGTGTTGATGAAGAAGCCGATGAGAGGCTCTACCTCCTTGCGGTTGCGGCCGGCGATGGCGGAGCCCACGACGAGGTCGTCCTGGTTCGTGTAGCGGTGCAGTAGCACCTGGAAGACCGCCAGCAGCGTCATGAAGGGCGTGACGCCCTCCCTCCGGCTTAGTTCCCTGACGCCTTCGGCCACCTCGGGGCGCAGCGTGGAGGTGGCGTGACTGCCGCGGAAGGTCTGCACGGCCGGGCGCGGGCGGTCTGACGGCAGTTCCAGCACGGGCAGCTTCCCCCCGAGTTGTTTGCGCCAGTAGCTCAACTGCTCCTCCAGCACCTCTCCTCGCAGCCAGCCTCTCTGCCACGCCGCATAACCCGCGTACTGCAACTCCAACTCCGGCAGCGGCGACGCCTCGCCCCGCACGTAGGCGGCGTAGAGCGCCGCCAGCTCCCTCACCAGCACGCCGAACGACCACCCGTCCGCGACGATGTGGTGCATCGTGAGCAGCGCGACGTGCTCCTCCTCGGAGAGACGCAGCAGCCTCGCCCTGATGAGCGGCCCGCGCCCGAGGTCGAAGGGGGTGCGCCCCTCCTGCGCGGTCAGCCGCCTCGCCTCACTCTCGCGCGCCCCGTCATTCATGCCGCCGAGGTCTGTCAACGGCAGCTCCAGTGCGCCGGCCGGAGAGATGACCTGCACGGGCTCGCCTTCGACCTCCGTGAAGTGTGTGCGCAGCACCTCGTGCCGCCTGACCACCTCCGTCAGCGTCCGCCCTAACGCCTCCACGTTTAAGCGGCCGCTCAGGCGCACCGCGACGGGGATGTTGTAGAACGGGTTGGCGGGTTCGAGCTGGTCGATGAACCAGAGTCTCTGCTGCGCGAAGGAGAGCGGCAGCCGCCCGTCTCTCGGGGCGCGTACGACGGGCGGCGCCGGTATCGCCTTGCCGCCCCTGAGCAGTTCCTCGATGTGTTGGGCCAGTTCGGCGACGGTCGGCCCCTCGAAGAGCTTGCGCAGCGCCACCTCGACGGAGAACGCCTCGCGCACGCGTGACATCAACTGCGTCGCCAACAGCGAGTGCCCCCTCAATTCGAAGAAGCTCTCGTCTACTCCCACTTCCCTGACCCGCAGCACCTCGGCGAAGATGCCGGCCAGCACCTCCTCGACGGGAGTCCGTGGCTGCCGTCTGCCGCCCCTGCCTGCCTCGTCGTCGAGTTCGGGGTCGGGCAGCGCCTTTCGGTCAACCTTCCCGTTGGGCGTCAGCGGCATCGACGCCAGTTGCACGAACACCCACGGCACCATGTATTCGGGCAGGCGCCGCCGCAGGTGCTCACGCAGCTCGCCCGCCGTGGCGGGCTGCGCGTCCGAGGCCCCGACGAGGTAAGCGACGAGTCGCTTGTCGCCGCGGTCGTCCTCTCGCGCCACCACCACACACTCGCCGACGGAGGCGTGCGCCGCCAGCGCCGCCTCTATCTCGCCCAGCTCGATGCGATAGCCGCGCACCTTCACCTGATGGTCTATCCGCCCCAGGAACCTGATTCGCCCATCCGCCAGCCGCCGCACCAAATCACCCGTCCGGTACATCCTCGCCCCCGCCTCGACGGCGTGTGGGTCGGGCACGAACTTCTCCGCCGTCAGCCCGGGCCGGTTCAAGTAACCCCGCGCGAGGCCGTCGCCTCCGATGTAGAGTTCGCCCGCCACCCCCTTCGGCGCCGGCCCCAGTCTCGCGTCCAATACGTAGAGCTGCGTGTTTGCGATGCCCCCGCCGATGGTCACCTCCGCCGCGCCCGCGGCCACCTCGGCGACCGCCGACCAGATGGTCGTCTCCGTCGGACCGTACATGTTCCACAGCGAGCTCGTGCGCGCCGTCAACTCGGCCGCCAGCGCCGACGCCATCGCCTCGCCGCCGCACAGAGCCGTCAGGCGCTCGTCTCCGCCCCAGCCCGCGTCGAGCAGCAGCCGCCAGGTGGACGGCGTCGCCTGCATGACGGTGACCCGCGAGTCGGAGAGCCGCCGCGCCAGCGCCAGCCCGTCGGCGGCCTCGGCTCTCGTCGCCAGCGCCACGCGGGCGCCGACCGTGAGAGGGAGGAAGAGTTCGAGCCCGGCGATGTCGAAGGAGAGACTGGTGACCGAGAGCAGGATGTCGGAACGCGAGAGCCCGGGGCGGCCGGTCATGGAGGAGAGGAAGTTGACGAGCGCGCCGTGGGAGACCTGCACGCCCTTCGGCCTCCCCGTCGAGCCCGACGTGTAGATGACGTAGGCGAGGTTCGACGGGGAAGTCACGTTCTCGGGGTTGCCGGCACCCAGCCGCGAGATGGGCTCCCACTCGGCGTCGAGCGCGATGACCCGCGCCCGCACTCCGGGCAGCGCGCCGGCAAGGTGACGCTCGGTGAGCAGAACCCCGGCGCGCGAGTCTTCCAGCATGAAGGCGAGACGGTCGGAGGGGTACGCAGGGTCGAGCGGAACGTAAGCGCCCCCGGCCTTGAGCACGCCCAGCAGCGCCACCAACATCTCCGCCGTACGCTCCATCATCACGCCGACCGGCGAGTCGGGGCCGACGCCGAGGGCGCGCAGGTGGCGCGCTAGTTGGTTGGCGCGCGCGTTTAGCTCGCCGTAACTCAGCCCCGCGTCCTCGTAGACGACCGCCACCCGCTCGGGGGCGAGCGCTGCCTGCGCCTCGATGAGTTGATGTAAGCAGCGGTCGTGCGGGTAGTCGCACTTAGTCTGATTCCACCCGACGAGCAGTAGCTCCCGCTCGTCGGCGCCGAGCAACTCTATCTCCGGGACGCGCAATTCAGGCACGGCGGCCACGGCCTCGACGATGCGCTCGTAGTGGCGCGCCATCCGCCCCACCGTCTCCTCGTCAAACATCTCCGTGTTGTAGTTCCACGACACCCGCAACCCGCCCTCGGTCTCCGCCGCCGTCAGCGTCAGGTCGAACTTCGCGGTACCGTCCTCCCCGCTCACGTTGCTCATCGCTAACTGCGGCAGCTCCACCCTCTCGGCGGGCGTGTTCTGCATCCCGAAGGCCACCTGGAAGAGCGGCGTGTGGCTGAGGCTGCGCGCGGGCTGCAACTCCTCGACCAGTTTCTCGAACGGCACGTCCTGGTGCGCGTAGGCCGACAGCGTCACCTCGCGCACGCGCCGCAGCAGTTCGCGGAACCCGGGGTTGCCGCCGAGGTCGGTGCGTAGCACCAGCGTGTTGACGAAGCAGCCGACGAGGGGCTCCACCTCCTTGCGGTTGCGGCCGGCGATGAAGCAGCCGACGAGGATGTCGTCCTGCCCGCTGTAGCGGTGCAGCAGCACCTGGAAGGCCGCCAGCAGCGTCATGAACAACGTCACGCCTTCCCGGCGGCTCAGTTCCCTGACGCCCGCCGCCACCTCATCGCGGAGCGTGTATGTCCTGTGACTCCCGCGGTAAGTCTGCACGGCCGGGCGTGGGCGGTCGGTCGGCAGTTCCAGCACCGGCAGGCGCCCTCCCAACTGTCCGCGCCAGTAGCTCAACTGCTCTTCCAGCGCCTCGTCCCGCAGCCACTCGCGCTGCCACGCCGCGTAGTCCGCGTACTGCAACTCCAACTCCGCCAGAGGAGAAGGCCGCCCCTGCGCGAACGCGGTGTAGAGTGCGGCCACTTCCCCGATGAGTACGCCGAACGACCAGCCGTCCGAGACCATGTGGTGCATGGTGAGCAGCACGACGTGCTCTGCGGCAGACAGCCGCAGCAGCCTCGCCCTGACGAGCGGCGCCCTCTTCAGGTCGAAGGGCGTGCCCGCCTCCGCCGTCGTCAGCCGCCTCGCCTCCGCCTCCCGCCCTGCTTCCTCTAATCCGCCGAGGTCTGTCAAAGGCAGCGGCACTGGTGCTGCCGGCGAGATGACCTGCACGGGCTCGCCTTCGACCTCCGCGACGTGCGTCCGCAGCGCCTCGTGCCGTCTGACTACCTCCGTCAGCGTCCGTTCCAGCGCCCCGATGTCTAATGTGCCGCTCAGCCTCACGGCCACAGGAATGTTATAGAAGGGGTTGGCCTGCTCCAGTTGGTTAACGAACCATAATCTCTGCTGCGCAAATGAAAGCGGCAGGTGTCCGTCTCTCGAAGCTCTCACCATCGGGGGTGCGGCCAATGCTTCCGTGCTCTTGAGCAACTGCTCGACGTGCGCGGCCAATCCCGCCACGGTCGGTTCCTCGAAGAGCCTGCGCAGCGCCACCTCCACCCCGAACGCCTCCCGCACCCGCGACATCAACTGCGTCGCCAAAAGAGAGTGCCCGCCCAGCTCGAAGAAGTTCTCATCTATCCCCACCTCCCTCACGTGCAGCACCTCCGCCCAGAGCCCGGCTAGTATCTCCTCGACGGGCGTGCGCGCGCCCCGCAGGTCTTCCCTGTTCGCGGCCCCGTCCGCCTCCGGCGCGGGCAGCGAGCGGCGGTCAACTTTGCCGTTGGCCGTCAGCGGCAGCGACGCCAGTCGCACGAAGACCGACGGCAACATGTACTCCGGCAGCCGCTCCCGCAAATGCTCGCGCCACCTCGCGGCGCCGTCTTCTTCTTCGGCCCCGCACACGACGTAGGCGACCAGACGCTTGTCGCCCGCCATGTCTTCGCGCGCTACGACCACGCACTCGTCCACCGACGGGTGTGTCGTCAGCGCCGCCTCAACCTCTCCCAGCTCGATGCGGAAGCCCCTGATTTTTACCTGATGGTCGATGCGCCCGAGGAACTCTATCCGCCCGTCGGACAGGTAGCGCGTCAAGTCGCCCGTGCGGTAGAGACGTGCGCCCGCCTTCCCACTGAAGGGGTGTGTGATGAACTTCTCGGCCGTCAGCGTGGGGCGGTTGAGGTAGCCGTGCGAGAGATTGTCGCCGCCGATGTAGAGTTCGCCGGCAACGCCCACGGGCACCGGCTGCTGCCGTCTATCCAGGATGTAGACCTGCGTGTCTGCCATCGGCCGCCCGACGGAGACAACGCCGTCTGCTCTGTCAAGCTCCTGTAGTGTCGTCCACACCGTGGCTTCCGTCGGCCCGTAGAAATTCCACACGGGCGTACTGCCCCGTCCCATCTTTGTGAGCAAATCCTGTGGAAGCGTGTCTCCGCCTAACACGACCACCTTGAGGGCTAACTCTCCGGAGTCCCAATCGCTCTCTTCCCGTTCTCCGATCAACTGTGCGAAGGCCGAAGGCGTCTGGTTCAAGACCGTCACGCGTTGCGTCCTGAGCAGTTCGTAAAACGCCGAGGGCGTTCGTGCGACCCACGAGGGGACGATGACCAGCCGTCCGCCATGCAATAGCGCGCCCCAAATTTCCCAGACCGAAAAATCAAAAGCATACGAGTGAACCACAGTCCACACGTCACGCGCGTCGAAGCCGATCCTGGGCTGAAGGGCGTGGAAGAGGTGCACGACGGCGCGATGACAGACCATGACGCCTTTCGGCCTGCCCGTCGAGCCGGAAGTGTATATGACGTAGGCCAGATTCTCCGGCGTCACGGCGGTCGAGGGATTCTCCGCCCCCTCTTGAGCGATGAGGTGCCAATCCGCGTCGAGACACACGACCCGCGTTCCTTGCGCCGGCAGAATCGGGACGAGTCGTTCCTGCGTGAGCAGGATCGGCGTCCGCGAATCTTCCACCATGAAGGCCAGGCGTTCGGACGGGTAGGTCGGGTCGAGCGGCACGTACGTCGCGCCCGCCTTCAGGATGCCCAACAGCCCGACTATCATCTCGACCGACCGCTCCACACAGATGCCGACCAACACCTGCGGCCCCGCCCCCAGCCTCTTCAGGTAGTGTGCCAACCGGTTGGCGCGCCGGTTGAGTTCGTCATAACTTAACTCCTCGTCCTCGTAGACCACCGCCACCGCGTCCGGAGTCCGTTCCGCGTGCTCCTCGAACAGTTCCTGCATGCAACGGGAGCCGCCCTGCTCGGAGGTGGCGCTATTCCATTCGACGACCGACTGCCGCCACTCTTCCTGACTCAGCAGCGGCATCGTCGAGATTTTCTGATGCGGGTCAGCCGCGACGCCTTCCAGCAACGTCTGGAAGTGAACCATCATCCGTTCGACGGTCGTCGCGTCGAATAGGTCTGTGTTGTATATCCACGTCCCGGTCAGCCCTTGCGGGTCTTCGGTCATGGTAAGGAGCAGGTCGAGCTTCGCCGACCAGTTGTCCACCTCCAGCGGGCTCAACTTGAGGCTGTCCAGTTCCAGCCTCTGCAACGGCGCGTTTTGCAGGATGAACATAGTTTGGAACAGAGGCAGGTGGCTCAAGCTCCGTTCCGGCTGCAACTCCTCGACCAGCTTCTCAAACGGCAGGTCCTGGTGCGCGTACGCCCCCAGACTCACCTCTCGCACTCTGTGTAAAACTTCTATGAAGGTCGGGTCGCCCGCGAGGCTCGTTCGCATCACCAGCGTGTTGGCGAAGAAGCCGATCAGTTGTTCGGTCTCGGCGCGGTTGCGGTTGGCGATGGCCGTCCCGACCAGCACGTCATCCTGCTGCGTGTAGCGGTGGAGGAGGGTTTGGAAGGCGGCCAGCAGCGTCATGAACAGCGTCACGCCCTCACGCCGGCCGTGCGAAGTGAGTGATTCGACTAACTGCGGCGAAAGCCTCAGAGTGCAGCGCGCTCCCCGGAAACTCTGCACGGCGGGACGCGGCCGGTCGGTCGGCAACTCCAAGACCGGCAGGCGCCCGCCCAACTGCTCGCGCCAGTAGCCCAGTTGTGCTTCCAGCGCCTCGCCCTGTAACCACCCGCGCTGCCACGCCGCGTAGTCCGCGTACTGGAACTCAAGCTCAGCCAGCGGCGAAGTCCGCCCCCGCGTGTACGCCTCGTAGAGCGCCGCCACCTCTTTAATGAAGACGCCGATTGACCACCCGTCGGTGACGATGTGATGCATCGTCAACAACACGACGTGCTCTTCGGCGGAGAGACGCAGCAGCCTCGCCCTGATGAGCGGCCCGGTGCCGAGGTCGAAAGGAATTGCCGCCTCTTCCGACGCGAGCCGGGCGGCGGCGGCCTCACGCTCGGCTTCGGCCAGCCCGCTCAGGTCTGTGACCGGCAGCGGCAGCGGCGCGGCAGGCGAGATGATCTGTACGGGCTTACCGTCAACCTCCGCGAAGTGTGTGCGTAAGGTCTCATGTCGCCGGACTATCTCCGATAAAGTCCTTTCGAGTACCTCCTGCTGAAGCACTCCGCTCAGACGCACGGCGACCGGGGTGTTGTAGAAGGAGCTTCCCCGTTCCAACTGGTCGATGAACCACAACCGCTGTTGCGCGAACGACAGGACGGCGGGCTCCCATTCTGAACGCCTGGGAATTACCTGCGGCCGCTTCGTTTCCGAGCGCCCGCCGCGTAAACGCTTCTCGATCAGCGCTCGCTTCGCGGCCGAGAGTTCCGCCGTTCTTTCCGCGAGATTATCTGTACCAGGCATGCTTACCCCTGTGTCGGAAGACCGACGCTCACAGCATCTTCAGGACATCCTCTTCGGCCATTTTTTCTACTTCCTGAGTGATGATGTCTTCGATGTGCGCGGCCAGTTCGGCCACGGTCGGTTCCTCGAAGAGCCTGCGCAGCGCCACCTCCACCCCGAACGCCTCACGCACCCGCGACATCAACTGCGTCGCCAACAGCGAGTGCCCGCCCAGCTCGAAGAAGTTCTCATCTATCCCCACCTCCCTCACGTGCAGCACTTCCGCCCACAGCCCGGCCAGTATCTCCTCGACGGGCGTGCGCGCGCCCCGCAGGTCTCCCCTGTTCGCGCCTACGCCCGCCTCCGGCGCGGGCAATGCCTGCCAGTCAACCTTCCCATGTCGCGTTAACGGCAGCGTCGCCATCTCCACAAAAGCTGTGGGCAGCATGTACTCCGGCAGTTTGTGTTTCAGATACTCCTGCCAGCTTCCGATGCTCACCTCTCGATTGATTACGACGTAAGCGACGAGACGCCGGTCGCCCGGCTCGTCCTCTCTCGCCACGACGGCGCACTCGCGCACGCCGGGGTGGCTCGCGACGGCCGCCTCGACCTCGCCCGGCTCGACGCGGTAGCCCCGCAGCTTGACCTGCCGGTCGATGCGCCCGACGTACTCCAACGTGCCGTCGAGGAGGTGACGGGCGAGATCGCCCGTCCGGTAGAGCCGCGCCCCCGCCTCGGCGGAGAACGGGTCAGCGATGAACTTCTCTTCGGTCAGCCGCTCGCGGCGCAGGTAGCCTCTGGCGACGCCCTCGCCTCCGAGGCACAGCTCACCAGCCATGCCGACGGGGGCGAGTTGCCCCCTCCCGTCCAGAACGAGAGTCCTGACATTGGGCAGGGCGCGCCCGATGGTCGGCACGGCGAGCTGCGGGGAGACGCGAGCGCAGGTGGCGTCTACGGTACACTCGGTCGGCCCGTAGACGTTGTAGTAGGCAGTGTGAGAGTCGGCGGCCAGCCGCCGCCAGAGCGGCGGGTCGATGGCCTCGCCGCCCACCAGCGCCACCCACGGGTAGCGCGTGCCGCCGGTCTGCGAAGCGTCGGGCAGAGTCTCCATCAGGCGCAACTGGGCGGGCGTGCAGTCGAGCAGTTCGATGCGCCGCCGCGAGACGTACTCACCGAACGCCACCCCGTCGCGCCGCACCCATTCCGGCACGACGCACAGCGTGCGCCCGTGCGCCAGTTGAATCAACTGCTTGACGGAGGCGTCGAACGAGAGCGGCGCGTTGACGCTGACGCGTCGCACCCCCGGATGGTTGGAATAGACGACCTGCTCCAGCGCCGCCAAGAGGTTGAGCACGGAGCGGTGCCGGATCATCACGCCCTTGGGCAGTCCCGTCGAGCCCGACGTGTAGATGACGTAGGCGAGGTCGTCCGCCCCCGCGACATTCTGTAAGTTCTCGGCGCTCTGCCGCGAGATGGTCTCCCACTCAGAATCGACCGCGATGACCTCTGAGCGCGGCTCGGGCAATCTTTCCACCAAATGCTGCTGGGTGAGGAGGACGTGGACGGCCGCGTCCTCCAGCATGAAGGCGAGGCGCTCCCGCGGGCAGGCCGGGTCGAGCGGCACGTAGGCCCCGCCCGCCTTCAGCACGCCCAGCAGCGCGACGACCATCTCGACGGAGCGCTCCGTCATGATGCCGACCAGCGAGTCGCGGCCGACGCCTAACTCGCGCAACCGACGCGCGAGTTGGTTGGCGCGCCCGTTCAACTCCGCGTAGCTCAGCTCATCGTCTTCGTAGACGACCGCCGTCCGCTCGGGCGTGCGCGCCGCCTGCTCCTCAACGAGCTGGTGCAGGCAGCGGTCGTGCGGGAAGGGAGCCGTCGCCCCCTGCCATTCCACGAGCAGTCGGTCACGCTCCCTCTCGCCGAGCAGTGCGAGCGCGCCCACGGGCGCGTCGGGCGACTCGACGGACGCGCCCAGCAGTGTCAGGTACTGCTCGGAGAATCGAACGACGGCCTCCACGTCGAAGCGGCGCGGGTCGTAGTAGAAGCTCAGGCGCAACGTGTCCATCA
>JBEVJD010000119.1:0-8949 GCA_040510435.1 Pyrinomonadaceae bacterium | reverse complement strand
GCTCCTGGCGCTGCTGCCGCTCGTCGCCGTGCCGTACGGCTCGGTCGAGCCGTGGTGGACTGGACTGTTCGACGCGTTGGTCTTCTTACTCGCGGCGCTCTGGGCCGTCGAGGGCGCGTTGACGGGGCGTTGGCTGACGCGCGCGCACGCGATTCTGTTGCCGTGCCTCGCGCTCGCGGCGCTCGCGTTCTTACAGTCGGTGTCGCTCCCCGCCGTCGGCGTAGTCAGCTTCGACCCTTACGAGTCGCGCGTCTTCGCGCTGAGGCTCCTGGCGTTCACGCTCTACGCGGCGATGTTGATGCGCTACGGCTCGACGGAGCGGCGGCTGCGCGCGCTCGTCGCGACGGTCGTCTGCGTGGGGGTTGCGAGCGCGCTGTTCGGCATCTTCCGGCAGTCGTCGCAGCGCGAGCCGTTGGGCTTCGTCCTGCCGCTGTTGCAGAAGGGCGAGGGCTACGGGCAGTTCGTCAGCAGGAACCACTTCGCGTACCTCGCGGAGATGTCTTTAGGGCTCGCGCTCGGGTTGATCGTCGGGCGCGGCGTGGGGCGCGGGAAGAGGCTGCTCTGCTCGGCGGCGGCCGTGCCCGTGTGGTCGGCGGTCGTGTTGTCGAACTCGCGCGGCGGCATCTTCGCGGTCTTCTGCCAGTTCATCTTCCTCGCCGCGACCTTCGGCGCGACGCGCGCGCGCGAACTTAAAGAAGGGAGAGACGGTGACTCGGCGGCCGCGCGGTTCGCGCGCTCGGCGGCGGCGCGCGTCGCGCTCGCGGCGGTGTTGCTCGTCGCGGTCGTGTTCGGGACGGTCTGGATGGGCGGCGACCCTCTGGCCGAGCGCATGAGCGCGGTGGGCGAAGAGGCGGTGGCGGGCGACGCGGTGCGCGCGGGGCGCGTCGGCATCTGGGCCGACACCTGGCGACTGTTCGAGCGACACACGCTCGCGGGCGTGGGGCTCGGCGGTTACTGGATCGCCATCAGGACGACGCACGGCGGCTCCGGCGTGATGGCGCCGCGGCAGGCGCACAACGACTATTTAGAACTGCTCGCGTCGGCCGGAGTCGTCGGGGTCTTACTGCTCGCGGCGTTCCTGTTCCTCTTCGTGCGGCGCGCGCGCGCACGGCTGCGTGAGGGCACGCGGTTCGAGCGCGCGGCAGCCCTGGGCGCGCTCGCGGGGCTCTTCGGCGTCGCCGTCCACAGCCTCGTAGACTTCGGGCTGCACGTCACGGCGAATGCCTTCGTCTGCGCGGCGCTCGTGGCTCTGGCCGCGGCTGATGTCGAGTCGGGCGCGCCGGAGGGTGTGCAAAAAACTAGCCGCAGAGAGTATTGACGCTCGTCGCGGGGCGCGGATACACTTCGCATGACTCGGAGCAGGCCGCGACCCCGCGACACGCGCCGAACGCCCGAGAGGTCTCCGATGAAAATCCACAAGAGCAGAACGACGAAGGCCGTCGCCATCGCGCTCGCCGCGGTCTTGCAGGTCTACGCCTCCGGCGGCTTCGCGCTGGCCGCGCCGGAAGAGGTCGGCGCGGTCGTCGTCGCGCCCTCGCCGCAGGCTCAGGGGAGACTGACCACCACGGGCGACAACCCCGTCGCTGTGAACGGCAACAACGCGAGGACGGGCGAGACAATCTTCTCGGGCCAGCAGATACAGACGCCCGCGGGGACGACCGCGACGGTGCAACTGCCGGGGCTCGGCAGCGTCGAGATCAGGCCGGGCTCGAACGTGACGCTGACCTTCGGCGAGGGCAAGATCAACGTCGTCGTCATAAGCGGCTGCGTCCGACTCGCGGCCGACGCGGGCGTGACGGGGACGGTGCAGTCGAAGGGCAAGACCATCACGACCGACTCGGACGACCGCGTCATCGAAATCTGTGACGACGCGGCCGGAGGCGTTGTCCCCATCAACACCGGCGTCACGCCGGGCGTGACCGCGGGCGGCTTAAGCTCGGGCACGGCCACCGCGCTGACCGCGGGCATCGTGGGAGCCTTCGCCATCATCGCGCACGAGTTCATCAGCGACAGCGAGAACCCGGAGCCGCCCAACTGCACGCCGATACCGGGCACGACGAGCCCGCTCACACCGCCCAGCGGCTGCGCGCCCTGATGTTGAAGTCCCGAGCAGACAACCCGACGCCTCCGTCCTACTTCAAGTGCCCCCGGGACTCTCGGGGGCACAAACTTTTTCGGAAGGCTCGGCCGCGCGCCTTAACTCGCAACCCTTCTTCTACAGACCTGTTGTGACGCCGGACAGACGAACAACTTCGGGCGAGACGCGCGCGCTCCCGGCGCCCGCGCGGCTGTTGCTGGCGGCCGTTGCGGTCTGCGTCGCGTGCTGGCTCGGTTGGACTTCGCTGCGCGTGGGGGCGGCGCGCTTCGTCGCGGAGCACTCCCTGCGCGCGCGCGCGTCGCAGGAGGCGGAGCTGGCCGCGGCGCTCGCGCCCTCAGACCCGGACGCACACTTCGCGCGCGCGTGGCTGTTCTCGAACGCGGGCGACGTGGCCGGCGCGGCCGTCGCGTATGAGCGCGCGCTGACGTTGCGGCCGAGGGATCACGTCCTCTGGCTCGAACTGGGGAAGGCGCGCGAGCGCGCGGGCGACGCTGCGGGCGCGTTGGCGGCGCTCGTCGAGGCGGCGCGGCTCGCGCCGTCGTACGCACAGCCGCGCTGGCAGTTGGGTAACGCGCTGCTACGCTCGGGCTCGCGCGAGGAGGCTTTCGCGGAGCTGCGCCGCGCGGCGGCGGGCGACCCTTCGCTCTACCCGAACATGCTCCAGACGATCTGGCACGCCTCGGGCAGGGACGCCCCGGCGCTCGCGCGCGCCGCGAGCCCGCGCACGAATGAAGAGACGCTGGCCGTCGTCAGGTTCTTAATCAAACAGGGCGAGCCGGACGACGGGCTCAAGCTCCTGCGCGAATCGGGAGTTGAGTTTACGCACGAGTCACGCCGCGCTCTCGTCGCCGACCTGATAGCGGCGGAGCGTTTCCACGACGCTTACGGCGTCTGGACGGAGGGGCGCGGCGCGGTCGGCGCGTTCGACGACGGCGGGTTCGAGGGCGGGGCGCGCTCGGACGAGGACGGGTTCGGCTGGCGCTTCGCGCGCGACGCGCAGAACGTCAGGCTCTCGCTCGACGCCGCCGAGCCGCGCGAGGGCGCGCACAGTCTGAAGGTCGAGTACGCGGGCAAGTCCGAGTCGCCCGACGCGGCCGTCTCGCGGCTCATCGCGGTCGAGCCGGGCGCGCGCTACCGCCTCGCGTTCTGGGCGCGCACGAAGGAGCTGGTGACGGGCGGGCCGCCGTTCTTAGAGGTCGTCTCGGCGTCGAAGTCGGGCGGGGCGTTGGCGGAGTCGGCGACGCTCCCCGCGACTTCGGGCGGCTGGCAGGAGTTCGCGCTTGAGTTCAACGCGCCGCCCGCGGGGGCCGTGCGCGTCGCGCTCCGCCGAAGGCCGTGCGCGAATGCGCCGTGCCCAGCCTTCGGCGGCGTGTGGCTCGACGCGTTCGAGTTGAGGAGGCTCTGACGATAGTTATAATGGTCGCCGCTCGGACGAGACAGAGATGGTAGGCAGTAGGCAGATGGCAGCAGGCAGTAAGAAGGTTTTGGGTGTTAGGTGTTGGGTGATGGGGAAGACAAGCGGCTCTTATCCAACACCTAACACCTAACACCCAGCACCCTCTTAGCCGCCTACTTCTCTCCAGGAGCAGGAGGAGCATTAGTCGAGATGGTCGAAGGGTTGAAGGCGGTCTTCATCGCGGGCGGCGCGGGGACGCGTCTGTGGCCGCTGTCGCGCGAGGCGCGGCCGAAGCAGTTCCACGCGCTCGCGGGCGAGGCGTCGCTGTTGAGGCAGACGGTCGAGCGCGTGCTGCCCGTCATCCCCGCGCGCGACGTGTGGGTCGTCACAGGCGCGCGCCACGTCGAACAGACGCGCGCGGAGCTGCCCGAGGTGCCGCCCGGTCAAATCGTCGGCGAGCCGTTCCCGCTGGGGACGAATCTCGCCGTGGGTCTGGGCGCGCTCCACGTCGCGCGGCACGACCCCGAGGCCGTCATCTTCGTCGGCTGGGCCGACTCGTACTTCCGCGACGGCGAAGAGTTCCGCCGCGCGCTGCTGGAGTCGGCGCGCGTGGCGCGCGAGACCGAGGGCGTCATCGTCGGCGTGCGCCCCACGCACCCGGCCACCGGCTACGGCTACATCCGTGCGGGCGAGGCTCTGCAAGACTTTGAGGGCGCGTACCGGATAGCCGGCTTCGAGGAGAAGCCCGACGCCGCGCGCGCGCGCGCCTTCCTCGACGACGGCTCGTACTTCTGGAATCCGGGGATGAGCGCGTGGGTCGCGTCGCGCCTGCTGGCACTCATACGCCGGCACAAGCCCGCACATTACGAGGCGCTGATGAAGTTGGAGCCGCACCTCGGGACTGTGCGCGAGGCCGGGGCGATGGCGGAGGCGTTCGCGGGGCTCGACCGCGAGCCCATAGACACGGCGGTCTTCGAGAAAGCCTCGGGGCTCGCCACGGTCGTCACAGACCCGGGGTGGAGCGACGTGGGGACTTGGGCCGCCGTCTACGAACTCGGCGCGGAAGGCGAGAGGGCGAACGCGACGCGCGGCGAGGTGGTCGCGCTCGACACGAGCGGCTGCCTTGTCCACGCCGCCGAGGGCCGCCCGGTCTTCACGCTCGGCGTCTCGGACTTAGTCATCGTTGATGCCGGCGACTGCCTCCTCGTCGCACGCCGCGATCAGGCCGAGCGCCTGAAAGAACTGCACAGGCTCGCCAAAGAGAGCGGGCACGGCGGTCTGCTCTGAAAGAATAAAACACGGAGGCACGGAGACACAGAGACACGGCTCGTTGAGGACTAAACTCAACGAGCCGTGTCTCTGTGTCTCCGTGTCTCCGTGTTGAACCGTCTTCCTCTTTATCGCACGCCGCGCGGGCTCAGTTGACCAGCTCGAAGTCTATCCACTGCGTGGCGACGGCGTTGGATTTGCCGGCGAGAGCGTCGGTGACGACGAGTTGGAGGACGTACTCGCCGGGTTCGAGCGCGGCGCCGAGTTGGAGACGTCCCGCGGCCTCGATGCGTTCGAGCCCCGACTGCTGCGCGGGGTCGAAGGGCTGCGGCTGGCCGGCGTAGACCTGCTGCCCTTCGCGGAAGAGGCGCGCCTGTATCGTCAGTCGCGGGCGCGCCGTCGCGCGGTCGGGCTTCGCGTTGTAGATGACGAAGCCGTAGTCGAGCAGCGCCCCGCGACGGAAGCGGCGCGTCGCCGGGTCGGTCTGCTGTTCCGTGAGCCCCGCCGGCATGACCTTCGCCGCGGACGGCGGCGCGGGCGAGGCGACGATGAGGCCGGAGAGCGCCAGCCGTCTCTTCGACAGGTCGGGCACCTCGACGAACTGGCCGGCCGAGCCCGTCCGCTCGGTCGCGGAGTCGCGCACGGCGATGCGGAGCTGGTAGGCGCCCGGCTTGCGCACGGGGACGTTGAGGTCGTAGACCATGCCCTCCTTCTTGAAGCGTTCGAGCGCGTCGGCGGGGACGCGGATGGTCTTGATGCGGTTGAGCTGGTCTACGACGCGGCCGTCCTCGCCGAAGGTGACGGCGATGATGTCGAGCTTCGTCTGGTGCTGCCCGTCCGGCAGGCGCTCGAAGGTGAGCGTGCGCGGGTCAATGAGCAGCATCGAGCGCACGGACGTGCCGGCGCCCGGCGCGTCGATGAAGAAGGAGGTGAGCCGCAGGTTGACGCCGGCCGCGCCGAAGGGCGAGACGAGCGCGGCCATCAACTGCTCGGCGCGCGTGCGCGTGCGCGGCGGCGCCTCGGCCTCCGGCGTCCCCACGTAGCCGCTGCGCGTGCGCACCTTGAGGTCGGAACGGTTCTTCACCCTGACCTTGAGGCTGTTGAAGCGCACGCGCCCCGTCTTGGGGTCGAAGGCCGAATCGTCCGGCCGGTAGCCGATGAGGTAGTAGCCGCTCATGTCGTCGAGCGCGTTGCGTATCCCGCGGTTGAGGTCGTTGCGGTTGATGAGCGCCGTGCCGCCGGTCGCGTTGGCGAGCATGGAGAGTCCGGCCTGCGTCGCGAAAATTTGTGCGTTGCGCGGGCCCAGAAGGCGCTGGCCAATCTGGTGCGTCGGGATGCCCGGGGGGCCGCCCGAGCCCGCGGGGCTCCCCGAAGTGTTGTCGGCCGCCGACCACCCCCCGGCCTGGAGCCCGCGCGCGTCCACCGCGTAGAAGACGACGGAGGCGCGGTTGGCCTGGTCGATCAGCCGCTCAAGGCCGCGCGTGTAGCGCGTCGCGTCGCCCTTCGAGTCGCGCAGCGAGAAGCCGTCGGAGAAGAGGATGACGGCCT
Source organism: Pyrinomonadaceae bacterium (assembly GCA_040510435.1). Taxonomy (GTDB): domain Bacteria; phylum Acidobacteriota; class Blastocatellia; order Pyrinomonadales; family Pyrinomonadaceae; genus QHXN01. The sequence continues at coordinate 2,638 of JBEVJD010000119.1, read as the reverse complement.
TACGCCCCGGCATCTCGCGCAGGCCGCGCACGACGAAGTTGAGCGCGCCCATCGTGCCGACCGTGAAAATCTCCTGCCGGAACTCGTCGTAGTCTTTGTCCTGCGAGCGGTAGTCGTCCACGCCTTCGGGCACCCCGCCGATGACGCTCGCGTCGAGCGTCGTTTCGAGCGGGGTCGCCTTGCCGCCGCGCCGCGGCGACCAGCGCAGGCGCTCGATGGCGCGGTAGAGCGCCTGCCGGTCGTTGGTGAACTGCTGGAGCGCCCCGACGCCCGCGCCGGTGCGGATGATGGCGACGAGGTCGCCGGGTTCTATCTGCTCGTCCACGTACTTGCGCAGCGCGCCGCGCGCCATCTGGATGCTCTCGGCCGACATCGACAGGTCGTCCACGACGAGCGCGAAGGTGCGGCGCACCTGCCCGGGGGCCAGGCGCGCGGGCGGCACGGGCGGGCCGGCGCCCGCGCGCTCGTTCCTGCGCGGCCGCTCGGCCTCGGGCGCCGTCGTGGGCCGCGCGACGCGGACGTAGGAGAAGTTCGTCACCTCGCGTGGGCGTCCGTTCTCAAGAATCTCGAAGTCCTCGGCCGCGAGGTTCGTCACCTGCTTGCCGTCGCGGTTGGTGACGACGGCGTCCACCTGCACGAGGTTGGTCGTGATGCGCACGACCTCTTCGTCGTCTTCGTCCTCCGGCGTCGTCTGCCCCGGCTGTTGCGGCTTCGCGGGCGTCTCTTGGGCCGGCGGCGGCGTCGCCGGCTGCTGCTGCGGGCGCGCGAAGGCGCTCACGGCGAGCAGGGCGGCGAGCAGGACGGGCAGGAGAGAAGCGGTTCGTCTACGCATCGGAGGTTCCTTTCGTCGGTGCGGGGAAGGGGCGTGTTCGGGAGAGTTTGGGAACACGGCGGCGAGATTAACACGGCCGGCGCGTAAAGGTGAACGGTACGAAGTTAGCCACAGAGACATGGAGGCACGGCTTTGAAGAGATAACTCAACCAGCCGTGCCTCCGTGTCTTTGTGGTTAATGCTTTTGAGTTACCACAAGCGACAGTTAGGTCGAACGTTCGGTCAGCGCGTCGGCGCCTGCGCGCGCGGGCGGACGGGGAGGAAGAGGCTGTCGCCGCCGCGGTTGACGAGCAGGAGCGCGGGGCGCGTGCCCGTGCCCTTGAGCGCCGCCTGCAACTCCGCGAGCGTGCCGACGGGCCGGCGGTTAACTTCTTCGATCACGTCGCCCGGCTGAAGTCCGGCCTCGGCGCCGGCCCCGGCCTGCGCCACGTCGGTGACGACGAGACCGGCGCCCGCGTCCTTCAGATTAAACCTCTGCACGAGCGCGGGGCTGAGGGGCTGGACTCTGAGCCCGAGCCCGCCGGTGTCTTCGCGCTCGCCCGTCGGCTCCTCGCGCCCGCCGCGCGCCGAGTCGGTGGGCAGTTCGCCGAGCGTGACGCGGAGCTGCTGCTCGCGGTTGTCGCGCGAGACGGTGACGGCCGCGGTGCTGCCGGGCTGCGTGCGCGCGACGGCGTTGCGCAGAGAGTTGTTGTCGTTGACGGGCGTGCCGTTGAAGGCCGTGATGATGTCGCCGCGCTTGAGACCGGCGCGGTCGGCCGGGCCGCCCGCCTGCACGCCGCTCACGATGGCGCCGCGCGCCTGCCCGAGCCCGAGGCTCGCGGCGAGGTCGGCCGTCACGTTCTGGATGTTGACGCCGAGCATGCCGCGGCGCACCTTGCCCGTCTTAATCAACTGCCCCATCACGTCCTTCGCCATGTTCGAGGGGATGGCGAAGCCGATGCCGATGTTGCCGCCCGTCGGCGAGAAGATTTGCGAGTTGATGCCGATCAGCTCGCCCGAAGTGTTGACGAGCGCGCCGCCCGAGTTGCCGCGGTTGATGGCGGCGTCGGTCTGGATGAAGTCCTCGAAGCTCCCGTCGGACAGCCCCGTCGTGCGCCCCTTGGCCGAGACGATGCCCGAGGTCACCGTCTGCCCGATGCCGAGGGGGTTCCCGACCGCGAGCGCCACGTCGCCGACGCGCGCCTTGTCGGAGTCGCCCAGCGGGAGGACGGGCAGCCCCGCCGCCTCGACCTTGAGCACGGCGAGGTCGGAGGGCGCGTCAGACCCGACCACTTTGGCGACGAGCGCCCGGCCGTCGTTCAGCTCGACGCGGATATCCTCCGCGCCGTCCACGACGTGGTGGTTCGTCAAAATGTAACCGTCGGCGCTGACGATGACGCCGGAGCCGAGGCCGCGCTCGACGCGCTCCTCACCGCGCGGCTGCTGCTGGCGGAAGCGCTCGCCGAACAGTTCGCGGAGCGCCGGGTCGTCCATGAAAGGGAACTGCTGAGCCTCGCGCGTGCGGCGCGAGGCGCGGACGGTGACGACCGCGGGCGTGACGCGCGCCAGCACGTCGGCGTAAGAGCCCTGCGCGGCGCTCACGGCCGCGTCAAACGCCGGGGCGGGCTCGTCGGCCACCGCCGCGACGCCGCCGAAGGCCGCGACGATAAACGCCAAAGCGGTCGAAAGCAGGAGCCGGCCGGCGCGCCCGTTCGTTAATCTGTCTCGAATGATGGAATCTCGAAAACTCATGAAAAAGAGCCTCCTCATGTCGGAATTAGGCTCTAAATTTGATGTGTGAGCGGACGGGCGCGTTTACCCGCGCGG